>NZ_CP061725.1:0-310905 GCF_014764405.1 Micromonospora craniellae | reverse complement strand
CACGTGCTCGGGCATCTCGTGGTTGATGTCGTTGGCCAGCTCGATGAACCGGAACTGCCGGCCGAGGCGCCGCTTGACCTGCCAGGACAGGTAGCACGGGTCGATCGGCAGGCAGTGCCCGCCGACGCCGGGGCCGGGCCGGAACGGCATGAAGCCGAACGGCTTGGTCTCGGCCGCGTCGATTGCCTGCCAGACGTCGATGTCGAGCTGGTGGGAGAGCATCGTCAGCTCGTTGACCAGGGCGATGTTGACCTGGCGGAAGGTGTTCTCGATCAGCTTCGTCAACTCGGCCACCCGGGTCGAGTCGACCGGGACCGTACGCTCCACCAGCCGCCGGTAGAACTCGTCGACCCGGGCCAGGGAGGCCTCGTCGACCCCGGAGACGACCTTCGGGGTGTTCTCCAGCCGCCAGGTCGGGTTGCCCGGGTCGATCCGCTCCGGGCTGTACCCCAGGTGGTAGTCGCCGGGGCTGCGCAGCCCGCTGGCCGACTCCAGCAGCGGGCGCAGCAGCTCCTCGGTGGTGCCCGGGTAGGTGGTCGATTCGAGGATCACCGTGCAGCCGGGTCGCAGGTACGGCGCGATCCCGGTACCGGCCTGCTCCACGTAGCTCAAATCCGGGGTGCCGTCCCGCAGCGGTGTCGGCACGGTGATGACGCAGATGTCGAAGTCCCGCGCGTCGGCGTACTCGCTGCTGGATCGGTAGCGACCGCTGGACAGCGCCCGGCCGAGCCGGTCGGCGGGGATGTCCGCCACGAAGGACTCACCCGAGGCGAGCCGCTTGACCCGGTCGGTGTCGACGTCGAGGCCCACCACGTCCAGGCCGGCTTCGACGGCGCGCATGGCCAGCGGCAGGCCGACGTAACCCTGCCCGATGACGACCAACTTCTCCAGGCTCACACTTGCTCCTGACCGGTAGACAGTACCTGCTGGTCAGGAGCCTAGAGCGGAGTGTGACCCCGTACGTCCGTTTCGGTGATATACGGGCTGGTGGGACTCAGCTGGCCTCGCCGTTGTCCGGCGGTTCGGGTGCCGGCGGCGTGGTGGTGGTCGGCGTCGTGGTGGGCGTCTGCGACGACGGGGTGGCGCTGGGCGTGGTCGGCTCGGCGCTGGTCGGGGTCGGGGTCGGGGTTTCGGTCGTACTCGACTCGCTGGGCTGCGGGGAGCTCGGCTGTACCGACGGGGATTCGGTCGGGCTGGCCGTGGAACCCGCCGGGCGCAGTGGCGGGACGCGGGCGGGACCGCTCTCCCCGGGGCTCTCCGGCGTCTCGTCGGGCCCGGCGGTCTCGGAGCTCGGCGAGGTCGTCGGCAGCTGCACCGCCGGGGTGTTGGCATCGCTGGTCGCGCCGAGGGCCGCGCCGAGCGCCACGAACCCGACCAGCACGGCGGTGAGCGCGCCGACCAGCGCGCCGCGCCGCCGCCGACCTGCCGGCGCGGCGCCGCCCGCCGGAAGGTCCGTGCGGGTGTCCGGGCCGGGCTCGCGCAACGCCCCGGCGGCCGGCGCCAGGACCGTCGGCAGGGACCCGTCGGAGACCGCGGCCCGTGCCGCCTCGGCCATCGCCGCGCCGCTGCTGAACCGGTCGGCCGGGTCCTTGGCGAGCGCGCGGGCGACCAGCACCCGCACCGCCTCCGGGATGTCGGGCGGCAGGTCCGGCGGCGGGTCGTCGAGATGCCGGACGGCGACCTGGAGCGGGTTGTCCCCGGTGAACGGCGGGCTGCCGGTCAGGCAGCAGTAGGCGACGGCGCCGAGCGCGTACAGGTCGGTCGCCCCGGAGACCGGACGCCCGGCGGCCTGTTCCGGCGCCATGTAGAGGGCGGTGCCCGGCACCGCGTTCGTGCTGGTGATGCTCGTCACGTTGGTGGACCGGGCCACCCCGAAGTCGACCAGGACGACCGTGCCGTCCTCCTGCACCAGCAGGTTGCTCGGCTTCACGTCCCGGTGCACGATGCCGCCGAGGTGCGCGGCGTGCAGCGCCTGCGCCGCCTGCGCCACCACCGACATCGCGAGGCCCACGTCCAGGCGACCCTCGGCCTCGATCCGCCTGGCCAGCGGCTGGCCGGTGACGAACTCCATGACCAGGTAGTCGGCCCGCCCACCGTCGGGCAGGTCGTCCTCGCCGCAGTCGAAGACCTGGACGATGCCCGGGTGGCGCAGCGCGGCCATGATCCGGGCCTCGGCGCGGAAACGGGCGATGAAGTCGGGGTCGGAGACCAGCGAGGGCAGCAGCACCTTCACCGCGACCTGCCGGCCGAGGATCAGGTCGGACGCGCGCCAGACGTCACCCATGCCGCCGGTGGCGACGCGTTCGTCCAGGCGGTACCGACCGCTGAGTACGACCTCCGAAGACAACACGTGACCACCGTACCCACAGAGGGGCCGAAGGGTGCGCCTGGTGTGCCCGCGCATCCTACCGCCGACCGTACCGGTGACGGGGCGTGTCGTGATGTGACGTGTACCGTGAGTCAGGGCGTACGGGTGGGGTGCTGGCCGGTCGAGGTCAGACGGCCGACCCGACCGGCAGCGCACCGACCTCCGTCCCGCCCTCGCACACCGCCCCGCCCAGTCCGTCGGCGGCGGGCGCACCGGAGGCGACGGCGTACGTCGCCTCCGGTGGACTCCGGCAACACCGGCCACTGCCGGTCCTACCTGTCGAAGTCCGAGCGGCAGCGGGAGAAGGCGATGGAGAGCCCCGGCTTCGCCGACCTGCGGGACGCGGCCGGCGGTGCCGAGAACGTGGCGGCGTACCGTGCTGGCCGAGGGGGCGGCGGCGGTCTTGAAGGGCCGGAAGCGATGCCCGGCACGCCGATTGCGACAGGAATGTGAATTCGACTCGACGGGCGGCCGGCCGCTGTTAGACAGATGATGACGGAAGCGTCGACATCGCGAAGATGTCACCGGGGCACGTTACGGTGACGCTTGCCGAGCCGGCATCGGAACAGGGGGCCGTCGCGTGGTTACCTCACCGGAAGTCGATCACATACCCGTGCTGCGGGACCGCGCCGCAGCCGCCCGACATCTCGCCCGGATCTGCTTCAAGACCGGCCCACCGACGTACACGGGTGTCGAGCTCGAATGGACGGTCCACGAGACCGTCGACCCCACGCGTCACGTCGACGCCGCCCGGCTGAGAGCGGCACTGGGGCCCTACAGCCCCACCACCCTGGATCGTGCCAGCCCCGCCCGCAGACTTCTGCGGGGCGGCACGGTGACCGTCGAGCCCGGCGGGCAACTGGAGATCTCCACCCCGCCGCAAGCCTCCGTCACCGCTCTGATCGACGCCACCCAGTCTGACATCGACCAGGTCACCCGACTGCTCGACGCCGCCGGCCTGGCCCTCGGCCGCACCGGCATCGACGCGTACCGGCCGCCGCGACCGGCGATCGACACACCTCGCTACCGGGCCATGCGCCGGGTCTTCGACCGGTACGGCCCGGACGGCCGGACGATGATGTACAGCACCGCCGGCCTGCAGGTCTGCCTCGACGCGGGCCGATCCGAGCAGGCCGCCGCCCGGTGGGCGCTGGTGCACGCGGCCGGGCCACCGCTGCTGGCCGCCTTCGCCACCGCCGGCCGGCACGCCGGTCGGGACACCGGGTGGGCGTCGGCCCGGATGGGGGCCTGGGCCCGCATCGACCCGGCGCGCACCGCGCCGGTCTGGACACCCGACGCGGCCGGTGTCGACCCGGCCGCCGCCTGGGCCCGGTACGCACTGGCCGCCCCACTGCTCTGTGTACGGGACGACAGCGGCGACTGGACCCCGCCGCCGGACGTGACGTTCGCCGACTGGATCGACGGGGCCTTGCCCCGCCGGCCCACCGTCGACGATCTCGAATACCACGTGAGCACGCTGTTCCCACCGGTACGACCGCGCGGCTACCTGGAACTGCGCTACGTCGACGCCCAACCCGGGCGCGGTTGGACGCTGCCGCTGGCGGTGCTCGCCGCACTGCTCGGCGCCACCGACACCACCGAGGCCGCGATGGCGCTGGCCCTCCCGGTGGCCGACCGCTGGCTCATCGCCGCCCGGCACGGCCTGCACGACCCGTGTCTGGCCACCGTCGCCGTGGGCCTGCTCGACCTGGCACTGGCGGCGTTGCCCCGGCTCGACCTGCCGGCGGCCCTGCACGACGAGATCGACCAGGGAGTACGACGACGGCGCGACGCCGCCCAGAGGAGGCAGCGATGACCGACACCACCACCGGCCTCGGCACGGAGGACCTGCGCGCACGGATCGCGACGGAACTGGACCGCACCCGGGCCCGCACCGTCGGGCTGACCGAGGCGGTCGACGACGGCGACCTGACGCGGCAGCACTCGCCGCTGATGTCCCCGCTGGTCTGGGACCTCGCCCACATCGGCAACCAGGAGGAACTCTGGCTGGTCCGGGACGTCGGCGGACGCGAACCGGTCCGGTGCGACATCGACGACCTCTACGACGCCTTCAAGCAGCCCCGCAAGGACCGCCCGTCACTGCCGCTGCTGCCGCCGACCGAGGCGCGGGCGTACGTGGCGACGGTCCGCGACAAGGTGTACGACCTGCTCGACGGCGTCTCCTTCGACGAGCGTCGGCTGGTCACCGACGGGTTCGCCTTCGGCATGATGGTGCAGCACGAGCAGCAGCACGATGAGACGATGCTCGCCACCCACCAGCTGCGCACCGGTCCTGCGGTGCTGCACGCGCCGCCGCCGCCCGAGCCGGCCGCCCGGGTGGCGGAGGAGGTGCTGGTGCCGACCGGCCCGTTCACCATGGGCACCGACGCCGACCCGTGGGCGCTGGACAACGAACGCCCGGCCCATCGGGTCGAGCTGCCCGCGTACGTCATCGACGCCGCCCCGGTGACCAACGGGGCGTACCGGGAGTTCATCGCCGACGGCGGGTACGACGATCCGCGCTGGTGGAGCGAGGCGGGCTGGCGGCACCGGCAGGAGGCTGGACTGGGCGCGCCGATGCACTGGCGGCGCGACGGCGACGGCTGGGCGTACCGGCGGTTCGGCCGGTGGGACCGGGTCCGCGACGACGAGCCGGTGGTGCACGTCTGCTTCCACGAGGCGTGGGCGTACGCCACCTGGGCCGGCAAGCGGCTGCCCACCGAGGCGGAGTGGGAGAAGGCGGCCCGCTGGGACCCGGCCACCGGCCGGTCCCGCCGCTACCCGTGGGGCGACGACGAGCCGACCTCGGCGCACGCCAACCTGGGCCAGCGGCACCTGTGGCCGGCGCCGGTCGGCGCGTACCCGGCCGGGGCGTCCCCGCTCGGCGTGCATCAGCTCATGGGCGACGTGTGGGAGTGGGTGTCGACGCCGTTCCGGGGCTATCCCGGCTTCGCCGCCTTCCCCTACCGGGAGTACTCCGAGGTCTTCTTCGGCGACGACCACCGGGTGCTGCGCGGTGGGTCGTTCGGCACCGACCGGGCCGCCTGCCGGGGCACCTTCCGCAACTGGGACTACCCGATCCGTCGGCAGATCTTCAGCGGTTTCCGCTGCGCCCGGGACGCGCGGCCCGAGGAGGCCGACCGGTGACGGTCGTGGTCCGGTTCGCCTGATGTGCCGCCACCTGGCCTACCTCGGGCCGCCGCTGACCCTGCGGGAGCTGCTGTTCGATCCGCCGTACTCGCTGGTGCGCCAGTCCTGGGCCCCCCGCGACATGCGGGGCGGCGGGACGATCAACGCGGACGGGTTCGGTGTCGGCTGGTACCCGCCGGCCGGCGGCGATCCGGTGCGGTACCGGCGGGCGCAGCCGATCTGGAGCGACCCGACCATCGCCGACCTGGCGGCGGTCACCTCGACGGGCGCGGTGCTGGCCGCGGTGCGCTCGGCCACGGTCGGCATGGCGGTGGTGGACGCCGCCGCCGCGCCCTTCGCCGAGGGCCAATGGCTGTTCAGCCACAACGGCGTGGTGCGCGGCTGGCCGGACTCGGTGGTGCCGCTGGCCGCCACCCTGCCGGTACGCGACCTGCTCACCCTCGACGCCACCACCGACTCGGCACTGCTGTGGGCGCTGGTCCGGCACCGGCTGCGCGCGGGGCTGTCGCCCGGGCCGGCGGTCGCCGAGACGGTCACCTCGGTCGCTGCGGCGGCCCCGGGGTCGCGGCTCAACCTGCTGCTCACCGACGGTCGCACGGTGGTCGCCAGCGTGGCCGGGCACGCCCTGTCGGTCCGCACCACACCGGACTCCGTGCTGCTGGCCTCGGAACCACACGACGACGACCCGGCCTGGCGGGAGGTGCCCGACGGTCACCTGGTCACCGCCACCGCCACCGGGCTGCACCTGCGCCCCCTGAGCCGACCCGATCACCACCGACCGCCCGACGGAAGGGAAGACGGATGAGCACCGAGCCGCTGAAGATCCACCTCGACGACCGGGACATCGGCCGCAGCCTGCGGCACGACGTCCGGGTCGGGCTGACCGGCGTACCGAAGTGGTTGCCGCCGAAGTGGTTCTACGACGCACGGGGCAGTGAACTCTTCGAGGAGATCACCCGGTTGCCCGAGTACTACCCGACCCGCGCCGAACGCGCGGTGCTGGCCACGCACGCGACGGAGATCGCCGAGCTGACCGGCGCGAAGACGCTCATCGAACTCGGTTCCGGGTCGTCGGAGAAGACCCGGCTGCTGTTGGACGCCTTCACCCGGCGGCGCGGTCTGGGCACGTTCGTGCCCCTGGACGTGTCGGCCAGCGCACTGGCCGCGTCCACCGCCGCGCTCGCCGCCGACTATGCCGGGCTTCGGGTACGCGGCATCGTCGGCGACTTCACCCGGCATCTGGACCGGTTGCCCGCCGGTGGGCGGCGACTGGTGATCTTTCTCGGCGGCACCATCGGCAACCTGCTGCCGGCCGAGCGGGCCGAGTTCCTGACCCGGACGCGAGCCGCGTTGGAGGTGGGGGACTGGCTGCTGGTCGGTACCGACCTGGTGAAGGACCCGGCGGTGATCGTGCCCGCGTACGACGACGAGGCCGGGGTGACGGCGGAGTTCAACCGCAACGTGCTGCGGGTGCTCAACCGTGAACTGGGCGCCGACTTCGATCCGGCGGCGTTCACCCACGTCGCGCTCTGGGATCCGGAGCAGGAGTGGATCGAGATGCGGCTGCGGGCGCAGCGGCCGGTACGGGTGCGTGTCCTCGACCTCGACGTCGCCTTCGCCGAGGGGGAGGAGTTGCGGACCGAGGTGTCGGCGAAGTTCCACCCCGAGGGGATCGCCGCGGAGTTGGCCTCGGCCGGGCTCCACGCCGAGCGCTTCTGGACCGACCCCGACGACCTGTTCGGGGTGACCCTGGCCCGTGCGGACTGAACCACTGCCGCATGACGGGCGCACCGGAACACCCCGGGCGTGTGTCGGGTCACCAGATGGTCTGGCCGGTCGGCGATCGGTTAGGCTGTGCCGCAGCGAAGGGGAGTAGCCCGCAACGCCGTGGTCGACATACTGGTGCGTTCCGCATCCGGCCACGCGGCCTCGTCATGACGAGGTGGGCGAGACCTTCGACCCAGGCTTGACAGCCGGGTCGAGGGTGCCCCAGATCCTCCTCCCGGCCTGATCCGGAAGGACATCATGGAGGGGTTCCTCGTCGCGCTGGCGGTCAGTTTCGGCGTGATCTTCGTTGCCGAGCTGGGAGACAAGTCCCAGCTCATGGCCCTGGCATTCGCCACCAGATACCGCACCGTGCCGATCCTGATCGGCATCACCATCGCCACCGCCGTGGTGCACCTGGCGTCGGTGGCGATCGGCGCCGGTCTGGGTGCCGCGCTGCCCACCGGCTGGATCAGCCTGCTGGCCGGGCTGGCCTTCATCGGTTTCGGTCTCTGGACCCTGCGCGGGGACACGCTCACCGAGGACGAGAAGCGCAAGGCGGCCAAGGGTGGCAAGTCGGCCGTCTTCGCCGTCGGTATCGCGTTCTTCCTCGCCGAACTCGGTGACAAGACCATGCTGGCCACCATCACCCTGGCCACCCAGTACGGCTGGTTCGGCACCTGGATCGGCTCCACGATCGGCATGGTCGCCGCGGACGCGCTTGCCATCGTCGTCGGCCGGCTGCTCGGCCGTAAGCTGCCGGAGCGCACCATCAAGTACGGTGCCGCCGCCCTGTTCGCGCTCAGCGGCATCTGGCTGATCGTGGAGGCGGTCGCGGAGCTGACCTGACACCGCGGGCGACTACCCGGGGCCCCGCCGGGTAGTCGCCCGCGTGAACGTCGACGTGCTCCTGGAGCGCGGTCACCACACACTGGTGATCGCGGTGGAACTCGTCGGAGCGGCGGTGATCGTCGTCGGAGCGGCTTGGGCCGCGCTGCGGTTCGTGGTCGACGGGATCCGCTACCGCGACGCCGCCGTGTTCACCCGGATCCGGTTGACCCTCGGCCGGTTCCTGGTGCTCGGCCTGGAGTTCCAGTTGGCGGCGGACATCCTGCGGACCGCGCTGTCGCCGACCTTCGCCCAGATCGGCCAGCTCGCCGCGATCGCCGCCATCCGGACGGTGCTGAATCACGTCCTCGGCCGGGAGATCGAGCGCGAGCAGGGGCAGGTCGACCGGCCGGGGCGGGCGTCGTGATCCAGGTGTTGGCCACCGTCGTCGCCGCGCTCGGCGTGCTTGGCGCCGGGATCGCGCTGGTCACCACCGGTTCCCGGTCGACCGCGTTGCGGGTGCTGCTGGACATGCTCGTCGCCGCCGGCCTGTTGCGGCTGACCGGTGAGCAGACCTGGCGGGAACTCGCCGCCACCGTCGTGATCGTGCTGCTGCGGCGGATGCTCAGCAGCGCGTTGACGGAGAACTTTCGCCGGTCGGCACGCCCGGCCGACCCGGTCGGCCGGGCCGCCGGAGGCTGACCGGGCGCAGGCCGTGCCGGATCAGCCAGCGGCCGGCTGGGTGACATCCGGCGGGTGCAGCGGGGCCAGGCGCGCTCGGGCCCGGCACGTCGCGGCCGAGAAATCGAATTTTTCCCGGTCGAGAGGCGATTCCGACGGACGGTCGGTCCGGTTGGTCATTGCGGGCGCGGGTCCTCTGCCGAGGAAAACCCCTAACTCCGGACATAGCGCCTATGTGCGGCTTTAATGGTTCACGAGATTAAATAGACCTTGGGGGTTTTCGTGAGTTTCTTTGGCGTTACCGGCCCGGTACGGAGGCTCGCCTGATGGACCTGTACCGCCAACTGCGACTCGTCCGCCAGCGCTGGTGGATCGTCCTGGTCACCCTCGTGGTGGCCCTCGGGCTGACCGCTCTGATCACCGTCCGGGCGCAACCTCGCTACGTCGCCTCGGTCACCTTCTTCGTCACCACCCCGAGCCAGGGCGTCACCGACGCCTACCAGGGCGGTCTCTTCCTGCAACAGCGGGTGAAGTCCTACGCCGAACTGCTGACCAGCGACCGCCTCGCGCAGGCCGCGGTCGCGGACAGACAGCTCGGGCTGACCGCCGAGGAGATCCAGCGGCGGGTCAGCACCTCGACCGAGACCGGCACCGTCCTGCTGCGGGCGTCGGTGACCGACACCGACCAGACCCGCGCCTTGCGGGTGACCGAGGCACTCTCGGCGAAGTTCGTCGAACTCGTGCAGAAGGTCGAGGCCCGACCGGACGGCAGCGCCGGACCCATCAAGATCGAGGTGGTCAGCGGACCACGGGTCACCCCCACCCCGGTCTCGCCGCAGCCACTGCGCAACACCGCCATCGGCACCCTGATCGGCCTGCTGGCCGGCGTGGCCCTGGCGATCCTGCGCGGCATGGCCGACGTACGCCTGCGGGACGCGGCCGGTCTGCAACGGGTGACCGGAAGCCCGCTGCTCGGCGAGATCCCGATCGACGCCAGCGCCCGCAGCGCCCCGCTGATCGTCGGCGACGCCGCCACCTCGGCGCGTGCCGAGGCAGTCCGCAAGCTCCGCACCAACCTGCGCTTCGTCGACGTGCACGAACCCGCCCGGGTCATCGCCGTCACCAGCGCGTTGCAGGGCGAGGGCAAGACCACCATGTCGTGCAACCTGGCCATCGCGCTGGCCGAGGCGGGCTGGCGGGTCCTGCTGGTCGACGCCGACCTGCGTCGGCCCAAGGTCGGCGACTATCTGGGCATCGACTCCGGGGTCGGGCTGACCGACGTGCTCGTCGGCGACGTGCAGGTCGGCGACGTGGTCCAGCGCTGGGGCGACAAGTCCCTGCTGGTGCTGCCCAGCGGCTCGGCGCCGCCGAACCCGAGCGAACTGCTCGGCTCCAAGGCCATGTCGGACCTGTTGACGGCCCTGCGCGAGTCCGCCGACATCGTCATCATCGACACCGCGCCGCTGCTCGCGGTCACCGACGGCGTGGTGGTCGCGGTGCAGGCCGACGGCGCGCTGCTGGTCACCCAGCAGGGGCGTACCTCGCGGGCGCAGGTGGCGGCGGCGGCACGGGCGCTGCACTCGGTCTCGGTCCGGCTGCTCGGCTGCGTGCTGAACATGGCCCGGGTGCCCAAGGCGGAGGCCTACCAGTACGAGGCGTACCGGGTGGTCGCCGAGACACCGGCGACGACGAAGGCCGGGCGGGCCGGTGCCGGTCGGCATGCCGAGCGCAAGCCGGTCGCCGACCGGCCCGATCACACCCAGGAACTCACCCGGCTGCCCCGATGAGCGCCGCCAGAGGGCGCAGGGACCGCTCGATCTCCTCCGCGCAGGAGCGGAAGTCGGCGGCCGTGCCGGCGACCGGGTCACGCAGGTCGTCGGCTTCGGCCGGGGCGGGTTGCAGCCGTCCCCGGGCCAGGGCGGCGGCGGCCACCGCGGCCTGGAGCGAGTCCTCCGGCTCGTCCGTCGCGGGCTCGGCCGCCGCAGCGAGCCGGCCGAACTGGCGCACCGTGAACGTCCGGTGCAGTGCCGCCGGCGCCAGCGAGGTGCAGATGGAACGCTGGCGTCGGGTGGCGGTCAGCACCAGCACCGCCTCGGTGAGGTGCTCCGGGGCGAGCCGCCGGCTGCGGAACGCCGCCGGGTCCTCGCCGGTCCCGGCGGCGATCTCGGCGGCGAACGGATGCATCGCCAGGCCCTCGACGGCGTCGGTGCCGGCGCTCGCGACGGTCAACGGCCGTCCGGCGAGCAGGCGACGCGCGGTGAACTCGGCCATCGGCGACCGGCACAGGTTGGCGTGGCAGACGAACAGCACCCCGGTGAGCATGGGTGACCCCCTCGACGTCGTGACCGTGGGCGGCAGCGCCGCGGCCGGGGACGGCCGCCGGTGGCGACCGCCCGGAGAGGGGTTGTCGGCATCGTACGCAGCCGGGCCGCCGCTGGACCCGGCCGCCGCGCCGGACCGGCGTCCGCCGAGGGAGGTGGCGGGATGCGGATCGGCCTGCTGACGTACCACTTCCCGCCGGAACCGGCCTTCATCCCCGGCAGCCTGGCCGAGGAGTTGACCGCCAGGGGCCACGAGGTACGGGTGCTGACCGGCTTCCCGGACTACCCGGGCGGGCACGTGTACCCGGGCTGGCGCCAGCGCTGGCGGTACGAGACGCACAGCCGCCGGCTGACCGTGCGGCGGGTACCCCGGTACAGCACCGGCGATGTCACGCCGCGCGGCCGGATGGCCTCCTGGCTCTCCTTCGCCGGCAGCGCGGCGCTGGTCGGGCGCCGGTTCTTCAGCGGCGTCGACGTGCTCTACGTGCACCAGCCGCCGGCCACCGCGTTCGCCACGGCGGCCCTGCTGCGCCTGCTCGGCCCGGTCCCGCTGGTGCTGCACGTGCCGGACGTGTGGGCCGAGGACCTGCCGGACGGCGGCGACGGGCGATGGGCGGCCCGGGTCCGCGCGGCGATGACCCTGACCTACCGGGCCGCCACCGTGGTGGCGGTGACCGCGCCGTCGTTGCGGGACGCGGTGGTCGGCGTCGGTGTCGACGCGGCCAAGGTGCGGGTGGTGCTGAACTGGACCGACGAGCGGATCTTCCAGCCAGCCACGGCCGGACCTGCCGCATGTCGCCTGGTGCGCCGCGACGACCGGTGCGTGGTGATGCACGCCGGCACCATCGGGGCGCGGCAGGGGCTGGAGACGGCGGTACGGGCCGCCGCCGCGTTGGAGAAGACCGTGGACCTGGTCCTGGTGGGCTCGGGCGCGGACGAGCGGCGGGTGCGGGGGCTCGCCGACGAACTGCGCGCCGACAACGTCCGGTTCGTCGACCGGCGCTCGCCGTTGGACATGCCGGAGCTGTACGCCGCCGCCGACTACCAACTGGTGATGTCCCGGGACGTACCGGCTCTGCGCAGTGCCGTGCCGGACAAGCTCCAGGCGGCGCTCTCCTGCGGCGCGCCGGTCGTCGTCTCGACCGGCGGCGACACGGCCGCCCTGGTCGAGCGGACCCGGGCCGGGCTCTCCTGCCCGCCGGAGGACTGGGCCACCCTGGCGGACCGGTTCTGGCTGGCCGCGCACATCCCCCCGCCGGCCCGTGTCGAGATGGGCCGGCGCGGTCGTGAGGCGTACCTGCGGGAGATGTCGCTGCCGGCCGGGGTGGACCGCGTCGAGGCGCTGCTGCGGGCAGTGGCCGACGGCCGGACCCGGAACATGAGCCACGACCGAAACTCACATATGACCCAAGAGCGTCATTAAGTCACCAACAAGCTCGTTACCTGCTAGGAACAATGGTGGCTTCTGTCCGATTTCGGAGTGGAGAGTGGTGTGACGGAACGCGAGAGCCCGCACCGTACCCGCGGCCGGTCGCGCCGGCGGCGACGGGCCCGGCTGCGCCGCGCCCTGCTCGTCACGCTGGTGGTCGGCTCGCTGTTGGCGGGCGTGACCGGATGGGTGGGGTTCCGGGGCTGGCAGGCCCGGGCGCACCTGGTCAACGCCGCCGGGCTGGCCGGTGAGCTGAGCGCGCACCTGGTCGGCGGCGACACCGACCGGGCGCAGCGGACCCTCGCCGCGTTGCAGGTGCAGTCCGGCGCCGCCCGTCAGGCCACCGCCGACCCCGGCTGGTGGACGGCCCAGCACACGCCGTACGCGGGCGCCAACCTCGCCGCCGTCCGGCAGATCTCCATCGCCGTCGACGACCTGGCCCGTCAGGCGTTCCCGGCACTGTTGCGGGTTGATCTCGGTGGCCTGGTGCCGCGCGAGGGTCGGCTGGACCTGACCGGTCTGCGTGGCGTCGGTGACGAGTTGGTCGAGGTGGACGCCATCATCCAGCGGGTCCGCACCGAGTTGTCCACGGTGCCCGCCGACCGGCTGGTCGGCCAGGTGCGCGAGGCGCTCCAGGAGTTGCGCGCCGAGATCGACCGGCTGGCCACCATGACCTCGGCGGCCGGCAAGGCCACCCGACTGCTGCCGCCGCTGCTCGGGGTGGACGGCACACGGCGCTACCTGCTGGTGTCGCAGAACTCGGCGGAACTGCGCTCCACCGGCGGCATGTTCGGCGCGTACGCGGTGATCCGGGCCGACAAGGGCCGCATCGAGATGGGCGACCAGGGTGCCAGCAGTGGCATGGGGATGTTTGCCACACCGCTGAAGGTCCCGGCCGAGCAGCGCGTCCTCTGGGGTGAACTGCCCGGCATGTACCCGGCCGACGTCAACCTCAGCCCGCACTTCCCGACCGCCGCCGCGCTCTATCGGGAGATGTACCGGCGGCACAGTGGCGACACCGTGGACGGGGTGCTCGCCGTCGACCCGGTGGTGCTGTCGTACCTGTTGCAGGCCACCGGGCCGGTTCGGGTGCCCGGCGGCGTGTCGCTCAGCGCGGAGAACGCAGTGCGGACCCTGCTCAGCGACACCTATCAGAAGATGGCCCCGAAGGAGCAGGACACCTTCTTCGCCGCCGCCGCCGCGACCGTGTTCGACACCCTTTTCACCCGTAACACACACCCGAACGGGCTATTGTCCGCTTTTAGCCGCTCCATACAAGAACGTCGGATATTGTTCTGGAGTGCCCATCCGGAGGAACAACGGGTGTTCGACGAGAGTCGGATGGCCGGGACGCTTCCGGAACAGGACACCGTGCCCACTGTCGGCGTGTTCCTCAACGACGGCAGTGGCGCGAAGCTCGGCTACTACCTCCGGCAGGCCGCCGACCTCACCGTCGGCGACTGCCACGCCGACGGCCGTCGCGAACTGCACCTCCGGGTGACGTTGCGATCCACCGCGCCGGCCTCGGGCCTCACCGAGTCCGTGCTCGGACTGGCCCAGGCAGGAGACCCGTACACGGTTCGGACCCTGGTCTCGGTCTACGGCCCGGCCGGCGGGGCGGTGCTCGACACCCGCCTCGACGGTACCGAGACGTCGGTGGGCAACGGGACCGAGCGACGTCGCCAGGTGGCCACGGTGAACGTCGAGACAGGACCGGGTGACACCCGGACGCTGCAGGTCTCGCTGCTGACCGGCAAGACGGACAGCGGCACGGCCGAACTGTGGCTCACGCCCACCGCCACCCCATGGACCACCCATGTTGTCACCGCACCAAGCTGTACTCAGTAGGAGGGAACCAACAATGCGGCTATCCCGCATCATCATGGCGCTCACGGTCGGTTTGGCCGTGGTAGCCGTGCCGAGCGCGGCGGGGGCGGCGCAGCCGCAGCCGGCGCCAACAGCCACCGGAACACCGCAGCCACCGCCCTACCCGCCGGTGCTGGCCTCGCTCACGGTGAACCGACCCACCATCATCCTCGGTGAGACGGTCATCCTGACCGGCCGCAACTTCGGGCCGAACGAGACGGTCGACATCACCGTCACCACCCGGCCGCTGGCGGCACCCGCCGCCGGCACCGCCCGCCGCAGCGACGGCAGCACCGTCGCGATGGCTCCGGTCGCCTTCCAGGCCAGCGCGCCGCTGACCTTCACGGCCCGGACCAACGCGCGGGGCGAGTTCAGCCGCCGGTACACCCCGTCGGTGACCGGTCTGCTCACCTTCACCGCCGTCGGCCGGGAGTCCGGCCGGACCGCGTCGACCGAACTCCGGGTGCTGCACAAGAAGAAGCACCTGCCGGTCACCGGCAGCAGCACGAGCACGCCGATGAAGGTCGGTGGCGGTCTCGTCGCCGCGGGCGCGGTCATGCTGCTCGGCACGGTGCTCTGGCGCCGCCGCCGCTTCGGCAGCGCGAGCTAATCCGACTGACCCACAGTGAACACCGGTGCCGGTGCCCGCCGTTCCCTCCGGCGGGCACCGGCACCGTCGTGTCCACCCCACGCCTCGGCCCCCCTCACCCGGTTGATCAAGAGGTTGTGGTGCTTGCAGGTGCCCGTCGAGCACCAAAATTCCTTGATCAACCGGGTGGGGGTTCGTCGTAGCCCAGCCAGGTCGGTCCTACGTCGGGAAGGGGCGGGTTCGGCGTGCGTCGGCCAACACGTCGCCCACCACCGCAGCTCGTTCAGACAACCGGCCAGGCGACTGGAGAGGCCGTCGTCCGGCGCGTACCGCTGCTGTTCGTCCAGGGACGCCCACGGCGCGGGCAGGCCGATGACCCGGCGGGTGGTCACGACGTTGAATTCGGCCAGCACCCCGCGGAGCTGCTCGATCGCGGGGTATCCGCCGTGCACGCCGTACGCCACGATCGTCGCGGGCTTCAGGCGCCACTCCGCGTAGTGCCAGTCGATCAGGCGCTTGAGCGAGGCCGGGTAGCTGTGGTTGTACTCCGGCATCACGAAGACGAAGGCGTCGGCCGCGTCGATCCGGTCGGCCACGGCACTCTTCGGCCCACCGCCCGGATACAGGAGACTGTCGTCGGGCAGGAGTGTGTCCGCCAGGTCGATCAGATCGACGTCGGCGGAACTCCCCAGCGCGGCGACGATCCAGTCGGCGATCGTCGGCCCCATCCGGTCCTTGCGCACGCTCGCGGAGATCACGGCCACGCGTACGCCGGAGGGCGTCGCGCCGTCCGCCGTGCGGTGCGATCCATCCGACGTAGAGCGTCTGCGTGCCGACCTCGCTGTCGATCAAGAGGTTTCGGTGCTCTCGGGCGCTCGTCGAGCACCGAAACCTCTTGATCAACCGGGCTGGGGTGGCGGGGGAGAGGAGGGGAGGGAGCGGTTCAGATGAGGCCTTGGGCGAGCATCGCCTCGGCTACTCGGCGGAAGCCGTTGATGTTGGCGCCGGCCACGTAGTCGCCGGGTAGGCCGTACTCGTCGGCGGTGGCCCAGCACCGGGCGTGGATGTCGCGCATGGTCTCGCGCAGGCGCTGCTCCGATTCCGCGAACGTCCACGACTCCCGGGCGGCGTTCTGCTGCATCTCCAGGGCGCTGACCGCCACCCCACCGGCGTTGGCGGCCTTGCCGGGCGCGAACCGGACCCCGGCCCGGCCCAGGATGCGGACCGCCTCCGGGGTGGTCGGCATGTTCGCGCCCTCCACCACCGCGACACAGCCGCCGGCGACGAGCTGCGCGGCCTCGGCGCCGCCGATCTCGTTCTGCGTCGCGCACGGCAGGGCCAGGTCGCAGGGGACCTCCCAGGGGGTACGCCCGGAGACGGCGACCGCGTGCGGCACCTCGCGTACGTAGTCGGCGAGCCGGTCCCGGCGGCGTTCCTTCACCTCCCGCAGCACGTCGAGGTCGATGCCCTTCTCGTCCAGGACGTACCCGGACGAGTCGGAGCAGGCGACCACCCTGCCGCCGAGTTGGTGCACCTTCTGGATCGCGTAGATCGCTACGTTGCCGGCGCCGGAGACCACCACCCGCTTGCCGTCCATGCTGTCCTCGCTCTGGGTGAGCATTTCCTCGGCGAAGAACACCGCGCCGTACCCGGTCGCCTCGGTGCGCGCCTGCGCGCCGCCGTACGACAGGCCCTTGCCGGTGAGCACGCCCGACTCGTACCGGTTGGTGATTCGTTTGTACTGGCCGAACAGGTAGCCGATCTCCCGGCCGCCCACCCCGATGTCACCGGCGGGCACGTCGGTCTGCGCGCCGATGTGGCGGTACAACTCGGTCATGTAGCTCTGGCAGAACCGCATCACCTCGCGGTCCGAGCATTCCTTCGGATCGAAGTCGGCACCGCCCTTGCCGGCCCCGATCGGCAGCCCGGTCAGCGCGTTCTTGAAGATCTGCTCGAAGCCGAGGAACTTCACGATGCCCAGGTAGACCGAGGGGTGGAAGCGCAGACCGCCCTTGAACGGGCCGAGGGCGCTGTTGAACTCCACCCGGAACCCCCGGTTCACCCGGACCCGCCCCCGGTCGTCCTCCCACGGCACGCGGAAGATGACCTGGCGCTCCGGCTCGCAGATCCGCTCGATGATCCGGGCGTCGGCGTACTCGGGGTGGCGGGCCAGCGCCGGGCCGATGCTCTCCAACACCTCCCGTACGGCCTGGTGGAACTCGGGCTCACCCGGGTTGCGGCTGACCACACTGGCGAACACCGACTCGACCGTCTCCGGCATGACCGACACGTCCTTCCGGTTTCGGGCATGGCGTCGTTGCCGCGCCTCGTCACCGCCGCCGTCACGGCGGTGCCCCCAGAATACGGATGGTGGCCGCCGTCAGGTTCACTGGCGGCGTGGACGAGACGATCTGGACGAGGGTACGCACGGCGCGTGGCTGGCTGGACGCGGCCAACGGCACCGGGGAGGCGGAGCTGACCTGCCGGATGCTCAAGCTCACCGAGGAGGCGGGTGAGGTGGCGGGCGCCTGGATCGGGTTCCTCGGCCAGAACCCGCGCAAGGGGGTCACGCACACCCGGGCGGACGTGGCGGCGGAGCTCGCCGACGTGGCGTTCACCGCCCTGGTCGCCATCGAGAGCCTGGGCCTGGACGCTCGGAAGGTCCTCGGGGACTGCGCCGGCAAGGTCGCCGGGCGGCTGGACCCGCCGGCCGAGGGCGAGGTTCGTCGCCGCGCTGACTGATCCGACCCGCCTCCTGGCGCGTACCTGCTGGTAGGGGACCGTGGAAGGGGACGTGGCATGGCCGAGTCAGAGCACGAGGCGTACCGTCCGACACCCTCGGGGCGGGGGTCGGGAGACGGGGTGCCGGTACCACCGACCACCGTCGGTGACGACATGCGAGTCACCGGCGGCGTGACCGTGGGTGACGACGCGCCCGTGGGTGAGGACGAGCCCGGGATCCGGGACGAGACCGGGGGCGGACGGCCGACCTGGTCGGCCGGGGCGCGGCTGCTCGCGGCCGCCGCGGTGCTGATGCTCGGGCTGGGCGCGGGCGCGGTGGTGGTGATCCTCTCCGATCCGCACCGGCTCGGCCGGGTCTTCTCCGGCGACCTGCCCACGCCGGAGGTCACCGCCGCGCCCGACGGCACCAGCGGACTGGGTGGCGCGGAGCGGGCGGCGGCGCAGAGCCCCGAACAGGTCGAGACCGCGCCGCTGGACGGTCGCAGACGGGCCACCTTCGAGCTGGTCGACGGGGTGACCCGGTTCGACCTGCGGGTGGCGGACCTGGGGGAGGAGCTGTACCGGATCATCAGCCCGGCCGAGTCGGGGACGCGCCCCCGGTCGGAGCTGGTCGGTGACCGGGTGCGGCTGCGGTTCACTCGTGGCGGGGAGGCGCCGGGCGAGGTCGAGGTGCTGCTCAACTCCCGAGTGCGCTGGCAGTTGTCGATCAGCGGCGGAAGCGCCGAACGGTGGCTGGACCTCGCCGCTGCCCGGCTGGGCGGCCTGGAACTGGCCGGCGGAGCGACCCGGACCAGCCTGCGGCTGCCCGCCGTCGAGGGGCTGGTGGTGGTGCGGGTCACCGGCGGGGTCAACCGCTTCGACGTCATCGTGGTCGGCAGCGTCCCGGTACGCGTCCGGTCGGTCGCCGGTGCCGGTGCGGTCACCGTGTACGACGAGCGCCTCGACGGGGTCGCCCCGCAGACGGTGCTCGATTCGCCGGGCTGGGACCGGGCCGGTGACCGCATCTTCCTGGACCTGGTGGCGGGCGCGAACGTGGTGACCGTACGCGGAAACTGAGCGGGCCCGGCGCACGGGCGTACAGTCGGGCCGTGGAACGTGCCGAGTCGATGCCCGCGCAGACCCGACCACCCGGAGTGGCCACGGTCGATCCCGGCAGCGTCCTGCTGCCCGGCCACGACGTGCCGTTGGGGCGCTACACCACGGTGCGTCGGCTGCTGCCGCAACGCACCCGTCGGATGGTCGGCGCCTGGTGTTTCGTCGACCACTTCGGCCCCGACGACGTGGCTGACCGGCCGGGCATGGAGGTGCCGCCGCATCCGCACACCGGCCTGCAGACCGTGACCTGGCTGCTCGACGGCGAGATCCTGCACCGCGACAGCCTCGGCAGCGTGCAGCCGATCCGGCCCGGCCAGCTCAACGTGATGACCTCCGGTCACGGCATCGCGCACTCCGAGCGGTCCCCGGCCGTCCATCCGCCGCTGATGCACGGCGTGCAGCTCTGGGTGGCGCTGCCGGATCGGGCCCGGGCCGGCGCGGCCGACTTCGCCCACCACGCCGAGCTGCCCCGGTGGCGCGACGGCGACCTGGACGTCACGCTGCTGGTCGGCGAACTCGGCGGCGAGGTCTCGCCGGCCCGGGTGCACATCCCGCTGCTCGGCGCGCAGTTCGACCTGCGCGGGGCGGGCCCGGTCGCGGTGCCGTTGCGGCGCGACTTCGAGTACGCCCTGCTGGCGCTCGACGGCGCCGCCGAGGTGGACGACGTGTCGCTGGAGCCCGGGGCGCTGCTCTGGCTCGGCGCCGGCCGGGACGTCCTGGCCGTGCGTGGCGAACCAGGTACCCGGCTGATGCTGCTCGGCGGGACGCCGTTCGAGGAGCCGCTGGTGATGTGGTGGAACTTCGTCGGTCGCAGCCACGAGGAGATCGCCGCCGCCCGGGAGGACTGGATGGCCGGGCGGCGCTTCGGTCAGGTCGCCGACGACCCCGACCCGCCGCTGCCCGCCCCGGCTCTGCCCACGGTCCGACTCAAGGCCCGCGACCGCTCCGGTGGCTTCCGGGACTGACCACAGCCTGCTGAACAAAACGGATAAATACCTTCGTCGGCACCCCCTGTCCGTTCGGCTGATGGTGTGCTGTATGGTGGCCGCAGTAGCAGCCACCCGGTTCGGGTGGTTGTCGCCGTCTGGTCATGGCGACCCGGTTCGGGTCAAGCCGTGCCACCAGGGCAGGCGGTTACGTAGCGGCGCTCCCGGTCGCGGTTCGCGGCCGGGACGCCCGCCTGTCGGAGCCCTGTAGGGTGCCCCGACCTCGTCACGCCGACAGCCGGTCCGGGCTCTCGCCCGTCGACCGGCCGTCGGGTCAGATGCTGCGCAGGTGCTGCGACACCCGCTGATGACGCTTGTCACGTCCGACCGCGCCGCGCTGCGCGTCGTCGGCGTCCTCGCTCGCGTCGATGTGCGCGGAACGGGCCACCTCGGTACTGTTCGTGTACTCCACCGGCGGCAGCG
Source organism: Micromonospora craniellae (assembly GCF_014764405.1). Classification (NCBI taxonomy): domain Bacteria; kingdom Bacillati; phylum Actinomycetota; class Actinomycetes; order Micromonosporales; family Micromonosporaceae; genus Micromonospora; species Micromonospora craniellae. Next base: position 290,663 of record NZ_CP061725.1, on the reverse strand, counting down.
CGCGCAGGGCCTGCACCACGTCCGGCGGCGCCCCCTCGCGTTCGGCCTCGCGGACCACGTCGTCCTTGCCGGCGGGGTAGTCCAGGCTGGACAGGTACTGCAGGACGTCGGCGTAACTCGCCATGGTGTCGGCTCCTCCCGGCTTCGATCCGGCCACGACCGGCCGCGGTTACCCGCCACTGCTGCCGTCACGCCCGGCCCGGTGGAAATTCGGCCGCCGTTTCCGGCCCGCTCCGCCGGGTAACCGCCCGGCTGAGGGGGTACGCGATGAACTACGACACGTTCGTCGACCAGGTGGCCCGGCGGGCCGGTACCACGCCGGAGCGGGCGGTGGACCTGACCCGGGCGACGCTGACGACGCTGGGCGAGCGGCTGACCGGCGGGGAGGCGTTGGACCTGGCCCTGCAACTGCCGGCTCCGCTACAGCAGTCGATGCGGGCGACCCCCGACGGCGAGGCGGCACAGCTCTTCGACGCTGACGAGTTCGCGGCCCGGGTGGCGTTTCGCATCGGGGTCGAGACGTCGGCGGCCCGGGGCGGGGTGCGCGCGGTCTTCACCGCGCTGCGCGAGGCGCTGGCCGGTGAGTTCGACACGCTGATGGTCCAATTGCCCCGCGACTACCGCGACATGGTCGAGCCCGCGCTGGCCCCCGGCGCGACGCTGCGACGCCGGTGAGGCGGCGTCGGTGAGGCGGCGGCCGGTGGTTCAGCCGACCGCCCCGTCGGCCCGTAGGGCGGCGACCCGGTCCGGGTCGTAGCCGATCTCGCCGAGCACCTCGTCGGTGTGCTCACCCGGCCAGGGCGGCGGTCGGCGTACCGAGGTGGGGGTGCCGGAGAAGCGCGGGGCCGGGGCAGGCTGGACCATCCCGTCCCGGACCACGAACGTGTCCCGCGCGGTCAGGTGCGGGTGCTCCGGTGCCTCGGCCCAGTCCAGGACCGGCGCCACGCAGGCGTCGGAGGCGGTGAGCAGGGCCGCCCACTCGTCCCGGGTCCGGGTCCGGAACAACCGCGCCCAGGCGGCGCGCAACGCCGGCCAGTTCGCCGGGTCGGTACGGTCCGGCGCCTCGTCACCCGGTAGCGGGAAACCGGTGCGGCGCACCAGTTCCTCGTAGAAGCGCGGCTCCAGCGCGCCGACCGCGACGTGTCGCCCGTCGGCGCACTCGTAGGTGTCGTAGAACGGCGCGCCGCCGTCGAGCAGGTTGACCCCGCGCGGGTCCTGCCAGAGCCCGAGCCCCCGCAACGCGTGGATCTGTGTGCCGAGCACCGCCACCCCGTCCACGATGGCCGCGTCGATCACCTGACCGGTGCCGCCGCCCCGCACCGCGTAGAGCGCGGCGACCACGCCCAGGGCCAGCATCATCCCGCCGCCGCCGAAGTCGCCGAGCAGGTTCAGTGGCGGCACCGGCCGCTCACCCGCCCGCCCGATGCCGTGCAGCGCGCCGGTCAGCGCGACGTAGTCGATGTCGTGCCCGGCGTACGGGGCGCTCGGGCCACCCTGCCCCCAGCCGGTCATCCGGCCGTACACCAGCTTCGGGTTGACCCGGTGGCAGTCGGCCGGACCGAGGCCGAGGCGCTCGGTCACCCCGGGCCGGAACCCCTCGATCAGCGCGTCCGCGCCGTCGACCAGGGCCAGCACCACCTCACGCCCACCGGCGGACTTGAGGTCCACGCCGACGGAACGCCGTCCCCGGTTGAGCAGGTCCGGGTGGGCGGTGCCGAAGGCCGAGGGGTCCACGTCGGTGACCCGGTCGACCCGGATCACGTCCGCGCCGAGATCGGCCAGCATCATCGCGGCGAAGGGGCCGGGACCGATCCCGGCCAGCTCGACCACGCGTACGCCGGCCAGCGGGCCGGCCGCCTGCTCTGCGGTCACCGCCATCACGATAGGCGCTCGTGTCCGGGTCCGGTGCCGGCATCGTCACTCCGGGTTCCGCCCTGGCCGGGCCCGGAACACGCCGATCAGGTGCCCCCACCTGGCGGCCCGGATCGGGCTGTCCTAACCTTGGCGGTACGAGGGGAGTACTTCCCACGAACCATACCGGTCAGTACGGCACGCCCCGGGTGTGCCTCGGGTGGTTGCCCATCGAAAGGTGGGTGAAGGAGACCTCGAACATGACACGGTGTTCGAGGAGGCCCCATGTCCGAATTGTCATATTCTGCTGCCGGTTTGCAAACGGTGGGTACGCCCACGCTCTGGGCGGTGACGATCGCCGGTGTGCTGGGCCTGCTGGTGCTCGACTTCGTGGTGACCCGCAAGCCCCACGAGGTGTCCCTGCGGGAAGCGCTGGGCTGGTCGACCTTCTACATCGCGCTGCCGCTGGCCTTCGGCGCCTGGGTGTGGTCCGAGTTCGGCTCCGAACGGGGCTTCGAGTACCTGACCGGTTACCTGGTCGAGAAGTCGCTGTCGGTGGACAACCTGTTCGTGTTCATGCTGCTGCTGGCGGCGTTCGCGGTGCCGACCGAGCTGGCGCAGCGGGTGCTGCTGTTCGGGATCACCGGCGCGCTGGTGCTGCGGGGCATCTTCATCGCGTTGGGTGCGGCGGCGTTGCAGACGCTGGACTTCGCGTTCCTGATCTTCGCCCTGATCCTGTTGTTCACCGCGGCGAAGTTGCTGCGGGACGCGTTCACCGGCCACGAACAGTCGGTGGACATCGGCAACATGCGCTCGGTCCGGCTGCTGCGCAGGTTCATGCCGGTGGTCCAGGAGTACCACGGCACCAGGATGACCGTGCGGGTGGACGGCCGCCGCGCTCTCACGCCGCTGGCGCTGGTCGTGGTGGCGGTCTTCGCCACCGACGTGGTCTTCGCGGTGGACTCGGTGCCGGCGGTCTACGGCATCACCGAGGACCCGTACCTCGTCTTCGCCACCAACGCGTTCGCGCTGCTGGGCCTGCGGGCGCTCTACTTCGTGCTGCACGCGGCGCTGAGCCGCCTGGTCCACCTCACCTACGGCCTGGCGATCATCCTGGCATTCATCGGCGTCAAGCTGGGCCTGCACTGGGCGCACGGGATCTGGGAGGGTGTGCCGGAGATCCCGACCCTGGCGTCGCTGCTGGTCATCATCGGTGTGCTGACGATCGTGACGATCACCAGCCTGCGGGCCACCCGCAACGTGGTGCCCGGCTCCAAGGAGGTCGTCACCGAACGGCAGTGACCCGCCACCGTGGCGGAGCCGGGCGTGGTACGCCCGGCCACGTACCCGGGCAGCACGTCGACCTGCGGCTCACCGCGGCCGACGGGTACCAGGCGGCCCGGTCGGCGGCTGGTCCGTCCGGCGGCCGACCCAGACCGACCCGATGCCGCCGGATCGGCCCCCGGGCCGGTAGGTCACCGGGTCGACGTTTGCCGGCCTTTGGGGCGGGAACCGGCCCGGGATGACGAAGCCTCGTGTGGTGATCGTGGGGGCCGGTTTCGCCGGGTACCACGCGGCGAAGACGCTGACCCGGTTGGCCCGCGACCGGGCCGAGATCGTCCTGCTGAACTCGACCGACTACTTCCTCTACCTGCCGCTGCTGCCCGAGGTGGCCGCCGGAGTGGTGGAGCCGGGTCGGATCGCCGTGCCGCTGACCGGAACGCTGAACGGGGTCCGGGTGGTCATCGGCGAGGCGGACCACGTCGACCTGCAGAACCGGTGGGTCGGGTTCACCCAGCCCGAGGGCGAGCGGAACCGGCTGGCGTACGACCGGCTCGTCCTCGCCGTCGGCAGCGTCAACAAACTGCTGCCCATCCCCGGCGTGACCGAGTACGCGCACGGTTTCCGGGGCCTGCCCGAGGCGCTCTACCTGCACGATCACGTGGTGCGCCAGATCGAGCTGGCCGAGCAGGCCGAGGACCCGGCCGAGCAGCGGGCCCGGTCCACGTTCGTGGTGGTGGGCGCCGGTTACACCGGCACCGAGGTGGCCGCGCACGGTCAGCTCTTCACCGACGAGCTGACCGCCCAGCGCCCCCGGCTGCCGATCCGCCCGCAGTGGATGTTGCTGGACGTCGCGCCCCGGGTGCTGCCCGAGCTGGACCAGCGGATGTCCCGCACCGCCGACCGGGTGCTGCGCCGACGCGGGGTCGACGTCCGGATGGGCACCTCGGTGGCGGTCGCCACCGCAGACGGGGTAACGCTCACCGACGGGGACTACGTGCCCACGTGTTCCCTGATCTGGTGCGTCGGGGTCCGCCCCGACCCGTTCGTGGCGGACCTGGGCCTGCGTACGGAGAAGGGGCGGCTGGTCGTCGACGAGTACCTCAACGTGCCCGGCTTCCCCGAGGTGTACGCGTGCGGCGACGCCGCGGCGGTGCCCGACCTGACCCGGCCCGGCGAGATCTGCACGATGACCGCCCAGCACGCGCAGCGGCAGGGCAAACTCGCCGCGCACAATGTCGCCGCGTCGTACGGGCAGGGGCGGCGCCGACCGTACCAGCACCACGACCTCGGCTGGGTGGTCGACCTCGGTGGCAAGCAGGCGGCGGCGAACCCGCTCAAGGTGCCGTTGTCGGGTCTGCCGGCGAAGGCCGTCACCCGTGGCTACCACCTGCTGGCGATGCCGGGCAACCGGGCCCGGGTGAGTGTCGACTGGCTGCTGGACGCCGCGTTGCCCCGCTCGGCGGTGCAGCTGGGTCTGATCCCCGCCGACGCGGTGCCGTTGGAGAGCGAGTCGCCGGAGTTGCCGACCCACGCCCGCTGACGGGCTCGGGGCGGCGGACCACAGGTCCGCCGCCCCCGTGCACGCCGCATGGACCAGCCGCCGGCTGCCGGCGGTGCGAGCAGGTCGCGGACCCTGGCGGTACGGAAGTCGACGCCGGCACGCCGGACGACGTCGTCGTGCGTGAGCTGCTTGGAGGCGCCCAGGCTCACGCCGGTGTCGGCGGCCTGCTTGCCTCGCTTGCGGGCCTGGCGGGGCACGAAACGATCGCTGCGGGGCTGCGAGACGACTGCCCGGGACCGTGCCGGAAGGCTTCATCCGGCGCGGGTGAGGGACGCTCACCCGCGCCGGACGGACGCTCGGGATGACCGGGGAACCCGGTGTGAGGCATGAACTTCCGAGGCACGCGGAAGGGAAGGTCCGATGAAGCAGATTGTCGAGATCGTCCCCGCCCGACCGGGCTGGTACGCGCGATGGCGTCTGACCGCCGAGAGCACCCGGTGCTACCCGGTGACGCTGTGGGCGTTGCTGGAGGAGCCCGACGGCACCGGCCGCGAGGTGATCGGCGTCGACTGCGCCGGCCAGTGGCCCGGTGCGGAGGACGACGGCACGGATGGGGAGTTCGTCCGTTATCTGTTCCAGCCACCGGAGTCGGGACCTCCCGACGACGCGGAGAGCACCGCCGAGCCGTATCGCGCCGCCACCCGTCCGGTCCCGGCGCCCTGAGCCATCCTCCGGCCCCCGGCCCCTGGTCCCAGGGTCGGGGGCCACCCCTGCCGGACCCGCGCGCCGTACGGTCAGCCGACCGCGGTGATGCCGTCGTCCGCCACAGCCGGCGGCAGGAGCAGCAACTCGGCCAGGCCGGTGCGATCCAGCAGTTGACGCAGTGTCGGGTTTTCCATGCGCCTGACGCAAGTCGCGGGGTCGGCGTTTCTGTCCGGAGACCGTTTCACGCGGTGATCGTCGGCTGGCCCTGCGGCCCGGTCGCCGGCCCGCCGTCACCGACCGGACGGGCGAGCAGCCCGGTGACGCCGGTCATGTCGAGGATGGTTTCCAGGAACCGGGGCACCGCACTCAGCTGCACCGTGCTGCCGTGCTGCTGGCCCTCCCGCCAGGCGTGCACGATGACGCTGAGCCCGGTGCTGTCGATGAACTGCAACTCGGTGAAGTCGAATACGAGCGTGGCGGGGTCGGTGCCCAGCAGTCGGTCGACCTCCATCCGGAGCGGGGTCGCCGTGGTGTAGGCCAGGTCGCCGCCCACCCGGATGACGGGCACCGCAGGATCGGACCGGTCGACGGACATGCTCAGCGGCGTCGTCTCGGATCTCCGACCGTGTGACAGCAACGATCAGCCTTCCGCGGGGGTTGGCGGGCAGGGGCGACCCGGATCGTAACAATCCCTGATCTGCGCCGCCTCCCGGGCGCGGGCGGTGCGCCCGCGTCCCCGGCCGACCCCGCCCCTGCGGGCCGCCGCCCCGGGATCGCTGTCGGGTGGCGGTACGGCGGGAGCAGCGTAGGGTGGGTGGAGGAACGCGACCGTGCACACCGCGCAACGCGGGTGCGGAATCGACAAAGGAGTAGGGCCGAGCTGGTGACGGGTGCCGACGTCAGGGATCTCGAGCCCGGCGACGGACGGTTTGCCCCGCCTCGTGTCGCCCGGGTCTCGGCATGGCACCCGGATGCGTCCCGGCCCGCCGGCCTCTCCGCCCTGGAGCGCTCCCGCGCCGCAGCCGAATGGCCGGAAGTGGTCGAGCACCTCCGCGAGGGACTCGTGGTGTGCGGTCCCGACGACACCGTGTGGCACGTGAGCCCCGTCGCCGCACGTCTGCTGCCGGAGATCACCGTGGGCGGCACGCTCGGCGCGGTCGACGGACTGCGGGCCGACCGGACCGAGTTCGTCCACCACGGCCGTCGTCTCCGGGCCCGGCGGGTGACGCTGTCGGCCGGTCGGAACTGCTGGTACGTGGAGGATGTCAGCGAGAGCGCCGAACGCGTCGACGCGCTGGCGGCCGAGCGGGCCAGGTCCGCCTTCCTGGCCGTGGTCGGCGAGAAGCTGGGCAACCCGCTGCACCCGGACCGGGCCGCCGCAGCCGTGGTCCGGCTCGCCGTACCGACTCTGGCGGAGGTGGCGGTGCTGGTGCTGGCGCCGCGCTCCGGTCGGGCCCGCTGGTGGCGGGCCAGCCGCGCCGACGACGAGGCGCCGGTGGTGGACCGGGGCGTGCTGTCCGCCACCGAACTGCCGCCGGCGGTCGCCGACAGCCTGCAGGGGGTACAGCCGCCCACCGTCGACTGGCTCGTCGAACAGGCCGTCGAGGCGGGGTGGTTGCCCGGGTTGTCCGCCGCCGACCTCTGCGCCCGGCTGGTGCAGTTGCCCGGCCGGGACGCGCCCGCCGGCGTGCTGCTGGTGGCCCGCACGGCCAGCGACTGGTACGCCGAGGAGGACCTCGACCTGATCCGCGCGTTCGCCGCCCGCGCCGGTGCGGCCCTGACCACCGCGCTGCTCTATCGCGAGCAGGCGGAGGTGGCCGACACCCTGCAGTCCAGCCTGCTGCCGGTGGAACCGGCGGAGGCGCCGGGCGTGCAGTGGGGGACGGCGTACCGCCCGGCCCAGGCGGGCCTGCGGATCGGCGGTGACTTCTACGGCTCCCACCGGCTGCCCGACGGCGGCTCGGTGTTCTTCCTCGGCGACGTCTCCGGCAAGGGCGTCGAGGCGGCCGTCTTCACCGGTCAGCTCCGCCAGTGCCTGCATGCGCTGCACCGGGTCGAGCAGCAGCCCGGCCGACTGTTGCACCTGCTCAACGACGCGTTGCTGGAAACCACCCTGGCCCACGGGCAGGGCCGGTTCGCCACGCTGGTGCTGGGCGTGTTCCGGCCGCACCGCGACGGTGGCCTGTCGCTGACCCTGGCCGGGGGCGGGCACCTGCCGCCGCTGCTGCTGCGGGCCTCCGGCGAGGTGGAGCAGTTGCCGCTGCGCGGGATGCTCATCGGCGTGGTGCCGGACCCGCGCGTCGGCCAGGTCACCGTCCGGCTCGCTGCCGGTGAGACGTGCCTGCTCTACAGCGACGGGGTGACCGAGGCGCGCGGCGGGCGGCGGGGCGAGGAGCAGCTCGGCACCGACCGGTTGGTGCAGGCGGTGAGCGGCTGCCAGCGGATGCCCGCGCCCGCCCTGGCCGAGCGGATCGAGCAGGTCACCTGCGACTGGCTGGCCCACCGCGACCACGACGACATCGCGGTGCTCGCGTTGCGCGCCACCGGCAGCGACCCACGCTCACACCGGCACCTGCACGCGGTGCCCACCCCGCCCGGCGATGGGGAAGGGACGACCGGCTCGTGATCACCGCGACCAGGGGTGTCCTCTCCGCCGCCGCGTACGAGGAGTATCTGCACTGTCTCGCCGAGGCCGACGAGCCGGCCGCCATCGAGGTGGCCCGGGGCTGTTGTGGGCGGGACCGTCGCCGGCCCGCCTGGCGCACCTGGCCGACGACGAGTACGCCGCCCTGGTCTCGCGGCGCGGCGAGCTGATCGACAGTGCGCTGGCCGACCTGGCAGAGCGGCATGCGGCAGCTCGTGACTACATCCCGGCCCAGCTCGACTCGACGGTCAGCGACCTCGGGTACATCCTGGACTTCCTGGCCGCCGCGCTCTACGTCGACGACGACACGCTGTTCACCGAGTTCGTCGACTGGCTGGTGGCCGTACTGAACAGCCGCGGGGTGCCGGAGGCCGCGGTGGACACCGTGCTGAGCCACTACGCACGGGTCCTGCAGGACTTCCCCCGCGCCGCCGGATATCTCCGGTCGGGCCGCTCGGTGGTGGCGGCGCGCTGCGCCCGCTCGGCGCGCGCCGAGGCGTAAGATCCGGCCGGCCGTCAGGCTCGCACTATACTTGCGCCACTGCAAGCATCCGTCTCTGGGCGGCGGGAGGGATCACCGTGACGTTCACCGTCACGTACGCCGAGCGTCTCGGTGGCGGGCCGACCCGCCTCCGGCTCTCCGGTGAGCTGGACATGAGTACCGCCGGAGAGCTCAACGCCGTCATCGACCGGCTGGCCGACGCCGGGGAGCGACGGCTGCTCGTCGACCTGACAGACCTCACGTTCTGCGACTCGACCGGCATCTCGGTCTTCGTCCGCGGGGACAACCGGGCGGCGGCCCACGGTGGCTGGTTGCGCGTCACCGGCGCGACCGGCCGGGTGGAGCGGGTGCTCAAGGTGACGGGTCTCGCCGAGGTGCTGGGGTACTGTGCTGACGCCGTCGACCCGGCGACCACCGACCGTCCGGGGATGGGCTAGATTTCCGCCAGCGCGGGACCGGGAGGTCCCGTCCTCGCAGACCTGAGGCAGGTAACGATGGGCGCACGCACCCTTGACCCGGTACACATCCTGGTCGTCGACGACGACCCGGGTGACGTGCTCATGATCGAGGAGGCGTTGGCCAGCTCCACCGTCGACAAGGTCATCGACGTGGTCAGTGACGGCGAGGAGGCGATGGAGTTCCTGCGCCGCGAGGGGCGGCACATCGGGGCGCACCGGCCGGACGTCATCCTGCTCGACCTGAACATGCCCCGGATGGACGGACGTCAGGTGCTGGGCGAGGTCAAGAACGACGAGGACCTGCGGACCATCCCGATCGTCGTGCTCACCACGTCGAACGCCGACACCGACATCATCAGCAGCTACACGTTGCAGGCCAACGCGTACGTGACCAAGCCGATCGACCTGGACGACTTCAACGACGTCGTGCACCGCATCGACGAGTTCTTCGGCCGGGTGGTCGTGCTGCCCAAGCGCGCCTGACACCCGCCGCCACGGTCGGCACTGCCGCGCCGGTCCGGCCGCCGCCCGGGTACGACGACGGGCCGGACCGTCGAGGACGGGTCAGGTCAGCGCGGCCACGATCGTGGCGGCCCGCTGCTCGTGCTGCGCGTACGCGTACGGGTAGGCGGAGATCTGCACGGCCTGGGCGGCCAGGGTCAGGCTCATCTGCTGCCAGCCCGGCACCTTCAGCAGCGCCTCGTAGAAGGCGCGTGAGGCGTACGCGGGCCGCATCAGGTCGCGGACGCTGCCCCAGCCGCTGCTGGGCCGCTGCTGGAACAGCCCGACCGAGTCGTGGTCCCAGCCGATGGCCTGGTGCGGGTAGTTCTGCGATTCGGGCAGCACCCCGCTGGCGTAGTTGAGCAGCGTGCTCTCCTGCATGGCGGTGGCGACGGCGACGACCAGTCCCTGGCGCGGGATGTCGAGGTCCACGCCGACGTCCACGATCACCTTGGCGTTGTCCATCTGCGACTGGGTCAGCCCGGCGACCGGCTTGGGGCGGGCCGGCGGGGCGGGCGTCGTCTTCTTCGGCTTCGGTGAGGTCGTCTTCTTCGGCGTCTTCTTCGGCGTCGGCTTCGACGAGGCGCTCGGCGACGCGCTGGGGCTCGGACTGGCGGGCGTGGGTGAGGGGCTGCGATCGAGGGAGCGGGAGGCGGGGTCGTCCTCGGCGGCCACGGCGCGATCGGCCACCGACTCGGCGACTTGGGCCCGGGGGGTCTCGTCGTCCCGGTTCGCCGTGGCCACCGCCGCCACGCCGAGGCAGCAGGTCAGGCCGGTGGCGAGGGCCACCCGGACCGGGGTGGAGGCCAACAGGGCACGGATGCGTGGGGATGCCACGCGGCGGTGCCGTCGTATCGCCCATTCGGACGATGCTCCGTCGGCCGTACGGCTCGTCGGTGGCTCGGGGGTCAGCTTCTGGTCGATGGGGTCGTCGGGATGCACCCGCCGAGGCTAGAAAGCCCTCGGCCCGATGCCACCGGCCCGCTTGGTGGCATGCGTCACAATTTGTGGTTGTTGACCGGTCGATACTGCACGGTTCACCGGATAGCGGATGCACCTCGGCTATCCGTCGTTCCCGCTATGACGGATTTGCCGGTCTGAAAAGGACGAAATAGCGATCTCATTGCCGTCTATCGACGACCGGCGGTGCCTCCCCTGAACGGTGGAGGGTCGCCTAGGCCCACCGTGTCATCGCCGCCCGGGCGGTCGGCCCCCCTGTCCCCACCCGCCCCACCGTCCCCACCGCCCCGGGCCGGGTGCCACGACGCCATGATCGGCGAGGGTCGGCGGTGCGGGCCGCTGCGCCCAGGCGGGTCAGTGCCGGCCGTTCTCCGCCGAGGTGACCGTCAGTCGGTGCCGGCCGCCGTCGTCGCTGGAGAACGGCCACAGCCGGTCGGCCTGCTCCACGAGTTCGGTGAGCTGCTGGCGGGTCAGGCCCACCGACGAGATCGAGGCGTGCACGTCCGCCCGGTACCGGCCGTCGTCGTCGCGGCCGAGGCTGGCCTCCGCCCGTACCTGCACGGTGTGCGCCTCGTCGGTGATCCCTCCGGCCGCCTCGACCGCCGCGTGGTGCAGGCAGGAGGCGAAGGCGGCGGCGAGCAGCTGCGACGGGGTGAGCCCGCTGCAGTGTGCCGCCAACGGAGAGGCGAGGCCGGTGGAGAGCGCCTCGTCGTCGGTGTGGATGTGGCCACCCTCGGCGGTGGCCGTGGCAACCTCGTTCAGCCAGGAACTCATCGCGTTCCTCCCGTCGCTCCCCGCCCGGCTACCCGAGCCCGATCGGGTGAAACTCACCGCGGATGATGGCTCCACTGGACCCGCGCGGCGGCCTCGGTGACCTCGGCCGCGGCCCGGTCGGTCCACGGGCTCACCGGCGGATCCTGGCGGGGCAGCAGCGGCTGGCGCATCGGCACGTACACCCGGGCGTCCACCGCCTCGGCCAGCAGCAGGGCGGTGACCAGGCTGGTCGGCCGCAGGGCCGGATCGTCGGCGAGGCACCGCCGGCACAGGTCGGCCACCTCGGCGGGCAGGCCCGGCACCTCGGGAAGGGGGCGCGGTGGCTGCCGCCCGTGTGGAGCGAGCAACTGGGTGACGCTGTCCGCCGAGTACGGCAGCCGCCCGGCCAGGCAGCAGTAGAGCAGGACGCCGAGGGCGTACATGTCGGCGGCCGGGGTGGCGGGCGCCCGGCGCAGTTGCTCGGGGGCGAGGTAGGCGGGCGTACCGACCACCACGCCCTCGGGGGCGGTGTCGGCGGCGCCGGTCGGGGAGGCGATGCCGAAGTCGAGCACCTTCACCCCGGACGGGGTGAGCATCACGTTCGCGGGCTTCACGTCGCGGTGCACGATGCCGTGCGCGTGGGCGGCGGCCAGCGCCGCGCTGACCTCGGCGCAGACCCGGACCGCGATCTGCCAGTCCAGCGGCCCGGCGCGCAGGTGGGCGGCGAGCGTCAGCCCCTCGGCCAGCTCCATCACGATGTACGGCTGCTCGTGACCGGGCAGGCCGGCGCAGGTGCCGAAGTCGTGCACGCTGGCGACGTTGGGATGCACCAGGCGGGCCGCCGACCGAGCCTCGGCGCGGATCCGTTCGACCGAGGCGTCCCCGTCCGGCTGCCCCGGTGACACCAGCTTCACCGCGACCGGCCGGTCGAGCACCGTGTCGTGGGCGCGCCAGACCTCGGACATCCCGCCGACGCCGATGCGCTGTTCGAGCCGGTATCGCCCGTCCAGCGTCCGCATGGACCGCTCCTCGCCCTCGTGCCGCTGTGCCGCGCCCCACCTGTCTGCGGCGTCGGGCACGGTACCCCGTCGTTGATCAGGGCAAACCGGCCTCCGGCGGCGGCCGGTGCGTTAGCGTGCGAGCCGGGACGGCGACGAACCGGACGAACGGAGAGCGGAGCACACGATGAGTGAGGTGACCGTACGTTTCGTTGGCGGCCCGGCCGACGACCTGGTCCGGGCGTTGCCGGCCGGCCCGGACGGGGCACCGCCCCGGCTGTGGGTGCTGCGCCGGTCGGTGTCCGCGCCGGAGCCCGCCGCCGACCATCTCTACGCGCGGCAGCGACCCGACGGGACGGGGGCCTGGACGATGCGCTTCGTCCGCACCGACCCGGTCGGCGTGACCGAGTGACGAGCCCGCACTCGCAGGGCGGGTCCGCGCAGCCGGCACACAGCTACCGCACACGTGGAGCCCAGCCCGTCGGCCCACGATGGGGACCATGATGAGGGAGGGGACGGTCGCGGGTCGTCGACGGCCGGGCTGCTGGTCGTCGGCAGGGGACCCCTCCTTACATCGCCGGCGCTGTGGAATCGAATCGAACGCGGGGAAGTGAGCGTTTGTGCCCGGCCGGCAGCGACAAGCCGCGTACGGTGGCAGGAGCCCGGCAAAACGTGCAATTCGGTTGATGTCGGCAGGGTTAGTGAACAGCGAGAGTAAGGAGCGGTCGGTGGAGCACCTGGCCTACCTGGACGCGGGATCCGGCAGCCTGATCGTGCAGGCGGTGGTCGGCGGCGTCGCCGGTGTCGCGGTGGCGGCCAAACTCTACTGGCGCAGACTCGTCGACCGGTTCCGCCGCCAGCCCACCGACCAGAACTGACCCGCCTGGCATGGCGATCCCCGACCTCGGACGGTCGATCCGGCCGGCGCTGCCCGGCGTCGAGCTGCGGCCCGAGCCCGGCTCCTTCCGCGACCCGGCCAACCGGGTCTTCCACGCCGGTCACGACGTGCTGCGGGCCCTGGACGAGACGGCGGCACAGCACTGGCGGGCCCTGGCGGACAGCACCTTCTTCCCGCCCCTGCTCGCGGCCGGCAAGGTGTGCGGCACCGAGGAGCTACCGGCCGCGCAGATGCCGCCCTCCGCCGCACCGGCCGGCACGCAAGACCCGGCCGGCCCGGGACACCCGGCCTGGGCGGCGGTGCTGCGGCACGAGCGGATCCCGTTCGTCTCCCACCCGTACGAATGGTCCTTCGCGATGCTGCGCGATGCGGCCCTGCTGCACCTGGAGATCCTTCGGGCGGCCCTGCCGGCCGGCTTCACCACCAAGGACGGCTCGGCGTACAACCTCCAGTGGCGTGGCATCGAGCCGGTCTTCATCGACGTCGGGTCGTTCGCCCCGCTGCGCGACGGCGAACCGTGGGCCGGCTACCGGCAGTTCTGCCAGACGCTGCTCTATCCGCTGATGCTCGGCGCCCACCTGGGGCTGGACTTCCAGCCGTGGCTGCGGGCCCGGATCGACGGCATCGAACCGGAGCAGATGGTTCCGCTGTTCCGGGGCGTACGGCGGCTGCTGCCGGGCGTACCGACCCACGTGCACCTGCACGGCAGCGTGCAGCGGCGCAGCGCCGCCACCAGCACCGCCGACGTGCGTGCCCAGTTGCGGGCCGCCGGCTACACCCGGGAACTGGCGCTGGCCACCGTCCGGGGGATCGAGAAGCTGGTCCGTCGCCTCGACCACCGGCCCCCCGCCACCCACTGGGTGGACTACCAGCGCACCTGCGGCTACTCCGGCGACGACCGGGCCGGCAAGGAACGGTTCGTGGTCGCCGCGCTGACCTGCGCCGCCCGGCCGCGCCTGGTGCTCGACCTTGGCGCCAACGACGGCCGGTACGCCCGCCTCGCCGCCCGGCACGCCGACTACGTCGTCGCCGTCGAGCAGGATCCGGCGGTGCTCGACCGGCTCTACCGGACGCTGCGCGACGAGGGCGAGCCGCGGATCCTGCCACTGGTGATGGACCTTGCCGACCCGTCGCCCGGTGGCGGTTGGCGCGGTGTGGAGCGGGCCTCGTTCGCCGCCCGCGCCGACGCGGACACCGTGCTCGCCCTGGCCCTGGTGCACCACCTGGCCATCGGCCGCAACGTGCCGCTGCCCGAGGTGGTCGCCTGCCTCGCCGGGTACGCCGCCCGGGGCGGCCGCCTGGTGGTGGAGTTCGTCCACCCCGACGACCCGATGGCCGCCCGACTGCTGGCGAACAAGCCCGACGGTCTCTTCCCCGACTACCGGCGGGACACCTTCGAGGCGCTGCTCGGCGCGCACGGCACCGTCGAGGACCGGCTGGAGTTGCCCTCGGGCACCCGCACCCTCTACCGGGTGGCCCTGGGTGGCTGACCGACCTGCTGACGCGACGGAGGCCAGCGAGCCGGCCGCACCGGTCGTGCCCGGCGACCCGGACGGCACCCGGAAAGCCGGTCGCCGGTGGGGGTGGGGCGGCTGGCGGGCCGAGGGCGGTCGGGTGCTGGAGGTGACCGCCCTGGTCGGGCTGGCAGTCACCCAGCCGTTGCTGGACGTGCTCGGCCGCAGCCCGGACTTCTTCCTGTTCCACCGGGCCGACCGGGGCGAGATCCTGCTGCTGGTCGCCCTCGTCGCGGTGCTGCCCACCGTCGCGCTCGGGCTGCTCGGCATGCTGTCCGGGCTGGCCGGACGCCCCACCCGGGCGGCGACGCACACCCTGCTGGTCGGCCTGCTGGTCGGCGCGCTGGCGGTGCAGGTCGGCCGGCACGTCACGCCGCTGCGGGGCGTACCGTTGCTGCTGGTGGCGGCGGTGGCCGGGGTGGCGGCGGCGCTCGCCCACCGGCGGTGGCGGGCCCCGGGGCGGGTGCTGCGGGTGGCCGCCGTGGGGCCGCTGCTCTTCGTCGGGTTGTTCCTGTTCGCCTCGCCGACCGGGCCGGTGGTGCTGCCCCGGGGCGACGGCGGCGCGGCCGGTACGGCGATCGGCGACCTGCATCCGCCGGTGGTCATGCTGGTGCTGGACGAGTTGCCGCTGGTCTCGCTGCTCGGCGCGGACGGCGGCGTCGACACGGCCCGCTACCCGCACTTCGCCGAGTTGGCCGCCGGCTCCACCTGGTACCGCAACTCGACCGGGGTCAGCGGCTGGACGCCGTACGCGCTGCCGGCCATGCTGACCGGCCGCTACCCGGCCCAGCCGTTCGCCCCGCACTACTCGCACTACCCGGACAACCTCTTCACCGCCTTCGGCGGCCTGTACGACATCCGGGCCGAGGAGAGCATCACCCGGCTCTGCCCGCCCAGCCGCTGCGAGCAGCCGGTCGCCCCGGAACAGGGGATCGGGGTGCTGGTCCGGGAGACCGGGAAGCTGGCACGCCAGATCACCGCACCGCACGACAGCCGGATCGACCCGGAGGACTCGTACCGGGAGCGCACCGCCGAGGAGGCGGGTATCGACGCCGCCGAACCGGTGCCGAACGACCCGAAGTTCCGCTGGGACAGCCTCAACGTCAACCAGCCGGCCCGGTTCACCAGCTTCCTGAACGGCCTGACCCCGTCGTCCCGGCCGACGCTGCACTTCCTGCACCTGCTGATGCCGCACAGCCCGTGGGCGTACCTGCCGTCAGGTGCGCGTTACGAGGCCCCCGAGGACTTTCCGAACGAGGGGGAGGGGTGGGTCGACCTGGCCCGGCAGCGGCACCTGGCGCAGCTCGGCTACACCGACCGGCTGATCGGCGAGACGATCCGTACGCTGCGCGCCAGCGGGCTGTGGGACCGGGCGCTGGTGGTGGTCACCGCCGACCACGGCGTCAGCTTCACCGAGGGGGCGCAGGGCCGGGGCGAGGGCGCCATCCGTGCCGCCCCCGATCAGGTGGCCTGGGTGCCGACGTTCGTCCGGACGCCGGGGCAGCGCGCCGGGCGGGTGGACGATCGCAACTGGGAACACGTCGACCTGCTGCCCACCATCGCCGACGAGGCGGCCATCCGGCTGCCGTGGCAGGTCGACGGCCGCTCGGCCCGGCAGGCGCCGCGTACCGAGCCGGGCAAGGTCTTCTACGACCGGCCGTCGCAGCCCATGCCGATCCCTGGGGGAGTGCCCGCCGCGATGCCGCCGCCGCAGCCGCACCCCCTGGTCGGGACCAGTGTGGGTGACGCGCCGTCCGGCGGCACCGCTGTCGTCGGCGGACAGGACGCCTTCCGGGCCGTCGACCCGGACGACGGGCGGTTGCCGGCGATGGTCTGGGGCACCGTGCCCGACCGGGTCGCCGACGGCACGTCGCTGGCGGTGGCGGTCAACGGGGTGGTCGGGGCCGTGGTGCCGGTCGTGTCCCCGGACGCAGGCGGTCGCCGTTTCGCCGCGCTGCTCGCCGACGACCGGCTCTTCCGCCCCGGTGCCAACCGGCTCGACCTGTATCTCGTCGGCGCCGCCGGGGACCTGCGCCGGCTCGCCATCGCCTGAAACCGACGCGCCGCCGTCGCCCCACGAGGGCCGCGTGACTGAGCGCTCGGACAGTTCCGCATCTGCCGCGAACTGACACTCTTCGTGCTTCCTTCGTGCCTGTTCGTCCTCGTCGTCGGGGTTTCCCAGCCGTGTGGTCGGGAATCGGGTGACGCATACCTCACCGCCGAACCACGGCAGGCGGTGTCGCCGCAACCGCAATTACGGTAGAAGCGAAGGCAATTCAACGTAGATCTGCCGGCGAAGCGAGGAACCACATGACGGAAGTCAAGCTCGATCACCCCGGCGGGCAGCTGTCGATGCCGGTACATCCTGCGGTCGAGGGCCCCGCCGGGATCGGCGTGGGCAAGCTGCTGAAGGAGACCGGGATGACGACCTACGATCCCGGTTTCGTCAATACCGCCGCCTGTTCGTCCGCGATTACCTATATCGACGGCGATGCGGGCATTCTGCGCTACCGTGGCTACCCCATCGAGCAGTTGGCCGAGAAGAGCTCCTTCCTGGAGGTCTCCTACCTCCTGATCTACGGTGAGCTGCCCTCCACCGAGCAGCTGACCGAGTTCACCGAGCGGATCCGGCGGCACTCGCTGCTGCACGAGGAGATGCGCCGGTTCTTCGACGGGTTCCCCCGGGACGCGCACCCGATGGCCGTGCTCTCCTCGGCCGTCAGCGCCATCTCCACCTTCTACCAGGACAGTCTGGACCCGTTCGACGCCGAGCACGTGGAGATGTCCACGGTTCGGCTGATGGCGAAGGTGCCCACCATCGCCTCGTACGCCTACAAGAAGTCGATCGGGCAGCCGCTGCTGTACCCGGACAACTCGCTGGGCTACGTGGAGAACTTCCTGCGGATGACGTTCGGCGTGCCGGCGGAGCCGTACGAGGTCGACCCGGTGATCGCCCGCGTGCTGGACATGCTGTTCATCCTGCACGCCGACCACGAGCAGAACTGCTCAACGTCGACCGTGCGGCTGGTCGGCTCCAGCAACGCCAACCTCTTCGCCTCGGTCTCGGCCGGCGTGAACGCGCTGTTCGGCCCGCTGCACGGCGGAGCCAACCAGGCGGTGCTGGAGATGCTGGAGCGGATCCAGGCCGAGGGCGGCGACGTGCAGTCCTTCGTCCGCAAGGTCAAGGACAAGCAGGACGGCGTCAAGCTGATGGGCTTCGGCCACCGGGTCTACAAGAACTACGACCCGCGTGCCGCGATCGTCAAGAACGCGGCGCAGGACGTGCTCGGCCGGATGGCCAAGCCGGACCCGCTGCTGGACATCGCGATGCAGCTGGAGGAGATCGCGCTCGCCGACGACTTCTTCGTATCCCGCCGGCTCTACCCGAACGTGGACTTCTACACCGGGCTCATCTACAAGGCGATGGGCTTCCCGACCAAGATGTTCACCGTGCTGTTCGCCCTGGGCCGGCTGCCGGGCTGGATCGCGCAGTGGCGCGAGATGATCAACGACCCGGAGACCAAGATCGGCCGCCCGCGGCAGGTCTACACCGGTGCCACCGAACGGGACTACCTCCCCTTCGAGAAGCGCTGATGTTAGGAAGGGTCCCCTCCTATACCGCAGGCGTTAGGAGGGGACCCTTCCTTACAACGACACCGCTGCCGCCGCCACCGACCGCCGGGCTGGCCACTCCGGGCCGGCGGCGGCCTCACCCGGACAGTGCCCACGCGGCCCTTCCGCTGTGCGGCCGGAACGGTGCCGGCCCCGGCTCCAGCGTTCGGCGGGAGCCAGGGCCGTGTCGTGCGACGGTGCTGGTGTCGGTCAGCGCAGGC
The DNA here is from genome assembly GCF_014764405.1 of Micromonospora craniellae. Taxonomy (NCBI): domain Bacteria; kingdom Bacillati; phylum Actinomycetota; class Actinomycetes; order Micromonosporales; family Micromonosporaceae; genus Micromonospora; species Micromonospora craniellae. Next base: position 272,261 of record NZ_CP061725.1, on the reverse strand, counting down.
CGGCGGCGGCCAGCAGGTTGCCGTCCGGGACCACCGGGCGCGACCGGCCGAGCGCCATCTGCTGGGCGGCGCGTTCGGCGGCGACGTTCGGGGCCTGGGCGATGGCCGTCGCGTACGCCGAGCCGGTGCGGCTGGCGATGGCCGCCCAGCCGTACTGCTCGTGCACCATGGCGCGGGCGCGACGGGCCAGCATGCGGGCGCGCTCCCGGTCGGAGAGCACCGCGTGCACCGCGTCGGTCAGCGCGTCCGGGTCGTGCGGCCGGAAGGTCATCCCGGTGACGCCCGGCTCGACGATCTCGGCGAGGCCGCCGGTCTCGGCGACCGCGAGCGGGGCGCCGGCGGCGGCGCCCTCCAGTGCCACCATGCCGAACGGCTCGTAGATGCTGGGCACCGCGAAGCAGTCCGAGGCGGCCATCACCGCGGGCAGGTCGGTGCCGCCGAGGAAGCCGGGCAGGCTGACCATGCCGCCCAGGCCGAGCCGGTGCACGTCGGCCTCCAGTTCGCCACGGTACGGCCCGTCGCCGACGATCACCGCACGCAGCCCGGGGTGCCGCTCCCGCAGCTTGGGCAGGCTGGCGATCAGGTGCTGCACGCCCTTCTCGTAGACCAGTCGCCCGGCGAACGTGACCAGTGGGCCGTCCCCGGCGAATCGGGCCCGGGCCTGCGCCACCGCGCTGGCCGACACCCGCCACCGGTGCGGCTCCACGCCGTTGGGGACCACGTCGACGCGGTCGGTCGGTACGCCGAACAGGGCGCTGACCTCCTCGCGCATGTACCCGGAGCAGACCACCACCCGGGTCGACTCGGTGCTGAGCCAGTGCTCGACGCCGTGGATGGTGCGGTTCATCTCCTCGGGCAGCCAGCCCTGGTGCCGACCCGCCTCGGTGGCGTGGATGGTGCTGACCAGCGGCAGGTCCAGGTGGTCGCGCAGGGTCATCGCGGCGTGCGCCACCAGCCAGTCGTGCGCGTGGATGACGTCGTAGCCGCCGGAGGAGGCGGCGCGCAGCGCGGCCCGGGTCAGCGTGTGGTTGAACGCCATCGTCCAGGCCAGCAGGCTCTCGGTGGCCAGCGGGAAGGCCACCGGGTCCTCGGCGGCGCGGACGACCCGGACGCCGTCGACGTACTCCTCCAGCGGAGCGCCCTCGCAGTGACGTGTGACGACGGTGACCTCGTGGCCGGCAGCGGCCAGGGCCACCGAGAGCGCGTGTACGTGCCGGCCCAGGCCGCCCACGAGCACCGGCGGGAACTCCCACGACAGCATCAGGATGCGGTGGGTGCGCGGCGGGGTGGCCGGACCGGGCTGGGCCGGGATCTGGGGGCGCGAGGTGAGGGTGGGCCGGTGGATCCGGTCCGCGGCGGTGGCGGTACGCCCACCGACCCGCAGGGTCGTCACATCAGTCTCCGTCCGTGCAGCAGAAAACGCGCCGGCGTCGGTGGCGGCGGGGGAACAGCGTAGGGTTTCGGGCACGCGAGAGCTTGCCCGGTAACAAGGAAACGGCATGATGGGTGATTCCGCACCTTGAGGACGGCCACAGTGACGGACGGCACCACAAGGGTTCATCTCGCATCAGCCGGGCGGATACCAGGCATTCACCCGATCGGATGGATTGGTGGCGGACCGTGCGGGGCATTACCGCCGCGCGCATCCGCGGGGATCCCCCGGACGGGTGTGCTCACGGGTGCGGGCGCGCGCCCGTGACACGTGGTGCGAAGGAGCGACATGCAGGTCTGGCCGGGCGAGCGGTACCCCCTCGGGGCCATGTACGACGGGTTGGGCACCAACTTCGCGATCTTCTCCGAGGTGGCGGACAAGATCGAACTGTGCCTCTTCGACGAGTGGGACGTCGGACACGAACGCCGGGTCGAACTGCGCGAGGTGGACGCGTACGTCTGGCACGCGTACATCCCGGGGATCGGGCCCGGCCAGCGGTACGGCTACCGCGTGCACGGCCCGTACGAGCCGGGCAACGGGCTGCGGTGCAACCCGCACAAGCTGCTCATCGACCCGTACGCCAAGGCGATCGACGGGGACGTGCAGTGGGATCCGGCGGTCTACGACTACGAGCACGGCGACCCGGAGCGGATGAACGTCACCGACTCGGCGCAGTTTATGCCCAAGTCGGTGGTGGTGAACCCGTACTTCGACTGGGGCAACGACGCCCCGCCGCGCATCCCGTACCACCACTCGGTCATCTACGAGGCGCACGTCCGGGGGCTGACCATGCGGCTGCCCGGCATCCCCGAGGAGCTGCGCGGCACGTACGCCGGCATCGCCTCGCCCCCGATGATCGAGCACCTGACCCGGCTCGGCATCACCGCCATCGAGCTGATGCCGGTGCACCAGTTCGTCAACGACCACCGCCTGGCCGACTTGGGGCTGCGCAACTACTGGGGTTACAACACCATCGGCTTCTTCGCCCCGCACCACGCCTACTCGGCACTCGGCCACCTGGGCCAGCAGGTGCAGGAGTTCCGGGGCATGGTCAAGGCGCTGCACGCGGCCGGCATCGAGGTCATCCTCGACGTGGTCTACAACCACACCGCCGAGGGCAACCACCTCGGCCCGACGCTCAGCTTCAAGGGCGTCGACAACCCCAGCTACTACCGCCTGTCGGAAGATAATCGGCAGTTCTACGTCGACTACACCGGCACCGGCAACAGTCTCAACGTCCGCAACCCGCACTCGCTGCAACTGATCATGGATTCGTTGCGGTACTGGGTCACCGAGATGCACGTGGACGGCTTCCGGTTCGACCTGGCCGCCACCCTGGCCCGCGAGTTCTACGAGGTCGACCGACTCTCCACCTTCTTCGAGGTGGTGCAGCAGGACCCGGTGGTCAGCCGGGTCAAGCTGATCGCCGAGCCGTGGGACGTCGGCCCCGGCGGCTACCAGGTCGGCAACTTCCCACCGCAGTGGACCGAGTGGAACGGCAAGTACCGGGACACCGTCCGCGACTTCTGGCGCGGCGAGCCGGCCACCCTCGCCGAGTTCGCCTCCCGGATCTCCGGCTCCGCCGACCTCTACCAGGACGACGGCCGCCGCCCCTTCCACAGCATCAACTTCGTCACCTGCCACGACGGCTTCACCCTGGCCGACCTGGTCTCCTACAACGACAAGCACAACGAGGCCAACGGCGAGGACAACCGCGACGGCGAGAGCCACAACCGCTCCTGGAACTGCGGCGTCGAGGGCGAGACCGACGATCCGGGCGTACGCGCGCTGCGCGCCAAGCAGCAGCGCAACTTCATCGCCACCCTGCTGCTGTCCCAGGGCGTACCGATGATCGGCCACGGCGACGAACTGGGCCGCACCCAACGGGGCAACAACAACGCGTACTGCCAGGACAGCGAACTGGCCTGGGTCGACTGGGACGCGGTCGACACCGACCTGCTCGACTTCACCCGCCGGCTGGTCGAGTTCCGCCGCCAGCACCAGGTGTTCCAGCGCCGCCGCTTCTTCACCGGCCTGCCGGTGCACGGTCGCGGGGTCGACGAGCCCCTGCCCGACCTGGCCTGGTACACCCCGGACGGGCGGGAGATGACCGGCGAGGACTGGGGCAACGACTTCGGCCGCTCGGTGGCGCTGTTCGTCAACGGCGAGGGCATCCGGGAACGCGGCCAGTACGGCCAACGCCACCACGACGCCTCGTTCTGGCTCTGCTTCAACGCCCACGACGCGCCACTGGACTTCACCCCGCCGCCGGCCGAGTTCGGCCAGCGCTGGGAGCTCGTGATCAGCACCGCCGAACCCGACCAGGACAAGAGCACCACCGTGGAGACCGGCGGTTCGGTCTGCGTACCGGACCGCTCGCTGGTGGTGCTGGAGAGGGTGGCCTGACCATGACCGTGACCCCCGTCGGAGCGACGTACCGGGTGCAGGTGAGCCCGGGCTTCGACCTGGACGCCGCCGCCGGCCTCGCCGGCTACCTCGCCGACCTCGGCGTCACCCACCTCTACAGCGCGCCGCTGCTGGCCGCCGCGCCGGGCAGCGCGCACGGCTACGACGTCGTCGACCACCGTCGGGTCAACCCGGAACTCGGCGGCGAGCCCGCCCGGCAGCGCCTGCTGCGGGCGCTGCGCGCGGCCGGGCTCGGCCTGGTCGTGGACATCGTGCCCAACCACGCCGGAGTCGCCGTACCGGCCGCCAACCCGGCGTGGTGGGACGTGCTGCGCCGGGGACGCGACTCGGCGTACGCCCGCTGGTTCGACATCGACTGGACGCGGGACCGGCTGCTGCTGCCGGTGCTCGCCGACGACCCCGACGCGCTGGCCGACCTGAAGATCGCCGATGGCGAGCTGCGCTACCACGAGCACCGTTTCCCGGTCGCCGACGGCACCGGCGACGGCAGTCCCCGCGAGGTGCACGACCGGCAGCACTACGAGCTGGTCTCCTGGCGACGCGGCGACGCCGAGCTGACGTACCGCCGGTTCTTCTCGATCGCCGCCCTGGCCGGGCTGCGGGTGGAGGACCCGGAGGTGTTCGCCGCCACCCACGAGCTGATCCTGGCCTGGGTCGCGGCCGGCGAGGTCGACGGCATCCGGGTCGACCACCCCGACGGGCTGCGCGACCCCGGCGGCTACCTGGCCCGGCTGCGCGAGGCCGCCCCCGACGCCTGGCTGGTGGTGGAGAAGATCCTGGAGTACGGCGAGGAGCTGCCGTCCTGGCCGGTGGACGGCACCACCGGCTACGACGCCCTCAACGCCGTCGGTGGACTCTTCGTCGACAGCGACGCCGAGGCCGCCTTCACCGCCCTGGACACCCGGCTGGTCGGCCGGGCCACCTCCTGGGCCGACCTGACCCACGACACGAAGCTCGGCGCCGCCACCCGGCTGCTCGCCACCGAGCTGACCCGGCTGGCCGCGCTCGCTCCCGACGTGGAGCCGGACGCGGCCCGCGCCGCCCTGGCCGAGTTGGCCGCCGCATTCCCGGTCTACCGGGGCTACCCGCCCGACGGCGCCCGGCACCTGGCCAACGCCCGCGCCGAGGCGGGTCGCCGCCGCACCGACCTGACCGGCGCGCTGGACGCGGTGACCCGGCGGCTGCGCGACCCCGACGACGAGCTGGCCCGCCGCTTCCCGCAGTTCACCGGCGCGGTGATGGCCAAGGGCGTCGAGGACACCGCCTACTACCGGTGGACGCGGTTCGTCGCGCTCAACGAGGTCGGCGGCAGCCCCGCCCACTTCGGCACCCTGCCCGGCCGCTTCCACCGCTTCGCCGCCGCCCGGCACGAACGCTGGCCGGCGAGCATGACCACGCTGTCGACCCACGACACCAAACGCGGCGAGGACGTCCGCGCCCGCCTCGCCGTGCTCGCCGAGCTGCCGCGCCGCTGGGCCGAGCAGGTCACCGCCTGGACGTCCGCCGTGCCGCTGCCGGACGCCGCGCTGGCCCACCTGCTCTGGCAGACCGTCGTCGGCGCCTGGCCGATCGCGCGCGAGCGGATGCACGCGTACGCCGAGAAGGCCGCCCGGGAGGCCGCCGCCTCGACCGGTTGGACCGACCCCGACCCGGCCTTCGAGCAGGCGATGCACGCCCTGGTCGACGCCATGTACGACGACCCGGCGGTGCACGCCTCGCTCGCCGCGCTCGCCGCCGAGATCACCCCGGCCGGCTGGTCCAACTCGCTCGGGCAGAAGCTGGTGCAGCTCGCCATGCCCGGAACACCCGACACCTACCAGGGCGCCGAGCTGTGGGACGACTCCCTGGTCGACCCGGACAACCGCCGCCCGGTCGACTTCGACGTACGCCGGGACCTGCTGGCCCGGCTCGACGCCGGCTGGCAGCCGCCGGTGGACGAGAGCGGCGCGGCCAAGCTGCTCGTGGTGTCCCGCACCCTGCGGCTGCGCCGCGACCGCCCGGAGTTGTTCGGCGACTACCAGCCGGTCGTCGTGCACGGCCCGGCCGCCCGGCACGCCGTCGCCTTTGACCGGGGCGGCGCGCTCGCCGTCGCCACCCGGCTCCCGCTGCGCCTGGCGGCGGGCGGCGGCTGGCGCGACACCACCCTGTCACTACCTGTTAACGAGATGTCGTGCCAGTTCACCGGACGGGTCTACAGTGAGGTTCAGGTCCGTCTGGCCGATCTGCTCGCCACCTATCCCGTCGCGCTGCTCGCCCCCACCGAAGGCTCCGGGAAGGCGTCATGACCGAGTTCACCGTCTGGGCGCCGGAGGCGTCCCGGGTCCGACTGCGCCGGCCGGGCGCCGCCGACCACGAGATGCGGGCGTCCCGGGGCGGCTGGTGGCGGGCCGAGGTGCCCGACGCCGGCGACGACTACGCGTTCCTGCTGGACGACGACGATCGGGCGCTGCCCGACCCCCGGTCACGGTGGCAGCCCTCCGGCGTGCACGGCCCGAGCCGCCGCTACGAGCACGCGGCGTTCGAGTGGACCGACAGCGCCTGGACCGGCCGGCAACTGCCCGGCAGCGTCCTCTACGAACTGCACGTCGGCACGTTCACCCCGGAAGGCACCTTCGACGCCGCGATCGGCAGGCTCGACCACCTGGTCGACCTCGGCGTCGACATGATCGAGCTGCTGCCGGTCAACGCCTTCAACGGCGAGCACAACTGGGGGTACGACGGCGTCTGCTGGTTCGCCCCGCACGAACCGTACGGCGGCCCGGACGGCCTCAAACGGCTGGTCGACGCCGCCCACGCCAAGGGGCTGGGGGTGATCCTCGACGTCGTCTACAACCATTTCGGGCCCTCCGGGGCCTACGCGCCGATGTTCGCCCCCTACCTCAGCGAGCGGGACACCCCCTGGGGCCAGGCGGTCAACCTGGACGGCCCGCACTCCGACGGCGTACGCCGCTTCATCACCGACAGCATCCTGATGTGGCTGCGTGACTACCACGTCGACGGTCTGCGCCTGGACGCCGTCCACGCGATGCCCGACTCCCGGGCGGTGCACCTGCTGGAGGAGATCGCCGTCGAGGTCGAGTCGCTCTCGGTGCACCTGGGCCGCCCGCTGTCCCTGATCGCCGAGTCCGACCTCAACGACCCCCGGCTGATCAGCCCCCGGGAGGCCGGCGGCTACGGCCTGCACGCCCAGTGGAACGACGACGCCCACCACGCCCTGCACACCCTGCTCACCGGCGAACGGCAGGGCTACTACGGCGACTTCGGCACCATGGAGTGCCTCGCCGAGGTGCTCACCGGCGCGTTCTTCCACACCGGCACCTGGTCCAGCTTCCGGCACCGCCAGCACGGCCGCCCGGTCGACCCGCGTACCCCCGGCCACCGCTTCGTCGTGTACCTGCAAAATCATGACCAGGTCGGCAACCGCGCGATTGGCGATCGCCTGTCGGCGACGCTGTCCCCGGCGCTGCTGCGCGTCGGCGCGACCCTGCTGATGACCGCACCGTTCACGCCGATGCTGTTCATGGGGGAGGAGTGGGCGGCCTCGACGCCGTGGCAGTACTTCACGTCGCACCCGGAGCCCGAGTTGGCGGCTGCCGTGGTGACCGGCCGCCGCAGCGAGTTCGCCGCTCACGGCTGGCCCCCCGGCGACGTTCCCGACCCGCAGGACCGGCAGACCTTCGTCCGCTCCCGGTTGGACTGGGCCGAGCTGGACAAACCCGAACACCGGCAGATGTACGAGTTCCACCGCCGCCTGATCGCGCTGCGGAAGTCCCGTCCCGAGCTGTCTGACCCGCACCTGTTCGCCATCGACGTACGCCACGGCGACCGGTTCCTGGTGATGCGGCGCGGCGGCTGCCTGGTGGCGGCGAACCTCGCGGACAAGCCGCAGCGGGTGACCCTGCCCGGGGTGGCGCGCCGGGTGCTGCTGGCCACGGGGGAGGGCGTCACGGTGCAACGCGACCGCATCGAACTACCGGCGGAGACGGCAGCGATCGTGGCGCTCTGACCGGCCGGTGGTCTTTTGCCACCGGTGCGGGTCGTCGGTGGTCCCGTGATCAGTAAAGATCGAGGCGGTGAACCTCCGGCCCGGCGGTGTAATTGGCGACGTCGATGCCTGCGTTCCGCAGCTCAGCGTCGATATAGTCGGCGTCGCGGTGTGAAGGTGCAGTTCAGGGCGTTGCGGCCTGGCGGGAACGGCGAAAACGCCTAGTGACACGCCTGCCTGTGGATAACTTTGTTGAGCTGCTGATCTGTTGCTGGTCTCATAGTCGGTGTACGGTCGTGCCTCGTGTACGTGAAAGCGTCGACCCGCAAGACCCGCGACGGGCAGACGATCCGCTACCTGCAACTGGCTCACAACGAGTGGGACCCGGCCGCGAAGGCGTCCAAGACCCGGGTGTTGTACTCGTTCGGCCGCGAAGACCAGCTCGACGTGGCCGGTATCCGCCGCTTGGTCGACGCGTTGTCGCGGTTGCTCGCCCCGGCCGACGCCCTGGCCGCGGCCGCGCCGGCCGGCCTGTCGTTTGTGGAGTCCCGTTCGCTGGGCGGGGCGTGGCTGCTCGACGGGTTGTGGCGCCGGCTGCGCATCGACACCGTCCTGCGGCCGCTGGTCGGCTCGTCCCGCCGGGAGGTCGACGTCGAACGGGTGCTGTTCGCGCTGGTCGCCAACCGGGCCCTGGCCCCGTCGAGCAAGCTGGCCGCCGCCGACTGGGTCTGCCAGGACGTGTACCTGCCCGACCTGCCGCACGTCACCGACGACACCTGCTACCGGGCGATGGACCAGTTGATCGAGGTCGAGCCCGCGTTGACCCGCGGGGTCTACGACCAGATCGCCGACCTGCTCAACCTTGAGGTCGACCTGTTGTTCTTCGACACCACCAGCACCTACTTCGAACTCGATGAGGCCGACGAACCGCTGTGGCGTGACCAGCAGGGCCGGGTCGTGGCCGAGGACGATCCGGCGGCGGTCAAGCAGGCAGGGTTCCGCACCCATGGCAAGAGCAAGGACTCCCGCGACGACCTGCCCCAGGTCGTGGTCGGGATGGCCGTCACCCGCACCGGCATTCCCGTGCGGGTGTGGTGCTGGCCCGGCAACACCAGCGACTCCGCCCTGATCCGGCAGGTCAAGACCGACATGCGCGAGTGGAGCCTGGCTCGCGTCGTCTGGGTCGCCGACCGCGGCTTCGCCTCCGCCGAGAACCGCCGCTTCCTGCAACAGGGCGGCGGGCACTACATCCTGGGTGAGAAGCTGCGTGCCGGCACCAGCGAAGCCGACGCTGCGCTCGCCCGGCAGGGCCGCTACGCCACCGTCGCGGAGAACCTGCAGGTCAAGGAAGTCAACATCGACACCGACGACCGGTTCGTCATCTGCTACAACCCCGAGGCCGCCGACCGGGACGCCGCTGTCCGCCAACGGCTGATCGCCCAGCTCACGGACCTGATCGACGACACCGACCGGCTGCCGGCCACCAAACGCGCCGAGCTACGCGGCGTGATCTCCACCAAGCCCGGCCTGAACCGGTTCCTGCGCGTCACCCCCAAGGGCCTGCTGCGCCTCGACCAGGCCAAGGTCAAGGCCGAACAGCGCCTGGACGGCAAGTACCTGCTGCGCTGCTCCGACCCGACACTGTCGGCCGAGGACATCGCCCTGGGCTACAAGCAGCTCCTCGAAGTCGAACGCGGCTGGCGCGACATGAAGACCACCCTCGACCTGCGCCCGGTGTTCCACCGCCGCGAGGACCGCATCCGCGCTCACATCCTGCTCTGCTGGCTGGCCCTGCTGCTGATCCGGGTCGCCGAGACCGAGACCGGCCGCACCTGGACCGCGATCCGCACCGAGATCGACCGGCTGCACCTGGGCGTGTTCACCGGCCCCGCCGGCACGTTCGCCCAGCGCACCGAGCTGTCCCAACCCCAGAAGGCCCTGCTCACCAAGCTGAAGATCGCCGAGCCGCCCCGGATCTTCGACGCCACACCCGCAACCGCCTGACCTGCGACAACACAGCCGCCTAGTGACACGCCCCGTCACCGGGCCCACCGCTGTTTGCCCAGCTCACAGCCCAGATCCGCCGCCTATATCGACGCCGAGCTGCGGAACGCAGGCGATGGGGCCAGGCAGATAGCCGAGGCGGAGCAACTGCTGGCTCGGGTCGAATCGGACGGGTACCGAACGAGGTGGGCCGCCCGAGGTGTCGTCCGTCTCCGGTGCCGGGCGGCTGAACCACACGGTCAGGCCCGCCGCCACCGCCAGCACGGTCGTCACGGCTCCGAGGATCAGGATCCGGCTTCTGCGCCCGCCCTCCGGTGGCACCTCGACACCGGAGACAGCTGAGACCTCGCCGGGTTCGTGCGGGTTCCTCGCCACGGACTTCCTCCCGATCTGGCGCGCCGTCCGGCGGCGCGACCCGGGGAGCCTACGACCGGTCCCGTCGCTGCCCTCGGCTTCCCTCGTTGCGCCTCGCCCGCACCGGTGCCGAGTCATCGTCGACCCCTTTTCGTGGCAGTGCAACTGTTCCCGACCCGGCGTGTCGAACAGCTACACTGCCACGTTCACGATCGCCGAGTAGACCACATGCGTCGCGCCTATAGGTGACGGTTTTTGGCTTTGCTTCCGAGGCGATCGTGGCGTCCCACTGTCGGAATCGAGGTGTACCGTCCGAAGAGGCAACCGGCACCTCAGGTTGACGCCGTTCTACACGCGGATCTCGATCGGAGACTCCCATGAGCAGTCCGACTGTCGGTGAGCGTCTGGCGCGGATCCGGCGGGAGTCCACGCTCACCCAGGAGCAGCTTGCCGAGCGGTCCGGCGTCAGCATCGAGGTCATCCGCAAGCTGGAGCAGGGTAGCCGGGGTACTGCCCGACTCGAAACTCTGCACGCACTCGCGCGCGCCCTGCGAGTGCCCACGTCAGCGCTGATTGGAGACGCCTCGGGGGCCGCTGCTCGGCGCGAGCCGGATCACCAGCCGTTGTCTCTGGCAGAGATCCGTCGTGCGATCGCTCCGGTTCGGGGCCTTGCCGGCGCTCCGGTGGTGGGGCCCACGACTGATCCGCCTGGACTCGACACGCTACGCGCCCACCTTCATGTTGCTGATCGCGTCGTCAACGCTGGCGACTATGCCGTCGCGCTGAGAGCGCTGCCTCCATTGTTGATGAACGCGCGAGCGGCAGTCGGCCTGGCGACCGACGAAGAGTTGGTCGCGGCCAATGACCTGTTCGCTCGTACTCAGCGGTTGGCCGGAGGGCTACTGATCCAGTTGCGGGCCGAGGACCTGGCACAGACGGCTTTGTCGGGGGCCCTGGACTCCGCGCAGCGGTCGGGTAATCGTGTCGTCGCGGCTACCGTCATCCAAACGGTTACTTGGTTATTGATGCGCCAGGGCAGGATCGGCGAGGCGGCCCGGCTCGCGATCGCAACGGCCGACGAGGTGGAACCGCAGTTCTCTCGGGCGACTCCCGGTGAGTTGGCGGCCTGGGGGTGGCTCCTCTTGGGTGCCGCCGCCGCATGTGCCCGTGACAACCGGCCGGACGAGGTGACCGATCTGATCGACGCTGCGGGTGCTGCTGCCGTCCGGATCGGAGAGCGGGTGCCGCCTGCCGATCAACTGATGTTGGTGGGTGGCTTCGACACCGCCAAGGTGCAGATGCAGCGGGTCGAGGCAGCGGCAGTGGCCGGTGAGGCAGAGCGTGTATTGAAGCTGTCCGAAAAGGTTCCCCCAGCTCCGACCATCAGCAGGTCAGCTTGGCGGCGCCATCGCTTGGACGTGGCGTGGGCGTACACGCACCTGCGGCGCTATGGCAAAGCGACCACAGTGTTGACGCACTTGCGAGACATGTCGCCGACTTGGCTGCGGCAGCAGCGATATGCGAGAGACATCGTGGAGCAGATCGTGGCTGGCCGTCGTCGAGCAATGACGCATGAGTTGACTGAACTGGCAGAGATGATGGGCTGCTCGCGCTAACTGGTACACCCCGTCCGAGTCTTCGTCGTCAGATCATGGTCACCTGCGGTGCGACGCGTCCCACTCATTCTGACCAGCTACTCAGATCGCACTTTCCGCACCTGGGTGGGCACCTTGCGTAGTGGAAGCCTCGCCGTGGCGATCGGTTGTTCTGGCACCTGCCCACTGATCGCTGACATCTGTCGGCGGTGATGCCCTCCTCAGAGCGGATCACCGCCTCTGCGAACGGAGGGGCAATGCAGGGCGAAGGAACGTCGGGGAGTCGGGGCGAGCAGATCCAGGCGGCTGAACGGGAGGCGGCCAGGCGTCGGCTGCTGGCGCAGGCCGAGGCGGAGCGCGTACCCGTGGAGGACGTCACGCGGGTGGTGCCGGACCGGCGGTGGCGGCGTGACCGGCAGGGGTGAGGTGCCGATCGGTCGGCGGGTGGCGCAGTGGCGGGCGCGGCGGCGGCTGACGCAGCAGGCGCTCGCCGACCGGCTCGGGAAGTCGAAGAGCTGGGTGGACAAGGTCGAGCGGGGTGCCCGTCAGTTGGACAAGTTCTCGGTGATCCAGGCGATCGCCGAGGTGCTGCGGGTGGATCCTGGGGTGTTGGTCGGGCAGGCGTCGTCGACGCCGACCGGTGGGGGAGCGTTGGACGGGCTGGATGAGGTGCGGGCAGCCCTGGCCCGGTACGGCAACGGACCAGTGCCGGTTCGTCCGGTGGTGCTGGCCGATCTCCGTCGGCACGTCGGGCACGCCTGGCTGACGTACCAGCATGCCCGGTATCCGCAGGTGGTCCGCGCACTGCCCGGGTTGCTCGACGCGACGCGGGGACTGCCTGATCCGGTGCCGGTGGAGGTGCTGGTGCAGGTCTACCGGGTTGCTTCGTCGGTGCTGGTCAAGCTGGGCGAGGCCGACCTGGCCTGGCTGGCCGCCGACCGTGCGGTGACGGTGGCCGGCGGCGATCGGGTGTTGGCGGGTACGGCCGCGATCGCGACCGCAGCGGCGTTGCGGACTGGCGGGCGTGAGCGGTTGGCGCTGGCGGTGACTCTCGCCGCCGCCGATCGACTCGCGCCTGAACGGTCGGAAGCGGACCTGTCGGTGGGTGGGACGCTGCTGGTCCAGGCCGCCCTGGCCGCGTCGGCCTGCGACGAGGCCCGCCAGGCGGCACACCTGCTGGATCGCGCCGGTGAGTGCGCCGACCGGCTCGGGGCCGCAGACGACGCGCGGCGTACGTGCTTCGGGCCCCTGCCCGTGGAGATGGCGCGGGTGGTGGTGGCGGCCGAGCAGGGTGACCCGGTGGAGGCGGTCGCTCGGCATGACGCGGTGATCCGGCGGGACGGGTGGCGGAGCCTGTCGCCGGAGTACCGGGGCGCCTACCTGGTGGACGTGGCGCGGGCGTACCTGTCGGCCGGTGACCTGGCCGGGGCGGGACGGATGCTGGTCGGCGCGGACAGCGTGGCGCCGGCCGAGGTCCGGGTGCGGCCGTCGACGCGTACCCTCCTGGCCGAGATCGCCCGGCGACGACCGGCCCCGGCGGGTGTGGCGCGCCTGGCCACCCTGGTCGGCCTCACCCGCTGATCATCTGCGCCAGGCCGCTTCGGCGGTGGACGCACATGTGGCGTACCGGCCTGCTGCTCCCGGACAGGACAAGCAGTTCATGCGGCCCACCCTGCTCGCCGGGGCGGGCAACGAGATGCGGGTGGCCCGGGAGGAGATCTTCGGCCCGGTGAGCTGCGTCATCCGGGTCGAGGATCTGGACGAGGCGATCGCCGTGGCCAACGACACCGCGTACGGGCTCTCCGCCGGAATCGTCACCACGTCGTTGGCTGCGGCGGAACGGTTCAAGCGCGACGCGCGGGCCGGCATCGTCACCGTGAACCTGCCCACCGCCGGCACCGAACTGCACCTGCCGTTCGGCGGCACCGGGGCATCCAACCACGGCCCGCGGGAGCAGGGCGGTTACGCCCGGGACTTCTACACCGTGCCGGTCACCTGCTATACGGGATGGTGAGCGCCATGACACCACGGATCCTCCTCACCGAACCGATCGCCACCGCCGGGCTGGACCTGCTGCGCGCGGCCGGCGAGGTACACGTCGCGCATGCCACGGACCTGGCGACCCTGGCCGATTCGCTGGCCACCGCCGACGCCCTGTTGGTGCGCTCTTCTTCGGTGACCGCCGACATGCTGGCGGCGGCACCCCGGCTCAAGGTCGTCGGCCGGCACGGCGCCGGTCTCGACGGCATCGACCTGGAGGCCGCCGCCCGGCTCGGCATCCCGGTGGTCAGTACGCCCGGCGCCAACGCCGAGTCCGTCGCCGGGTTCGTGATCCTGGCCGCGCTCACCCTGTCCCGGCAGCTACCCAGGGCTGTCGCGGCACTGGCGCAAGGCGAGTTCCCGACCGGTCGCTCACTGCCGTCGGCGGTGGTCGCGGCCGAGCTGACCGGCGCCATGCTCGCCGGGCGGACCCTCGGCCTGATCGGATGCGGCGCGATCGGCCGGGGCGTCGCCGCCCGCGCCCGAGGTCTCGGTATGACCGTCCTCGCGCACGACGTCGCCGCAGTCGAACCACCACCAGGGGTGCGGCTGGTCGAGATGGATCGGCTGCTGTCCGAGTCGGACGTGGTCAGCCTGCACGTGCCACAGACTCCCGCGACCAGCGGGCTGATCGGCGCCGCCGCGTTGGCCCGGATGCGTCCCGACGCGTTGCTGGTCAACACGGCCCGGGCCGGTGTGGTGGACGCCGCCGCGGTGCTCGCCGCCCTCGACGCCGGGCGGCTGCGCGGGTACGCGGTGGACGTCTTCGCGCCTGAGCCGCCCGCCCTCACCGACCCGCTGCTGCACCATCCCCGGGCCCTGGCCACTCCGCACATGGCGGCGATGACCCACGACGCGCTGGACGCCATGGCGATCGCCGTGGCGCGTGGCGTGCTCGCGTACCTGCTCCCGGAAGGAACTCGATGACCCTCACCGTCCCCGCCTCCGCGCTCACCTATCTCGGCACCGAGCACCTCATCGATGACGAGAGCCGGGAACTGCGCGCCGCCGTACGCGACTTCGTCGACCGGCGGGTGCGGCCGCACATCGCCGGCTGGTACGAGGAAGGGCGGCTGCCGGCCCGGGAGCTGGCCCGGGAGCTGGGCCGACTCGGGGTGCTCGGCATGCATCTGGAGGGTTACGGTTGTGCCGGTGCCTCGGCGACCGCCTACGGGCTGGCCTGCTTCGAGTTGGAGGCGGGCGACTCGGGCCTGCGCTCGCTGGTGTCGGTGCAGGGCTCGCTGGCCATGTACGCGATCTGGCGGTTCGGCTCCGAGGAGCAGAAGCAGCGGTGGCTGCCCCGGATGGCCGCCGGCGAGGCGATCGGCTGTTTCGGGCTGACCGAGCCGGACTTCGGCTCCGATCCTGCGGGCATGCGGACCCGGGCCCGCCGTGACGGCGATGACTGGCTGCTCAACGGCACCAAGATGTGGATCACCAACGGGTCGATCGCGGACGTCGCGGTGGTGTGGGCTCGTACCGATGAGGGTGTCCGTGGCTTCCTCGTGCCGGCCGGCACCCCCGGGTTCACCGCACCGGAGATCACCCGCAAGCAGTCGCTGCGCGCCTCGGTCACCTCCGAGCTGGTCCTCGACGACGTCCGGTTGCCCGCAGACGCGCTGCTGCCCGAGGCCGCCGGGCTGTCCGGGCCGCTGTCCTGCCTCAACGAGGCACGCTTCGGCATCGTCTTCGGTGCTCTCGGCGCCGCCCACGACTGCCTGGAGACCACCGTCGACTACACCCGTAGCCGGCAGATCTTCGACCGGCCGTTGGCCGCGTACCAGGCGACCCAGCTCAAACTCGCGGACATGGGACTGGAACTGGGCAAGGGAATGCTGCTGGCGCTGCACCTGGGTGCGCTCAAGGATGCTGGCACGCTGGACCATCGGCAGATCAGCCTGGGCAAGCTGAACAGCGTCCGGGAAGCCATCGCCATCGCCCGCGAGTGCCGGGCGCTGCTCGGCGCCGCCGGTATCACGCTGGACTACCCGGTGATCCGGCACTCGGCGAACCTGGAGTCCGTGCTCACCTACGAGGGCACGTCCGAGGTCCATCAGTTGATCATCGGCCAGGTGCTGACCGGGCACGCCGCCTTCCGCTGACCCGCCCGTGTCCTGCCCGACGACCCGTCGTCCGGCGGGCCTGCGCGTCGGTCGGGGTCAGCGGCGCGTCGCGAACACCACGCCGGTCAGGCAGAGCGCACCGCCCAGCAGGGCGAGCGGCGCGGGTACCTCGCCCAGCAGCGTCCAGGACAGCAGGACCGTGACCGGCGGCACCAGGTAGGTCGCGGCGGTGGTGCGGCCCGCCGTCCAGCGGGACAGGACGTAGCCCCAGGTGAGGAAGCCGATCGCGGTCGGGAACACGCCGAGGAACAGCACGCCCAGGGTCGCCGGGAGCGGGGCGGCGGCGAACTCCGCGAGCAGGGTGGGTGCGAACGGCAGCAGGGCCGCCGTACCGGCCAGCGCGCCGAGCCAGGTCATCGTCACCGCGTCCACCCGCGCCAGGAGACGTTTCTGCAGCAGTACGCCGAAGGCGTAGAGCACGGCGGACAGCGCCGCCAGCGCGACGCCCACCTTGTCGGCGTGCCCGGTGAAGCCGCCGGCCGCGATCAGCGCGACCCCCGCGAAGGCGATCGTCACCCCGACGCCGAGGCGGCCGGTGAGCCGCTCGCCGAGCACGAGCGTCGCGGCGACCGCGACGAGGATGGGCGCGACCGACACCAGCAGCGCTGCCGTCCCGGCGTCGACCAGCCGCTCGGCGGCGTTGAGCGCCACGTTGTACCCGCCGAACCAGGCCACGCCCCACAGCATGATCAGCCCCAACGTGCCGCGCCGGGGCAGGACGGCGGCCCGGCGGGGCGTCAGCGCCTCCGGCGTCGGCCCGGCGTGCGGTGCCCGGGTGCGCCGGTAGAACGCGATGAACGCGGTCAGCGCGACGGACGCCGCCAGCATGCGGCCCAGCGCCATCGCGCCCGGCGAGTAGTCGTGGCCGGCGAAGCGGATGCCGACGAACGCCGAGGCCCACAGCACCACCGTGGTCCCGGCGGCGACCATGATCGGCCAGGACCGACGCCGTGCCACCGGTCGGGGGTACGCCGTGGCGCGGGAGCCGTCGGTGGCGGCCCCGGCGGGGGCTTCGGTGAGCGTCATGTGACTGATTCTCGAACGCCCGACGATTCAGCACCAGCGACTGTTTCTTCACGACGATTAAGTCGTGCTTTACGGTTGTGGGGTGCTCGACGTCCACCGCCTCCGGGTCTTCCGCTCCGTCGTCGCGTCCGGATCGGTCCAGGCCGCCGCCGCCAACCTCGGCTACACACCCTCCGCCGTCAGCCAGCACCTCACCGCGTTGCAACGCGAGACCGGCCTCACCCTCCTCGCCCGCGCGGGACGCGGCCTGCGCCCCACTGCCGCCGGCCACGCCCTCGCCGCCGAAGCGGACCGGGTGCTCGCCCGGGTCGGTGCGGCCGAGTCGCTCATCGCGGACCTGCGCACCGGCCGCACCGGTGCACTGTCCGTCGCGTACTTCGCGTCGGTGGGCGCGGCGTGGATGCCGCTCGTGGTCCGCCGCATCCTCACCGAACTTCCCGGCGTCCGGCTCGACCTGCAACTACGGGAGCACATCCCGGACAGCCGGGAGGAACGAGCCGACGTCCAGGTGGTCGTCGCGGACACCGGCTTCGACCCCGGTTCGGGCTTCACCGCCCAGCACATCGTCGACGACCCCTACGTGGCCGTCCTGCCCGCCGGGCACCCCCTCGCCGGCCACGACGAGGTGGACCTGGCCGAACTCGCCGAGGAACGCTGGGTCGACAACGACTTCGCCCGAGGCTGGTGTCGCGCCAAACTCCTCGAAGCGTGCACCGCCGCCGGATTCAGCCCGGCGTTCCGGGTCGAGGCGCACGACTACCGTACGGCGCTGGCCTTCGTCGCGGCCGGCATCGGCCTCACGGTGCTACCCGCCCTCGGCGCGGCACACCTGCCGGAGGGCGTGACAGTCGTCCGGGCGGTCCGCCCCATGCCGATCCGCTCGATCCACGTGGTGGTACACGACGCCGTCGAGCACACCCCTGCCGTACGCACGACGGTCGCCGCCCTACACGAGGCCGCCGACGGCGCCCGGCACGTACGGTAGGCCAGGCCCCGGGGCGTGAAGGCCCGCGTGTCCTCAGCGACCGGCGCGTTTCCAGGCGCGGTAGAACTCTTTGTAGAGGAAACGCTGCACCGGCGTACCCGTGGCGGAGACCTGTTTGCCGATCGCCCGTGCGCCGATCCACATGCCGGCGACCTTGGGCACGCCGGGCACCGACTCGGTCACCGACGCGACCCCGTTGACCAGTTCCTGTTCGGTGGAGGGGTCGAAGGTCAGCAGGAAGTCGCGTCGGATCGGATGTGCCTGGTAGGTAAGCCGGGTGGCGTCAGCTCGTGATCGGTACTTGAGGCCCCGCGCGAGGGTCGCCGCGACGTACACCTCCTCACCGGGCGGTGCCATCGATCGCAGCGGGCCACGGAGCACGATCGACGCCGCTCGTGCCCAGATTCCGAAGGGATCGGTCCTCCACACCGTCGGCGGTGCCGATGCGATCGGTGTGGTGGCCCGCCACCCGCACGTGTGCCGCCTGAAAGGCGCACCAACCGTGGATGCGTTTCGACAGCGAGTTGCGCTCGCCCGGTATGGCGTCATCGCAGGCGATCGCCTGCTCGATGAACTGGCCGAGCACCTGATCTCCCCGCCGACTCTGCAACTCGTCCAGTGCCTCCTCCTCGGCACTGCGGACCCGGCTCGCCTCGGCGTCGTCGAGTTGCAGCGGGTGCAGCAGCCCGGCTTCGGCGAGCACGCGGAGCAGGTACGGCTTACCGCCGAAGTCAGCGGCGCCGGGTCGGGCGAGGACCGGATGGGCGACCCAGACCCGTTCCATGAAGATCAGGGATTGAATCAACTCCACGAACGACTGGCGGGCGAACGGATCGCCGGGGCGAGTGCCGTGGTTCTGGGCAACCACGAAATCCTCGGCACTGATGATCGACGTGACGTCTACGAGGATTTCGGTGTTCCGGTGGGGGAGTCCCGAGCTAGCTCCACGAACCACTTCACGGCCTCCGGGCGACCCATCACGGTGCTGGCGAAAGTCGGCTCTGGCTGGGCGAGCGTTTCCATCGGCACCGGAAGGCGCCGATTGGCATTCACGTCCGTGGACATTAGACCGACGATCTCACCGAGGCACAAGCCCGCGAGACCGTCCCAGACCTTCTGGCGGGGACGGTAGAAGAGGTCGAAGCGCGGTGCGTTCGCCGCGAGGCCGGTGAGATCCAGGGCGGTACGGAGCATGTCCAGCGTCTGTGATGTGGTACGCGTCTTCAGGGCGTAGCCGGCCTCGGCCATGGCGAATTCGTGCGGCGGGGCTTGCGAGCGTGCGCTGCGGGTCAGGGAGGCTACCCGCGCCGCTTCTCTGTGGTAGGTCGCCGGCAGGCTGCAAGGCTGTTCGATCGGGTGACATCGAGACGGAATCGGCGGTCAGGCCCAGAGGGCGGTCGGGTGCCAGAGGATGATCTCCCGGCGGGCGAGCAGGTGGACGTCCCAGGAGAGGAAGGTGAAGACGTGAGGTCTCCTTGGCGTCGTGGCCCAGCATGCTGTCAGCGACGTTGTCGCCGATCGTCTGGTCGACGAACTCCGCCGGCCAGACGACGGTGGGCGGGATTCGAACTCGTGGATCTCCCTGCCCTGGCGCGCGCCTGCCCGATGTGCCGGCCTGCCGTTAGGAGGGGACCCTTTCTATGCACGAGGCGTTAGTAGGGGGCCCTTCCTTGCACCCGGCTTGCATGGGTATGCGGGATGGTGCATACTCTTCCTTGTGTCCAAGGTTCTTACCTCCCTGCCCACGGGCGAACGTGTCGGCATTGCCTTCTCCGGCGGACTCGACACCTCGGTCGCGGTCGCGTGGATGCGCGACAAGGGTGCGGTGCCCTGCGCCTACACCGCTGACATCGGCCAGTACGACGAGCCCGACATCGCCTCGGTGCCCGGTCGCGCGCTCAGCTACGGCGCCGAACTGGCCCGCCTGGTCGACTGCCGTGCCGCCCTGGTCGAGGAGGGGCTGGCCGCGCTGACCTGCGGCGCCTTCCACATCCGCTCGGGTGGAAGGGCGTACTTCAACACCACGCCGTTGGGGCGCGCGGTCACCGGGACGCTGCTGGTGCGGGCGATGGTCGCCGACGACGTGCAGATCTGGGGTGACGGGTCGACCTTCAAGGGCAACGACATCGAGCGCTTCTACCGGTACGGCCTGCTGGCCAACCCGCAACTGCGGATCTACAAGCCGTGGCTGGACAGCAGCTTCGTCACCGAGTTGGGTGGGCGCAAGGAGATGTCGGAGTGGCTGCAGGAGCGCGGCCTGCCCTACCGGGACAGCACCGAGAAGGCGTACTCCACCGACGCCAACATCTGGGGCGCCACGCACGAGGCCAAGACCCTCGAACACCTGGACGCCGGCATCGAGACGGTCAATCCGATCATGGGCGTCCGGTTCTGGGACCCGACGGTGGAGATCCCCACCGAGGACGTGACGATCGGCTTCGACCAGGGCCGCCCGGTCACGATCAACGGCAAGGAGTTCGGCAGCGCGGTGGACCTGGTGCTGGAGGCCAACGCCGTCGGCGGTCGGCACGGCCTGGGCATGTCCGACCAGATCGAGAACCGGATCATCGAGGCCAAGAGCCGGGGCATCTACGAGGCGCCCGGCATGGCGTTGCTGCACGCCGCCTACGATCGGCTGGTCAACGCCATCCACAACGAGGACACCCTGGCGAACTACCACAACGAGGGCCGTCGTCTCGGTCGCCTGATGTACGAGGGCCGCTGGCTGGACCCGCAGGCGTTGATGCTGCGCGAGTCGCTGCAGCGCTGGGTCGGCACGGCGGTCAGCGGCGAGGTGACGCTGCGACTGCGGCGGGGCGAGGACTACTCGATCCTGGACACCACCGGCCCGGCTTTCAGCTACCACCCGGACAAGCTGTCCATGGAGCGTACCGAGGACTCGGCGTTCGGGCCGGCGGACCGGATCGGCCAGCTCACCATGCGCAACCTGGACATCGCCGACTCCCGGGCGAAGCTGGAGCAGTATGCCAACCTGGGCATGGTCGGCGGCGCGCCGCAGCGGGTCGTCGGTGCCGCGCAGGCCGCCTCGACCGGGCTGATCGGGGCGATGCCGGAGGGCGGCGCGGAGGCCATCGCCTCCCGGGGCGTCTCCTCGACCGAGGACGCGGCCCTCGACCGCGCCGCCATGGAGTTCGGCGTCGACTGACCGCCGGGGCTTCGACCAGACTCCCCGCCCGCCGTCGACGGTCACCCACCGTCGGCGGCGGGCGGTGCCGCCTCCGGCGTGCCGATCCCCGACCGGTACGCTGACCGCCCCCGGGTGTCCCGCACGTCCGACGCCCCGGGTGTCCCGAAGGAGGTGGCCGTGCCCACAGCGCTGCGACCCTGGCTGGCGGTCGCCGTGGCGAGCGCCGTCGCGGTCCTCGCCTGGGCCGGCTTCTGGTATCTGGCGGTGCCGCGCGTCGACGTGTGCCGGGCGGTCCACCCGGCGCCGGCCGGGTGCCGGGTCGACGAGCGGATCTCCACCGCCTGGGCCTGGACGATCATCGTGGCGGTGCTCTATGCGGCCACCGTCGTCGCCCGGGTACGTCCGAGTGCGCAGCGCCGCCAGGCGGTCCTGCTGGGCACGGTGGCGCTCGGCGTCTCGGCCCTGTACGGCCTGTGGGCGGTGTGGCAGGCAGGCGGCTGACCGCAGCCCGGTCGCCGGGCGGCGCACGGCTGGAGCGGGGAGCGGCACGGACCCGCGCCCGGCTCGTCACGATCACGACCGACCCGACGAACTCCTGCGTCCGTGTCGATGGCCGGGCGGGTCATAGGGCCCTCGCCCACAGGGACAGTTCTCCCGTCGCGACATCGTTTCCGTTCTGTCGCGGGGTTGACGTTCCCGGAAGTGAACGTTAACAATGCGGTGACCAGCGGGCCGATGGTTCGTTGGGCGGCTTCACGGACAGCGGCGGACCGGGTGTCATCCGGTCCGCACTCCCATGGCGCCGGTGGCTTCGCGAGGGCGGGCCGCGGGTGCTTCGCCTTGCCGGTTCGGGACTGTCGGCACCGACGTAGACGACCAATTTCTCCATTGGAGGGAGGTCCTTCCCAGGCGGTTAGCGAACCGGTTCGACACTCCGCGGGCCACCTTGGCGACGCCGGTTCGGCGGCCGCGGGCCGAAGCGGGTCGCCCCAGCACCACCACCACGAGAACGACAACTAGGAGCTGCCACATGAAGGCGTTGTCGAGATCAACATTCCGGCGAGCGGTCGCGCTCTCCGTGACACTCACCATGGTGGGCACCGCGGTCTTCGCGGCGCCGGCCGCCGCCGCCGACCTGCCGTCTCCATCCCTGCACTACGACTTCGGCGGGATCGACCTCTCCACCGGGGTCGTCGCCGACAGCTCGGGCAACGGGCTCGCCGGCACGCTGGTGAACCCCGCGACGGCGTCCCTGGTGGACGGCGCGGGCGGTGGGACGGCGCTCAGACTGCCGGGTGGGGCGCCGAGTTCCAACGGTGCCTACGTCAGCCTGCCCCGCGCCGCGCTACAGGGCGCCTCCGACCTGACCGTCTCGACGCGGGTCAGGTGGGACGGCGCCACGGCCCCCTGGCAGTGGATGTACGCGCTCGGCACCAACACCACCCGCTACCTGTTCAGCACCCCGTACAACGGCGACGGCCGGCTCCGTACCGCCGTCACCACGTCCGGCGGCAACGGCGAGGCGCAGGTCAACGGCTTCGCGCAACTGCCGGCCGGGCAGTGGCGTACGCTCACCACCACCCTCGACACGACCGCCGACCGGATCACCACCTACCTGGACGGCGTCGCGGTGGCCTCGGCCGCGACCACCATCTCAGCGGGTGACCTGCTCACCGGCTCGGGCAGCACCGCCGGTTTCATCGGCCGGTCCTTCTACCAGGACCCGCTCTTCGCCGGCGCCGTCGACGACTTCCGCCTCTACCGCACGGCGCTCACCACCGAGCAGGTCGCCGAGCTGGTCGGGTCCACTCCCACCCTGACCGGACTGGCGCAGGACACCTTCGACGTCCGGACCACGATCGGCGCCGCGCCGCCCCTGCCCGCCACGGTCCGCGCCTCCTTCTCCGATGACTACGACCGGTCGGTCGCCGCCGCCTGGAACGCCGTCGACCCCGGCGACTACGGTCGACCCGGTGTCTTCCAGGTCACCGGCACGGTGGCCGGACGGCAGGTCAGCGCCACCGTGACGGTGGTACGTGAAGGCGAGTTGACCATCGACCTCGCGACCGACACCGGCGACTTCCACGGCGGCGCGGCGGGCGCCCTGTACGGGCTGTACGCCCCGGGGGTCCCGACCAACAACCTGATCGAGGGCATGAACCTCCGTACGGTCGCCACCAAGGGGCAGGACGGCGCCCAGCACCCCGGATCCGACGCGCTGGAGATCGTCAAGCCGCTGGCCGACAGCACCGGCGGCGACGTATACGTCCGGACGACCGACTTCTACCGCGGCTTCCCGTACCAGTGGCCCGGCAGCACTCCGGAGGCGAAGCTCTCCGGCTACATGCAGGTCCTCGAACGGCAGCTCGACCAGATCGCACAGCTCGATCCCGAGTACCGCGACAACATCGTCATCGAGCCGTTCAACGAGCCGGAAGGGAACATGTTCGGCACCGGCCAGTGGAGCTACAACCGGGTGAGCTGGCTGAACGACCCGACCGACTACTTCCGCGCCTGGGACCAGGCGTACGCGATGATCAAGCAGAAGCTGCCCGACGTGCGGATCTCGGGCCCGAACACCAGCGTCCTCTACACGCAGGTCAAGGGCTTCCTTGAGCACGCCGTCGAGGCCGGGACCGTGCCGGACATCGCCACCTGGCACGAGCTGAGCCACCCGGCCCAGGTCCGGACCAACGTGACGCGGTACCGCGAGTGGGAGGCGGAGGTCTTCGCCGGCACCCGCTACGAGGGCAGGCAGTTGCCGATCAACGTCAACGAGTACGCCTTCAACTACCACACCTCGGTGCCGGGGCAGATGATCCAGTGGATCTCCGCGATCGAGGAGTCGAAGATCGACGCGATGATCGCCTTCTGGAACATCAACGGCAATCTTTCCGACTCGGCGGTCCAGGCCAACCGGGCCAATGGCCAGTGGTGGCTGTTCAACGCGTACGCCAGCATGACCGGGCACACCGTCGAGGTCAGTCCGCCCTTCCCCGGCCAGAACTACAGCCTTCAGGGCGTTGCCACGCTCGATGAGGAGCGCGCCCAGGCCAGGGCGATCTTCGGCGGTTCCTCCGGTAAGGCGTCGATCAGGTTCGACAACGTGCCGGACGTGATCGGCGGCAAGGCGCGGGCGTGGATCCGGGAGATCCCGTGGACCGGGCAGATCGGTGACTCGGCCCCGCCCGAGATCATCGCCGAGCGGGTCGTCGACGTGACCGACGGCGTGGTGGCGTTCGACTTCGGCGACGATCTGCCGACGCTGTCGGAGTCCTCGGCGTACGAGATCGTGCTGACGCCGGCCGGCGCCGGCGCGGCGAGCGCTGTCGCCCCCACCCTGTGGAAGGGCAGCTACGAGGCGGAGGACGCGGCGCACCGGGGTAGCGGCTACAGCCGTAACGGACCGGAGGGTTCGCCGTCGGACGTGTCGAAGTTCTACACCTCGGGCCGCTACAACGTCGGCGGACTGCGGACCGGCTCGGACGTCGTGCTCGACTTCACCGTCGATGTCCCCGAGGACGGCGATTACGACCTGAGCGTCTTCGCCAACTCGCTGAACACCTTCGGTTTGGTGCAGGAGCAGGGGCCGACCAACGTGTTCCTGCGCGTCGACGGCGGCGCCGAGCAGGAGCTGTTCCTGCCGCTGGGCTACAAGTGGGTGGTCTGGGACCACGCCGACACGACCGTGCGGCTGACCAAGGGCAGCAACGTCATCTCGCTGGCCGCGCGCAGTCTCGACGGAAGCCGCTCGACCCGGGGCGACGCGCTCGTGGACCGGATCACGCTGGCCCTGCCGAACCCGGCGGCGGCCCGCGTCGGCTACGAGGCGGAGCTGGCCGACCTCGCCGGGGCGACCCCGGTGTACGACGGCCCGCGCCTGGACGACCGGGACGTCTCCGGCTCCGGCGTGGTGGAGGTGTCCCGCGACGACTCCGTCACGTTCTGGGTCTATTCGGCCGAGGACGCGGAGTCGACCGTCACGGTCCACACGCTGGGCGGCGGCAACGGTGACCTGGCCGTCAACGGACGCGACGTGGGTCGGGTCGCCGGGCCGTCGACGGCCGTGGCGGTCTCGCTCTCCGGCGGGGTGAACAAGGTGACGGTCACCGGGGACAGCGGCGAGCTGCTGGTGGACCGGATCGTGGTCGAGCCCACCGAGGGCAACCTCAAGGTGGTCGAGTACGAGGCGGAGGCGGCCCGTACGGCCGGTACGGCGCAGGTCACGCCGCTGACGTTGGCCAGCGGCGGGCAGGCGGTCACCGGCATCGGCGGCGACGCGGACAACCAGAACACGCTGACCTTCGACGTCGACGTCGACAGCGCGGGGGTCTACGCCATGCGGGTCCGGTACGCGAACCCCGAGCAGTCGCAGGCGTCGCACTACAACCCGAACCCGATGACCCGTCGCGCCGACCTGACGATCAACGGGTCGGCGGTGGAGAGTGTGCTCTTCCCCGGCAGCTTCCACCGGAACAACTTCTGGGAACTCACCGTCCCGGTGGAGTTGAGGCAGGGTCGTAACACCATAACGTTCTCGTCCGAGGAGGCACGCAACTTCGACGGCGAGACGTACGCCGAGAGCCTCTGGCCCGGCATCCTGCTCCGGGCGAAGGAGGCGCCGGTGATCGACAAGATCTCCGTCGCGAAGTTCAGCGGCACGCCGGGCAACATCGCCGTCACCGTCACGGCGCAGGCGCGGTGTGTGGCCGGTCGGGCGTACGTGGCGGTGCAGGCCCGTAACGACCATGACGGGCCGGTGGACATCGTGCTGGAGAGCGCGTACGGCCAGCGGTCGGTGGCGGACATCGCGCCGGGTGGGAACGCGTTCCAGCAGTTCAACACCCGGGCGGCCTCGGTGCCAGCAGGGTCGGCGACCGTGACGGCCACCGGGTCGGTCGACGGCGAGAGTGTGACGACCGTCGTCACGCAGGAATACGCCGCCCTGAACTGTGCCGCCGACCCTCGTCAAGCCCAGTAACCGCGAGCGACAACGGAGTATCGGATGAACACACGCAGTCGTAAGCGGCTGTTCGCGGCGGGTGCCGCCGGCGCCATGCTGGCCGGTTCGGTGGCGGTGGCGTCGCCGGCCCTGGCTGAGCCGGGTGACGGTGGTGACGGACACCCGGACGGTGGACGAGGTGCCGGAGGGCGCCGCGTGGGCGGTGCTGGGCAGGGCGACCGCCTTCGTCGGTGGCGAGGGCCAGGACCCGATCGGTGCGGGGCATCTGGGCTGGAAGCCTCGGTTGATCGAGGGTGACGACGACGGCCTGGTGTCCGAGGGCGAAGAGGTCGTGACCGTCCTGGACGAGCCGACCCCAGCCGGGTAACAACGTGGGTCTGGTCGACCAGGAACTGCTGGTCTCCACGTTCGACTCGGGTGCGGTCGCGGGCGGCGAGTACTCGGTCGACGCGGACCTGTTCCTGCGGACCCCGGCAGACGTCGCCGCGGGCGAGTACACCTCGACCCTGACGCTGTCCCTGTTCGAGTAGTACAACGGGTGGGGGCGCCGCCGCGGCTGCGCCCCCACGACACTCCCTGAGCTGTCGTCCCCACCCGAACCACGGCACCCGCACCGCCGGACCGACCGGCGGTGCGGGTGCCCCAGTGACGACAGGAGGATTCGTGGTCACGATCGGCGACGTCGCCCGGGCGGCCGGGGTGTCCCGTAGCACCGCGTCGTACGCGCTCTCCGGTAAGCGGACGATCTCCGCCGAGGTACGGGAGCGGGTGAACGACGCCGTACGCCGGCTCGGCTACACGCCCAACGCGGGCGCGCGGGCGCTGGCCACCTCGCAGACGATGGTGATCGGCCTGCTCGCGCAGTTCCTGGAGGGCGAGTTCGCCCCGGCCATGTTGCAGTACATCCTGGGCGTCTGCGACGCGAGCCGGGAGTTGGGCTACGACACCCTGCTCATCACCGAGGCCGACGGCGCCCACGCCCTGAGCCGGATCACCCGATCCCGCATGGTCGACGGGATCGTCCTGCTCAACGTCGCCCACCAGGACCCCCGGCTGCCGGTGCTGCGGGCCGCTCCCCAGCCCGGCGCCCTGGTGGGGCTGCCGGAGGACTGCTCCGGTGTCGACGTGTTCGACCTCGATTTCGAAAAGACCGGTCGGTCGATGGTCGACCACCTGCACCGCCTCGGTCACCGGGAGATCATTCTGATCTCCCAGCCGGAACTCGTGGTACAACGCGGCGGCGCGTGGGTCTGGCGCCTGCGGAGCGCCGCGCTGGACCAGGCGCGGCGGCGCGGGATCGTGCTGCACGCCGTCTTCGGTGAGTCACGGCAGCCGGCGGTCGGCCGGTCGCTCCACGCGGCGCTTGACGCGTACCCGGACGCGACCGGGTTGCTCGTCGACAACGAGGCGGCGGCTGCGGCGCTGCCGATGGTGCTGCACGCGCGCGGCATCGAGGTGCCGCGGGACATGTCGGTCGTCGGTCGCTACTCGGACGAGTTCGCGCAACTCTTCTCCCTGCCGTACTCGTCGGTGGACAGTGCCCCCGACCGCCTCGGGCGGCTGGCCGTCCGTCAACTCGTCCGCCGGATCGGCGCCGAGGCGGAAACGAACGAGCCGTACGTGCTGCGGCTCGTCGCCCCCGAATTCCACGACCGGGAAAGCAGCGCACCCCCACCGGCCTAGCACCCCTCGCCCGTGCCGCCGAACTCACCCTGGACGCCCTGCGCCGAGCGCGCCGGGTCAGGGCGCGGCAGGGCCGGTCAGGTCGAAGTCGGCGGTGAGCGGCGTGGCGCGTACGCGCAGGGACTGTGCGCCGCCGATCCCGTCGGCGTTCGGGTACCAGCGGCTCGGCGCGTACACGCAGTCGCAGCGCAGCACCACCCGCTGCCCCGGGAGCAGGCGCAGCGTGTAGTCGGAGCCCGCGTCCGCCACGCCCACCACGTCACCGGTCCGGGCATGGAAGGCGACCACCTGCGCGTAGTGGGAGATGTCCGGGGCGGTGACGGTTCCGCTGAGGGCGGTGCCGGAGGTGAGTGCCTGGTCGAGGGTGACGGTGCGACCGGCGCGTACCCGGACCGTGCTGGCCTGGCGCCGGTCGCCGGTCCCGCCGGACCACTGGCTGGCCAGGCCGTTGCCGGTGAAGTACAGCGGCCACTGGTACGGCCCGAGGCCGGTCAGCGTGTAGCGGCCGTCATCGTCGCTGATGGCACCCGGGCTGCCGTACTTGGGATGCGGGACGGAGGGCATCGGCGCGGCGTAACCGCCGGAGACCGGCGTGCCGTCCGTGGTCCGGGTCATCCGCCCGGTCACGGTGCCCGGCGGGTCGAGCCGGACCGCCGGGGCGGTGACGGTACGGCCGGCTCGCACCGTGATGACGGCCGCCCGTTCCCGTTGCCCTTTACCGCCACGCACGCCGACCCACTGGAGGCCGTGGCGGCTGATGTCGTAGGGGTCGGCCAGCAGACGGTACCGGCCGGGTGTCACGTTGGTGATGTGCACCGCGCCTCCCTCGACCCCGGTGCAGCCGCCGTGCCGGCCGAGCTGCTCCTCACCGAGGAAGACGACGGTGAGCGGGTCGCGGTCGACCGGGACCAGGGCGAGGCAGGCGCGGGCGTCGGCGCCGGTGGCGGCGTCCCGGACGGTGGTCCGCACCTCGCCGGTGGTGGCGGTGACGGTACGCGGACCGGCGGTGGCGGGCAGCGGAGGGACGGCGCCGGCGACGAGGGCGAGCGCGGTGAGGAGCATGGCGGTACGGGCGACGGCGTGACGGCGTGACGGTGACATCGGCGGATCCTCTCGACCCGGCGGTAAGGAATCGCACCTACGGTAATCGTCTGCGTCCGTCCGGTCGCTGTCTGTGTCGGGAGGCCGTCAGGGTATCGGCCACTCGTGGACCGGCCGGTTGCTGTGCATCAGCTCCACGTAGTGCCGCACCACCCCGCGCAGCGCCTCCGGGCGGTCGAGCTGGTCGGCCGACTCCAGCCGGTGCAACGTCGCCACCTGCCAGCTCGCCCCGTTACGGCCGGTGAGGCAGCGCTGCTCGATGACGCCGAGCAGCCGGTCCCGTTCGTCCGGGTCGACGCCCCACCGGTCCAGCCCGTGCTGGGCCAGCGGCAGCAGCCGGCGCAGCACCAGCTCGGTGGCCGGCAGGTAGCCCAGGCCGGGCCAGAAGACGTGCGCGTCGATGCCGTGCCGGGCGCAGGAGTTGAAGTTCTCCTCGGCGGCGCTGAACGACATCTGCGACCACAGTGGCCGGTCGGCCTCGGCCAACGCCCGGACGAGTCCGAAGTAGAACGCGCCGTTGGCGACGGTGTCGAGCACGGTCGGCCCGGCCGGCAGCACGCGGTTCTCCACCCGCAGGTGCGGTCGGCCCCGGAGCACGTCGTAGACGGGCCGGTTCCAGCGGTAGATGGTGCCGTTGTGCAACCGCAGCTCGGCCAGGTGCGGTACGCCACCGGCGGCCAGCGTCTCCGACGGGTCCTCGTCGTCGCAGACCGGCAGCAGCGCCGGGAAGTAGCGCACGTTCTCCTCGAACAGGTCGAAGACCGAGGTGATCCAGCGTTCCCCGAACCACACCCGGGGCCGTACGCCCTGCGTCTTGATCTCCTCGGGTCGGGTGTCGGTGGCCTGCTGGAACAGCGGGATGCGGGTCTCCCGCCACAGTTCGCGGCCGAAGAACAACGGCGAGTTCGCACCGAGCGCCACCTGGATCCCGGCGATGGCCTGGGCGGCGTTCCAGTAGTCGGCGAACTGCGCCGGCCCGACCTGGATGTGGAACTGGGTGCTGGTGCAGGCCGCCTCCGGGGTGATGGTGTCGGCGGTGACCGACAGCCGTTCCACCCCGTTGACCGAGATCCGCAGGTCCTCGCCGCGGGCGGCGAAGATCTGCTCGTTGAGCAGCGCGTAGCGGGGATTGGCCGACAGCGTGGCGGCGGTCAGGTGCTCGGGGCGCACGGTGGGCAGGACGCCGATCATCACCAGGTGCGCGCCGACCGTCCGGGCCCGTTGGTCGGCGGCGTTCAGGCTGGCCCGTACGCTCTGTTCGAACTCGTGAAGGCCGGTGCCGGCCAGCCGCCGGGGCGCCACGTTGATCTCGACGTTGAACTGCCCGAGCTCGGTCTGGAAACTCGGGTCGGCCACCGCGCGCAGCACGTCGGCGTTGCGCATGGCCGGCATGGAGTCGTCGTCGACCAGGTTCAGCTCGATCTCCAGGCCGGTCATCGGCCGGTCGACATCGAACCGGGACTCGCGCAGCATCTCGGCGAAGACGTCGAGACAGCGCCGCACCTTGTCCCGGTAGCGAGCC
The DNA here is from genome assembly GCF_014764405.1 of Micromonospora craniellae. NCBI lineage: Bacteria > Bacillati > Actinomycetota > Actinomycetes > Micromonosporales > Micromonosporaceae > Micromonospora > Micromonospora craniellae. Next base: position 241,873 of record NZ_CP061725.1, on the reverse strand, counting down.
CGATCCTGGCGACTGAAGGTCTGCGCGCCGACTTCCTCGCCCATGGTCACCACCCTGTCACCCCTGGTACCCACAACGTCGCACGTCCATGCATCCGGGCGAAAGCCCCGACCGCGCGCGGACTACGGATTCGACGCCGCATACCATGGCTGACGTCCGCGAAAAGGTGACCCGACTGTTCGTGGTGGCGGCGATCGCGGAGGCGATCTCCTGGGCCGGCCTGCTGGCCGGGATGGCGGTCAAGTACGGTCCGCCCGGCAACGAGCTGGGTGTACAGATCTTCGGCCCGATCCACGGTGCGCTGTTCGTGGTGTACGGGCTGCTCGTGCTCGCCGTGGCCCGGGTGCAGCGGTGGAGCCTGACGGCCACCGTGGTGGCGCTGGCCTGCGCGGTGCCGCCGTTCGCCACCATCGTCTTCGAGCGTTGGGCCCGCCGACGCGGGATGCTCGCCACCACCCCCGCGCCGGAACGGGAGCCCGCGCCGGTCGGCTGACCGCTCAGGTCAGGGCGGTACAGGCGGCCAGGCCGGCGAGGAGCAGCAGACCCAGCATGGCCTGGAGCAGCAGCGGCGGGCCGAGGTGCGACCACATGGTGGCGGTGCGGGGTCGTAGCAGCTGACCGGTGGTCAGGTTGACGATCCGCTCGATCTTCGGCGCCAGGTCCGGGTCGCCCTGGTCGCGCAGGGTGAGCTGGACGTGGTCGGCCGGGTGCAGCGCGCTCTGCGGCAGGTGTCCGTGCAGCTCCACCTCGTACAGCTTGCCGTCCGAGTCGCGCAGGCGGACCGGGGTGACCAGGTACTCCGGCCCCTTCTTGAGCTCCTTGAAGCTGCGCCGGCCGGTGCCGGAGCCGGCGCTGAGCGCGGCCCGGACCAGCTTGGCGAGCAGGCCGATCACCCCGGCGGCGGCCAGCACCACCACCAGCACCGGCTGCCCCACGCGCACCTCCCGGGGGTAGCCGTCCATCAGCCGCACGATCTGCGCGGTGAGGATCCGACCGGTCGGATGCAGGCTGCGCCGGGAGTACGACGTCGTGTCCATGTCCACCACCCAGAGTCCGCTTTCGCCTACAGATCGTATCGATTCCCGAGGTTGAACGACGTGAATGAAAACCGGTCACGCGGTGGCTGGCAGGTGACAAGCCGGGTGGCGCGGGTAAGCGGTGGGCCGAGCTGGAAAGGGGTCGAGCATGCAGCTGTCCTTCCTGCGCCCGCTCTACCAGCGTCCGGGTCCGTGGTGCGCGGTCTACCTGGACGCCTCGCTGGACACCGAGGACGCCCACGCGGCACTCGACCTGCGCTGGCGCGGTCTGCAACAGCAGCTCGCCGAGCAGGGCGCCGACGAACCGACCATCGCCGCCATCGACCGGGTGGTGCGTGGCCACGACCCGATGCCCGGGGACTACGGGCTGGCCGTCTTCGGCGCCCACGGACGGGTGGTGCTCTCCGAGTACCTGGCCGCGCCGCCCCGGCGGGACCTGGCCGCGTACGCGCCGCTGCCGCACGTGATGCCGTTGCTGGCCCAGCGGGGTGAGCAGGTCGCCTGGGTGCGGGTGCTGGCCGACCGGACCGGCGCCGACGCGATGTCGGTCAGCGCCGGTGGGGTGCCCCGGCGGGCGCACGTCGCCGGTCGGGAGAGCTTCCCGCTGCGTCGGGTCAAGCCCGGCGGCTGGTCGCAGTCGCGCTACCAGCGTGCCGCCATGGAGGCATGGCACCACAACGCGGGCGACGTCACCGCCGCCACCGTGGAACTGGCCGAACGGGTCGGCGCCGAGGTGGTCGTGGTGGCCGGCGACATCCGGGCCACCGGCATGATCGCCGCCCAGATGCCGGCCCGCTGGCAGGACATGGTGGTCCGCACCGACGCCGGGTCCCGGGCGGAGGGGGCCGACCAGAGCCTGCTCGACGACCTGACCGTGCAGACCATCGCCGAGGTGGCCGACCAGCGGGTGACCGCCGCGCTGGACCGCTTCGGCACGCAGGAGGACGTCGGCGCCGGACTCGACGCCGTGGTCGCCGCGCTGCAACGCCACCAGGTCGACACGATGCTGCTGGTGGACGACCCGTCCGCCGACGGACAACTCTGGATCGGCCCGGCGGCCACCGACATCGCCACCGACCCGAACCAGCTCGCCACCGTGGCCGACCCGGCCCGGGTACGCGCCGACGCGGCGCTGGTGCGGGCGCTGGTGGGTACCGACGCCGAGTTGACCGTGCTGGGCCCGGACGAGGCTCCGGAACTGGTGGAGGGCGTCGGTGCGGTGCTGCGCTACGTCGACCCGGTCACCCCGGGACGGGGCGGTGCCTGACCCGCCCGTCGCGGACGCGGTCGTCGCGCGGTTGCTGGCCTGGCGGGTCGCGCGGGTCTACGGCGTGCCGGGTGCGGCGACCGCGCCGCTGGTCGAGGCCGTGCGTGCGGCCGGCGGCGACCCGGAGTTCGTACCCGTCCGGCACGCCGAGAGCGCCGCGCTGATGGCGGCCGGGCACGCCCGGTTCGCCGGTGGGGTCGGCGTCTGCCTCTCCGGCGGCGGACCGGACGCGCTGGGTCTGCTCGGCGGCCTCGACGCCGCCCGGCGGGCCGGCCTGCCGGTGCTGGCGGTGCTCGGCGAGCAGCAGCCGGACGGGCACCGCGACGACGGCCCGCGCTTCGCCGGGACGTGCCGGCACGTCCGGTACGCCGCCGACCCGGCCCGGGTGCCGGAGCTGGTGGACGAGGTGCTGGGCAGCGCCCTGCGCGGCGGCGGACCGGTGTGCCTGGTGCTGCCCGGCGAGGCGTCCGTCCGCCGCCCGTCGACGGACGCCGGCCGGGTGGTCGATCCGTGGCAGGCCCTCGACGACCTGGCCGCCCGGCTGCCCCCGGGTAGCGCGGTGACCGTGGACGGCGGCGCCACCGTCGCCGGGTACGCCCGGCACCTGCGTGTGCCGTCCGGCGTGGAGGTGCTGCGCACCGACGGGGCGCCAGGCACCGCCCTGCCGTACGCGCTGGCCGCGAAGCTGGCCGCCCCGGACCGCCCGGTGCTCGCCGTCGTCGCCGACGAGGGGATGCGCGCCTCGGGCCTGGCCGAGCTGGTCACCGTCGCCCGGCACCGGACGGCGTGGCCCGACCCGCGCCTGGTGCTGCTGGTGCTGAACACCCGATCCGGGCATCCCCGGTACGCGCAGTCGCCCCACCCGCCCGCCGACGACGTCCCGTACGCCGGCTGGGCGCGCCTGCTCGGCCTGCACGGCCTCCGCCTCGACCGCCCGGAGCTGGTCGGCGCGGCCGGGGACGAGGCGCTCGGCGCGGACCGGCCGTGCCTGCTGGAGCTGGTGGTCGGTCCGGCCGGTGTGGGCTCCGCCGGGGCGTTGCGCCCCGTCGGGGTGGACGGTGGAAGATCACCTGATTGATCCCACTCGGGGAGGGATGCCCTGTTTAAGCCGCATCCGGGCGGGAAGCCGGGCCGCGTGAGCGAACGGGGCACGGTGGGGCCGGCGCGAGGATCGCGACCGGGACTCACGGCAGCGGGTGCGGGACTGGCCGGTGACCGGGTGGTCGCGGTCGGTAGTGCCGCCCGGGTGCTCGTCGCGGCCATCGCCCGCGCGCTGCGCGACGCCGACTGCGCGGATCTCGGCCACGTCGGGCCGACGTCCCGCTTCGCGGGCACCCCGGACCCGATCCGCCGGGCCGCCGCCGCCCGCACCGCCGGCCGGGTCGCCCTCACCGCCGGCCAGGCCGCCGAGGTCGACGCGGGCCGGGTCGCCCGGTGGTTCGTCGACCAGTACCCGCACGGCCGGTACCCGGGAGTGCTGCTGGGCTCGCCGCACGGCGGGGCCGCCCACCTGGCGATGGCGCTCGGGATGCCGTGGCTGCCGGCCGGCTTCGAGATGACCGCGCACTGGCCGCGCGGTGCGGTGGACAGTCCCCGCGCCGCCCTGGACCACGGCGCCGCCCTCGCCGGTCGGCTGCTCGCCGGGAACCCCGACCTGCACGTCCGGCAGGTGCACTGCCCGGCGAGTCGGGGCTCGCTGGCCGGGGTGACGGTCGCGTTGACCGCCCGGTGGCGGACGCTGCCGGTGGCGTACCGGCGGTTCCTGGCCGGCCGGTTGGCGCCGGGTGCGCCGGTGCTGGTGCTCTGCGACGCGCGGACCTGGCCGGTGCACGACGCCGCCGACGGGCACAGCTTCCAGGTCGGCTGCCCGGGCAGCGGGCTGGAGCCGGTCGACTTCCACCCGGACAGCCACGCGCTGCGGCAGGTGCTGCGCTTAGCCGGGGGCGACGGCGCGCACTGGGAGCCGCCGGAGATCTCCGCCCCGCCCGCCGCCGCCGAGCACGGCGTGGAGCCCGGTCTGGACCGCGCCGTCCGGGAGTGGACCGCCCGCGCCGGGCATCCCGTGCACCGGCTTCTCTTCCCGGGGCCGGAGGTGCTCAGCGCCGCTGTCGCCGACCTGTACCGTCGCTGGCTGCGCGCCGCCGGCAAGACCGGTGACCGGTTGGTGGTGGAATGCGGCCGACTGCTCGACCCGTGGCAGGTGGTGCGGGCGGGGATGGTGCCGTACTGGTGCGAGAACGCCACCCGGCGCAACGTCGAGCAGGTCGAGTGGTGGCTGGCCGGCAGCGAGCCGTTCGTCTCGGTCGACGTGCTCCCCGAGCCGCCCGGAGTACGCTCACCGGCCCTCGCCGGGCTGCCGCAGTGGCTGGCCGTGGCCGGGTTCGGCCGCCGCCGCCGGGCACTGGACCGCGCCACCGCACGGGGCTACCCGGTGACCTCCGTGCCCACCCGCCGCGCCACCGAGGTGCTCCGCGCCCAGCCGTACGACCTGCCCACCCCGCCGCCGCTGGCGGTGCCCGACGCGCTGGCCACGCTGCGCGCCAGCGGCACCCCGCACGGCCTGCTCATCTGTTGAGGTGGGGCTGACGAAACATCCTCGCGAAGCCGCGCCGCCGTGATTGAGTACCTACGGAGCGGGAACACCGCCGGCTGCGACAGGCTGATCACCGTTGCCGTGGCGCGGCGTCGCCCGCTGGCATCCCAATCACCAACCCACTCTTCGGCCCGTGCGTGTCCACGCGCGTGCCCGGTGTCCACCGATCCGGGCGGGGTCCTTCCTGAGGGAGGCGCTGGATGTTCGGACAGACCAGCACGACCACACCACCACCGACGGACCGGGGGCTGGAGGATCTCGACGCGGCGGCGCTCGCGTACGCGGCACGGATCGAGGGAGTGCCGCCGGAGCGGCGCCAGGAGGCGCGTGACGACCTGGTCCGCTTCGCGTTGCCGTTCGCGGGCCGGTTGGCCCGCCGCTACCGGGGACGCGGGGAACCGCTGGAGGACCTGGAACAGGTGGCCCGTCTGGGGCTGGTCAACGCCGTCGACCGGTACGACCCGGAACGCGGCTCGTTCACCGCGTACGCCGCGATCACCATCGTGGGTGAGATCAAACGGCATTTCCGGGATCGCACCTGGGGTGTGCACGTGCCCCGCCGGTTGCGCGACCTGATCCTGGAGGTCGGGCAGGCGACGGCGGCGCTGACCAGCGAGCTGTCCCGCGCGCCCACGGTCGCGGAACTGTCCAAGCGGTTGGAGACGCCGGAGCAGGAGATCCTCGCCGCGCTGGAGTCGGCGGCCGGCTACAGCCCGGCGTCGCTCAACGCGCCGGTCGGCGGGGAGAGCTCGGCCGAGTTCGGTGACCTGGTCGGCGAGTCGGACATCTCGCTGGAATCCGTCGACGACCGGGTGACGGTCAGCGGGCTGCTGCACCGGCTGCCCTGGCGGGAACGGCGGATCCTGGCCATGCGGTTCTACGGCAACCAGACCCAGGCCGAGATCGCCGCCCGCTTCGGCATCTCCCAGATGCACGTCTCCCGGCTGCTGTCCCGGGCGCTGACCTGGCTGCGGCAGGCGATGCTCGCCGACGCGCCGCCGCCCTGGCAGAACGGCCCGGCCGAGTCCGAGACCACGAAGACGGCGGCGCGGACGACGGTTCGGTAAGGAGGGGTCCCCTGCTAACGCCTCGTGCATAGCAGGGGACCCCTCCTAACACTTTCCCCCGCGTATCCCGATCGGTGTGCAGTACGTGCGATCGGGCTCAGTTCTCGGTGCTGTCACCGGGCCCGCGCGGGTGCCGCCACCGGTCGTTCTGCTCCCGGCGTTCCGCGCCCAGCGGGTTGTCCTCCGGCTCGTCGGTGTCGGCGAAGCTGGGCCGACGCACCTCCTCCGGCGTCGGCACCTCCACCGGCCGGGCCCCGGACTGCGGCGCGGGCTGGTACGCCTCCGCCTCCGGCGCGCCGTGCGCGCCTCCGGGCGCCGGCGACTCGGGCGGGTGTGTCTCGCGGTGGATCTCGTCGCGGAACTCCTGGGGCGGCTTGACCGCCCGTTGGGGAAGGTCGCGGCCCAGGTCGGAGACGAGTTCGCCGTACTTGGCGTCGAAGGCCGGGCGCTCGGAGCGGATCCGCGGCATCCGGTCGAAGTTGCGCAGCGGCGGCGGGCAGGTGGTCGCCCACTCCAGCGAGTTGCCGAAGCCCCACGGGTCGTCCACCGTCACCTGGGCGCCGAAGCGCCAGGACTTCCAGGCGTTCCACATGAAGAACAACGTGGACGCGCCGAGCACGAACGAGAAGATGCTGGAGACCGTGTTGAGCGTGGTGAAGCCGTCGGTGGGCAGGTAGTCGGCGTACCGGCGCGGCATGCCCTCGTTGCCCAGCCAGTGGTGCACCAGGAAGGTGCCGTGGAAGCCGATGAACATGGTCCAGAAGTGCAGCTTGCCGAGCCGCTCGTCGAGCAGCCGCCCGGTCATCTTGGGCCACCAGAAGTAGAAGCCGGCGAAGAGTGCGAAGACCACCGTGCCGAAGACCACGTAGTGGAAGTGCGCCACCACGAAGTAGGTGTCGTGGGTGTGGAAGTCGGCGGGCGGGCTGGCCAGCAGCACACCGGTGAGGCCGCCGAGCAGGAAGGTCACCAGGAATCCGATGGAGAACAGCATCGGCGTCTCGAAGGTGAGCTGTCCCTTCCACATCGTGCCGATCCAGTTGAAGAACTTCACCCCGGTCGGCACCGCGATCAGATAGCTGAGGATGCTGAAGAACGGCAGCAGCACCTGGCCGGTGGCGAACATGTGGTGCGCCCACACGGTCATTGACAGCACGGTGATCGCGATGGTGGCCAGCACCAGGCCGGTGTAGCCGAAGATCGGCTTGCGGGAGAAGACCGGGATGACCTCGGTGATGATGCCGAAGAACGGCAGCGCGATGATGTAGACCTCGGGGTGCCCGAAGAACCAGAACAGGTGCTGCCACAGCATCGGGCCGCCGGTGTCCGGGTTGAACACCTGCGCGCCGAGCAGCCGGTCGGCGGTCAGCGCCAGCAGCGCGGCGGCCAGCAGCGGGAAGACCAGGATCACCAGCACGCTGGTGAACAGCATGTTCCAGGTGAAGATCGGCATCCGGAACATGGTCATGCCGGGGGCACGCAGGGTCAGGATCGTGGTGATCAGGTTGACCGCGCCGAGGATCGTGCCCAGACCCGACACGACCAGGCCGACCACCCACATGTTCGCGCCGACGCCGGGGGAGTGCTCGACGGTGCTCAACGGCGTGTACGCGGTCCACCCGAAGTCGGCCGAGCCCTGCGGGGTGAAGAACCCGCCGATCACCATCAGACCGCCGAACAGGTACAGCCAGTAGGCCAGCGCGTTCAGCCGGGGGAACGACACGTCCGGCGCGCCGATCTGGATCGGCACGATGTAGTTGCCGAAGCCGAACGCGGCGGGCGTGGCGAACAGCAGCAGCATCACGGCGCCGTGCGAGGTGAACAACTGGTTGTACTGCTCCGGCGAGAGGAACTGCATACCCGGGCGGGCCAGCTCGGCGCGGATCAGCATCGCCTCGATCCCGGCCAGCACGAAGAACGCGAACGAGGTCAGCAGATAGAGCAGCCCGATCTGCTTGTGGTCGGTGGTGGCCAGGAACCTGACCAGCTTCGCGCCGGGGAGCGGCGTACGCAGCGGGCCGGGATAGCCGCCGAACCGGGCCGGGGCCAGAATGGCCGGCCCTCGGTCACGTCCGGGTTCGGTGGTTACCCGCTCGGGCATGCGCTCTCACCCCGCTGACGACGCAAAAGGACGGGCGTGGCTACCCGCCCCGTCGACCATGTAACCAGGCGAGAAGGGGAATTTCGGTCAATTGGCCGGTAGCGTGGCCCAGACGGCCTTTCCGTCACCGGCCGGCGCGCTGCCCCAGCGATCGGCCAGCTCGCGTACCAGCAGCAGGCCCCGGCCGCCCTCGTCACGGTGCCCGGACTCGCCGGGCCGGGCCGGCGTGCTGCTGCCGTCGACCACCGCCAGGTGCAGCCACGGCCGCCGCAGGGTCACGGTCACCTGCATCGGCGTGCCGGCGTGGCGGACCACGTTGCCGACCAGCTCGCTGAGCACCACCGAGGCCGGGCCGACCGCCTCGGGCAGATTCCACCGCGCGCAGGCGTCGACGACCAGTTCCCGGGCCCGCCGGCAGGCCGCCGCCACCGGCTCCAGCCGCATCCGCAGCCGGGGCACGGCCGACGCGCCGGCCACCTGGGCCGCCTCGTCGCAGGAGCGGCGCATCGGCACCACCTGACAGGCACCCGAGTCGGCCAGCGATTCCACCGCCGGCCCCGGCGCGCAGAGCACCATCGGGACCACCGGCCAGCCGGCCGCCCGGCGTGCGGCGGCGGCGAAGACCGACACCGCCAGCGGGTGATCCACCCGCAGCCCGGAGAGGTCCACCACCAGGGCGTCGGGCTGGGCGGCCAGGCACCGATCCAGGACGCGGTACGCCGCGCGCGTGGTGGTCAGGTCGAGGGTGCCGGCGAGCCGGACGACGGTGACCGGTGCCCCGTCGTCCACCTCACAGATGATCCGGCTCGCCATCTCCGCCCTCGATACTCGACCGCCGCACGGCCTGCCAACTACCCGGGAGGCCGTGCGGCGAAACCGCGTCGTGGCGGCGGCGACCCGCCCTCCCGGGCGGCCGGCACGTGTGGGAGCGGTACCGCGACGAGCGGTCCTACGACGCCGCGACCACCCGCCGTCGCGGCACCCGGTGCCGCAGCTCCGCCAGGGGCGGTCGCTCCTGCACCGAGACGTCGCTGACCACGATCTCCCGGTCCAGGTTCGGCAGCGCGTCGGTGCCGCCCCGGCGGAACTGGGTGAGCAGCGCGGTGGGCAGCACGTCCGGGCTGGCCCAGCCCCGCCGCTGCAACCGGGACCAGGCGGTGAGCATGATCTGCGCGGACATCCGGCCCAGCGCGGCGGTGTCCTGGTGCCGGTGCTTGCGTTCCCCGAGGTCGACCTGGGCCAGGGCGTCCAGCCCGACGAGTTCCAGCAGGTCGATCAACATCGCGGTCTCCACGCCGTAGCCGGAGACGAAGGGCACCTGGGCAAGCACCTCGCGGCGGCCGGCGTACTCACCGGCCAGCGGCTGCACGAAACCGGCCAGCTCCGGCCAGAACAGGTTGAGCATCGGACGGGCCATCAGCTCGGTCACCCGGCCGCCGCCGTCGGCCTCCACGCCGCTGGTGTTGATCAGGGGCCGGTGGTAGAAGCCCTTGACGAAGTCGACCGACGGGTCGGTGAGCAGCGGGCCGATCAGGCCGGTGACGAAGTGTGGGCGGAACTCCCGCAGGTCGGCGTCGACGAACGCCACCACGTCGCCCTCCGCCGCGGCCAGTCCGGCCCAGAGCGCGTCGCCCTTGCCGGTCAGCCGGGGCAAGCCCTGGGTCATCGCGTCCTGGCCGACCACCTCGGCGCCGGCCGCCCGCGCCACCTCGGCGGTCCGGTCGGTCGACCGCGAGTCGACCACGATCAGCTCGTCGACCAGCGGCACCCGGTCCATCAGGTGTTCGCGGATGGTCGACACGATCGCCCCGACGGTGGCCTCCTCGTTGCGCGCCGGCAGCACCACGCTGACCCGGCTGTCGCCCTTGGCCCGCAGCAGCCGTCGCGTCGGCCAGTCGGCCGCCGAGGTCGTCCGATACGTGGCCCAGGCCTCCACCACGGGCGAGACCAGAGATTCAGTGTTCCGCACAGGCACCCCCTGATCGTCGCGGGAAGACCGGGAGTCGGATTTCCCAGCACCCCGCACGCTAATCGGATCCATCCCCCAGCTTGATCACCACCGTGCTCCCGGCACGTTCCCGCCGGATGAACGTTTGATTGCGGCCGGTCCGGGCACCTGCCCGACGGGGAACGTGGCCGGGACCGCAAGCGCGCGACACGCCATTGACCTGCTGACTCGCCGTTCCCGACGGGCCGAACGGAGGAGACGGCCGGGCAGGCTCACGCAACAGCAGTCCCGTCGGGCCGTCACAACCGGCCTCCGGTCGCGTACCGTTGCGGCTCATGGGTGTGTCGCAACGGTTGAAGACCAGGTTCCGCCGGTTCCTCCAGCGCCCGGGGACCACGGTTGATCTGGCCCCGCTGGAGAAGCTGCTGCCGGCCATCGAGGCCCGCGAGGAGAAGGTCTCGGCGTTCGACGACGCCGAGCTCACCGAGGCCGCCGACGCCGCGTCGAGCTACGAAGAGATCTGCGCGCTCGGCCGCGAGGCGGCTGGTCGTGGCCTCGACCAACGGCCGTACGACGTCCAGCTGCTCGGCGCGATGTCGCTGCTCTCCGGCAAGGTCGCCGAGATGGCCACCGGTGAGGGCAAGACGCTGACCGCCGCGATCGCCGCGTACGGGCACGTCCGGCTCGGCAACGGCCCGGTGCACGTGCTCACCGTCAACGACTACCTGGCCCGCCGCGACGCCCAGTGGATGGAGCCGGTCTACACCCTGCTCGGGCTCACCGTCGGGTGGGTCAACGAGGCGTCCACCCCGATCGAGCGGCGGGCCGCGTACGCCTGCGACGTGACCTACGTCTCGGTCAGTGAGGCGGGCTTCGACTTCCTGCGCGACCAGCTCGTCACCGACATCGCCGACCGGGTCCAGCCGCCGCTGCGCACCGCCATCGTCGACGAGGCGGACTCGATCCTGATCGACGAGGCCCGGGTGCCGATGGTGCTCGCCGGTTCGGTCCCGGGCGATCAGGACCCGGTGCACACCGCCGCCGGGCTGGTGCGTGGCCTGCGCAAGGGCAAGCACTACACCGTCGCCGAGGACGGCCGCAGCGCCGCCTTCACCTCCGGCGGCCTGGCCGCCGTCGAGGCCAAGCTCGGCGTCGACCTGTACGACGAGGAGAACGTCGAGCAGCTCTCGGCCGTGAACGTGGCGCTGCACGCGCACGCCCTTCTGCACCGGGACGTGGACTACATCGTCCGGGACGGCACGGTCGAGCTGATCGACGAGATGCGCGGCCGCGTCGCCCAGCGGCGTCGCTGGCCCGACGGGCTCCAGGCCGCGGTCGAGGCCAAGGAGGGGCTGGACGCCACCGCCGAGGGCGAGGTGCTGGGCACGATCGCCGTGCAGGCGTACATCGGCCTCTACCCGAAGGTGTGCGGCATGACCGCGACCGCGGTGCTGGTCGGCGACCAACTCCGGGAGTTCTTCGGCCTGGAGGTCGCGGTGATCCCGCCGAACACCCCGTGTGTGCGGGTGGACGAGCCGGACCGCATCTACGCCACCCGGGCCGAGAAGGAAGAGGCGCTGATCGACGAGATCAAGCGCTGCCACGCCGACGGGCGTCCGGTGCTGGTGGGCACGCTCGACGTCAAGGAGTCCGAGCAGCTCGCCGCCGGTCTGAACGCGGCCGGCGTGCCCTGCGTGGTGCTCAACGCCAAGAACGACGACGAGGAGGCGGCGATCATCGCCGAGGCCGGTGCCCACGGCACGGTGACCGTCTCCACCCAGATGGCCGGCCGGGGCGTGGACATCCGCCTCGGCGGCAGCGACCAGATCGACCGGGACCAGGTCGCCGAGCTGGGCGGCCTCTACGTGATCGGCAGCGGCCGGCACGACAGCCGCCGGGTCGACGACCAGCTCCGTGGCCGGGCCGGGCGGCAGGGCGACCCGGGCGGGTCGGTCTTCTTCGTCAGCCTTGAGGACGACCTGGTGGTCCGGCACGCCGGTGACACCGTGCCGCCCTCGCCCCGGATGAACGCCGACGGTCTGGTCACCGACGCGCAGGTGGACTACGCCGTGGAGCACGCGCAGCGGGTCGCGGAGGGGGTCAACCACGAGATCCACCGCAACACCTGGCGCTACAGCGTGGTCATCGAGCAGCAGCGCAAGGCGCTCGCCGAACGCCGGGAGCGGCTGCTGACCAGCGACGTCGCGGCGCTGATGCTGCTGGACAAGATGCCCGACAAGGCCGGAGAGATGGACGAGGACCTGCTCGCCCGGGCGGCCCGGTCGATCGCGCTCTACCACCTCGACCGGCTCTGGGCCGCGCACCTGGCCGAGCTCTCCGAGGTGCGTGAAGGTGTGCACTTGCGGGCACTGGGCCGACTGGACCCGCTCGACGAGTTCCACCGCGCCGCCGTGCCCGCCTTCACCAACCTGGTGCCCGAGATCGAGGCCCGCACCCTGGCGACCTTCGAGGAAACGGAGTTCGACGAGGACTGGGAGCCGGACGAGTCCGAGCTGACGCGGCCGAGCGCCACCTGGACGTACCTGGTGCACGACAACCCGTTCGGCTCCGAGCTGGACCGACTGATCGCCTCGGTCGGCCGACGTCTGTCCGGAGCCGGTTCCCGCTGACCCGTCCACGCCCCTCCCGGTGGTCGTCGTACCCTGGGAGGGGCGCCGGTTTGCGGCGTTTCGACCCATATTCGGGTGGGTAGTAGGGCGGGTCCGTGCTACCGGAGTCGTCCTCGGATCGAGGCGCAGACCGAGGAGGAGACAGGTGACGACGCTGGCCGCGGGTGCCGGAGCGGGGCGCAGGTGAACCTGGAGACCAGCCCTCCACCGGCCGAGACCCTCGGCGTCCTGGAGACGGCAGCCCTGTTGCGGGAACTGACCGCCGGGCTGATCGCGGTGGAGGACTTCGACGCGGCGCTCACCGCGCTGGTACGCATCACCCGCGACGCCCTGGCCAGGGTGAGCTGGTGCGGCTTCACCGCCCTGCGGGCCGGCGAGCCCGCTGGGGTGGCCGCCTCCGACGCCCCGCTCGCCGGGCTGGACGACCTGAGCTACGGCCCCGACACCCCGGCGATGGAGGCGATCCGCCGCCGCGAGATGGTCGGCGCCGAGAACCTCGACGCCGAGCCCCGCTGGCCGGACTGGACGCCCCGGGCCCGGGAACTCGGCGTGCACGGCGTGATCTCCGCGCCGGTCGACATCGACGAGCAGGTGATCGGCGCGGTCAACCTCTACGCCGGTGAGTGCGATGTGCTCTCCTCCGGTCACCAGTTGACCGCGATGCTGCTCGCCGAGCACGCTGGCCTGCTGCTGGCCGCCGTACGCGATCGGGAGCGGCGGGCTGCCCTGGCCGGCGAGCAGGACGCCACGCTGCTCGCCGACGGCGTGATCGGCCACGCCGTCGGGGTGATCATGACGCAGCGCGGCTGCCCGGCCGACGACGCCCTCCAGGTGCTGCGCAGCGCGGCCTCGTCGCTGTCGATCCCGCTGCGCGAGGTGGCCGAACGGCTGGTGAGTACGGTCTCCCGACCTCGGGACAACTGACCCGAGGCGTCGTTTCGCCCGGCTGGCGCCCGGGTAGCACCCTGGACTGACGGCTGATCCGATCCCAGGGGGAAGCGATGCAGAGCCGGCTGCGGGTGCAGGGGCACCCCATCCAACCGATGCTGGTGACGTTCCCGTACGGGCTCTTCGTCTGCGCGACCATCTTCGACCTCGCCGACGTGGTCGGCGGTCCGGTCTTCCTCGGTGAGGTCGGCTACTGGACGGCGGTGGCCGCGCTGGTGGCGGCGGCGCTGACCACGATCGCCGGGATGGTCGACCTGTGGGACGTGCCACCGGACCGCGTCCGCCGCACCGCGATCACCTTCAACCTGGTCAACGCCGGCATGGCCGGGCTGTTCCTGATCTCCTGCCTGGTCCGGGCCGACGCCCCGAACCGCGGCGCGGCACCCGCGCTGCTGGTCGTCGAGGTGGTCGCGCTGGCGATCGGCGGGGTCGGCGTGCACCTCGGCTCGCGGCTGATGCGCCACTTCGAGTCCGCCAGCACCGAGGCGGCCGGCTTCGATGCCCTGCGCGGCGTCGACGCCCCGACCGCGGAGGTCGTCCGCCCCCGCCCGTAGTCGGTGAAAGGAAGGGTCCCCTTCTAACGCCTGGTGTATAGGAAGGGACCCCTCCTAACTCGAACCCGAAACCCGCTCGGACCCGAAACCCGAAATCGGATTGCCGGGGTGGGGCAGGCGAGGATGCTGGCCCGATGCTGTCCATGGGAGCGGGATTCGAGGAACTGGTCGCCGACGGGGAGGCCGCGCCGGTCGAGGGGTGGGCGTTCGACTGGCTGGCCGGGCGGGCCACCGAGGAGCGTCCCCCCTGGGGGTACGCCCGCCTGGTAGCGGCGCGGATGGCGACCGCCGACGCGGCGTTGGACGTCGACACCGGCGGGGGAGAGGTGCTCGCGGGAGTGCCGCGTCCGCCTCGGCTGCTGGTGGCGACCGAGGCGTGGCCACCGAACGTGCCGGTGGCCCGGGAGAATCTCCGCCCGCTCGGGGCGACCGTGGTGGCGGTGGCCCCGGACGCGCCGCTGCCGTTCCGTGACCGCAGCTTCGACCTGGTGGTCAGCCGCCATCCGGTACGTACCGACTGGCCGGAGGTGGCGCGCGTGCTGCGGCCGGGCGGGACGTTCCTGTCCCAGCAGATCGGCCCGGGGACGGTACGCGAACTCAGCGAGGCGATCCTCGGGCCGCTGCCGCCACCGGCGTACCGGCATCCGGAGCAGGCGGTCGCGCAGGCCCGTGCGGCCGGCCTGACCGTGGTGGACCTGCGCGAGGCGACACTGCGGACGGTCTTCCACGACATCGGTACAGTGGTCTGGTTCCTGCGCAAGGTGGTCTGGACCGTACCCGGCTTCACCGTGCAGGCGTACCGGCCTGCGCTGGCCCGCCTGCACGCGCGCATCCGGGCCGAGGGCCCGTTCGTCGCGTACGCCCGGCGGTTCCTCGTCGAGGCGACCCGGCCGGCGGCGCCCTGACCTCAGGCCGCCGGGCGCAGCAGCGCGAGCATCTCCGGCAGGTCGAAGAACTGGGCTGTCTCCACGGCGGACGGATTGCCGCCGTCCGGGTCGGCACCCGCGTCGAGCAGCGCGCGGACCGCCGGGGCGTTCTTGCGGAACACCGCCGCGGCCAGGGCGGTCTGGCCCCGGTCGTTGGTTCGGGAGTGGTCGGCGCCCCGGCCCAGCAGGGCAGTGACGGTCTCCGGGTGAGCGTGGTACGCCGCCAGGATCAGCAGGCTGTCGCCCCGCTCGTTGGTCAGGTTGACCGGCAGCCCCGCGTCGACGTAACCGGCGAGTTCCGTGGTCGCGCCGTCGCGCGCCAGGTCGAACATCCGGTGTGCGAACTCCAGGGTCTCGGCGTCGAGTTCCTCGCTCACCGGTACAGGTTAGTGGGGCGGTACGCCGCTGCTCGGCGCGGTCCGTGTCGGCCTCCCAGCATGTAGAATTACCTACTAAACCTATAGGGCTTACCGTCTAGACTGGCCCGGTAACCGCACCGTTGACCGTCCGTGAGGCCACATGTCTGCCCTGCCCGTCACCGAGCCGGACCTGCTCGCCGTCGCCCGGCGGTGGGCCGCCGAAGCCGCGAACTGGCCCGTGCCGCTGCGCTTCGACCCGACCACCCGCTGGTACGCGCGACTCGCCGCCGACTCCCATCACGAGGTGTGGGCGCTGAGCTGGCTCCCCGGGCAGGGCACCGACCTGCACGACCACGGCGGCTCCTCCGGCGCCTTCCTGGTCACCGCAGGCGTCCTGACCGAGGAGACGGTGAGCGGCGGGCGGCTGCGCCCGCACCTGCTCGCCGCCGGCTCCGGCCGCCGCTTCGGACCACGGCACGTGCACGTGGTGACCAACCGGCACGCCGAACCCGCGGTCAGCGTGCACGTCTACCGCCCGGCACTGCGCCGGATGACTCGTTATCGCCTAGCACAGGGCCGGCTGCTCGTCGCCGAGGTGGCCGAGGCCGGCGTGTCATGGTGATCTCCCACGCCGCGTCGCCACCCGATCGTGCGCCCGGCCGCGTACCCCCTTGGAGGGAACCGATGATGTCGCAGAACCGTTCCGTCGCCACACGCTGTCCGGCGTCGGTGCCGCCCCCGGGCTCCCGGGGCATCGACGAGATCCTGGCCGCCGCCCGCACCCGACTCGACCGGCTCGATCCCGAGCAGGCGCACATGGCGCACCGGACCGGTGCTCTGCTGGTCGACATCCGTCCGGCCGCCCAGCGCGCCGCGCACGGCACCGTGCCCGGCTCGCTGATCGTCGAGCGCAACGTGCTGGAGTGGCGGTTCGACCCGCGCTGCGCCGCCCGGCTACCGCAGGCCGTCGGGTACGACGTGCCGGTGATCGTCATCTGTCAGGAGGGCTACACCTCGTCGCTGGCCGCCGCCGCGTTGCAGGACATCGGCCTGTACCGGGCGACCGACGTGATCGGTGGGTTCGCCGCCTGGCGGATCGTCGGCCTGCCCGTGCTCGGTCCCACCCCGCCCACCAGACCGTCCACCCTCGCGTCCCCGGCGACCGCCGGCCGGGCGTCCCACTGAGCATCCACGCCCACCCGGCGTGGCGGTAGTCCCCAGGAGGCCACCATGTCCGTCGTCGCGATCAACCCACGCCAGTCTCCGCCCGGCCGCACGAACCGTGCCCGGCTGGTGCGGCAGCGTACCGGGCCGACCCTGACCATCACCGTCGACCTCGCCTCGGCGGCCGCGAGCCCCTGCCTGAACCGCCTGCTGGAGCTGCTGAGCGAACTCGCCGAGTCGGGCGAGGGGCGGGTGTCGGGCAACGACGACGTCGAGCGGCCGACCGTGGTGGAGGACCCGCGGGCCGTGTGGATACTCACCGGACCGCGCCGGGTGCGTCAGGGCGACCGGGACGTCCCGCTGACCCGCATCGAGTACGACCTGCTGCTCTTCCTCGCCGAGCGGCCGCGTCGGGTGTTCACCCGCCTCCAACTGCTCAACTCGGTCTGGGGCCACGACCACGCGGTGGCCCGCACCGTCGACGTGCACGTGCGTCGGCTGCGCGCCAAGCTGGGCGTCGACACGCCTCTGCTGACCACGGTCCACGGTGTGGGGTACCGCCTCGCCGACGACGCCCGGGTGACCGTCCGGCGGTGAGCCCGACCGACGGGTGTGGCGTGCCCCCTGACGGGACACGCCACACCGGTCCGTCTCGTATGCGTGACAGTGCCGATCCCGCACGAGGTCCGTCACGCCATCGGGGGGAACGCGAGACCCGTCGGCGACCCCCGCATCAGGTCAACTTTGCGACTCTGCTGTAATCAACTGGCCTCGTACGCAGAGCGAGCGGTCGGCTCCGATGTGTCGGTCAATTGTCACATTCATGCAACGCGGCCGCCCCTTGACCCTCGCACGGGTGCCGGGAAGCATCGATAAGGCGGCGTCCCGGGGCCGTGGGGAAAGCCCGGACCAGCCAAGGAGGACCATGTCGGTCAGCCCCGCATCGTCGCGCGCCGGATGGCATACGTCCCAACCTGCGGTGCCCGGTCGCCCGCCCGGCGGTCAGCGACGTCCGGCCAACTCCACCACACCCGTCCTCACCGTCACCCTGTCCATTCCGCTGGTCTGCGAGGAGTCGTTGACACCGGCCGCCCGGCGGCTGCTCGACGCGGCCCGGGAACTGCTGGAACGAGGCGAGGGGACGATCGTCGCCAGTGCGCCGGTGGTGCCGGAGCGGCGTACCGAGAGCGTCCCCGCCGGACGCTCGCCGGCGCGGCAACTGGCCCCGACCATCCCGACCCTGCACATCCTCGCCTCGTCCCGTTCGGTGTTGCGCGACGGTGACCCGCTGCCGCTGACCCGGCTGGAGTTCGACCTGCTGCTGCACCTGGTGGCGCACCCGCGACGGGTGTTCACCCGGCTCCAACTGCTCAACGCGGTCTGGGGCTACGAACACGCCGGGGTCCGTACCGTGGACGTGCACGTGCGTCGGCTGCGCGGCAAGGTCGGGGTGGACGTACCCCTGGTCACCACCGTCTACGGCGTCGGCTACCGGCTGGCCGACGACGCCCGCGTCACCCTCGACCGCACCGCCTGACCCGCCCGAGCGCGCCCGCCGGCCGGGTCACGACGAACAGCCGACGGCGATCCGGGCACGATGGTCGGATGCGGGTACGTCCGGTCTCACCAGAGCTGCTCGTCGCCGAGCTGGCCGAGCGGTTCGCCGACGCCGCGCCGACGCGACGGCTGCGGGTCGCCGTGGACGGCGCCCCCGCCGCCCGCCCCGACGACCTGGCCGCCGCCCTGATCGACCCGCTGCGCACCCTCGGCCGCCCGGTGTTGCACGTCCGGGCCGAGGACTTCCTCCGCCCCGCCTCGGTACGTCTGGAACGCGGACGTACCAATCCGGACGCCTACTACGAGGGCTGGGTCGACGAGGCCGGCCTACGCCGCGAGGTGCTCGACCCGACCGGGCCCCACGGCTCCGGTCGGGTACTGCCCTCGCTCTGGGACGCCCGGGCCGACCGGGCCAGCCGGGCCGGCTACCTCGAACTCGGGCCCGGCGGCGTGGTGCTGGTCAGCGGCACGTTCCTGCTCGGCGGCGGACTGCCCTTCGACGTCGTCGTCCACCTGGAGCTGTCGCCCGCCGCGCTGCGCCGGCGCACCGACCCCGACCTGGCCTGGACGCTGCCCGCGTTCGCCCGGTACGCCGACGAGGTCGCACCGGCCGACTTCGCCGATGTGGTGGTGCGGGCCGACGACCCGCGCCGACCGGCGATCGTGGAACCCGGCGACGACCCGGTTTGACCTGCGGACGCACCGGGTACTCGCGGGGCTCACGGCGCCCGGGTGTCCTCGCCTGGGCGGTATGACCGGGTGGGGACAGGCCCGTCCGCGATGACGATGAGGACCAGGAAAGGCAGGCAGCCATGCTCGTCCACGACACGGTCGGCACGGGCCGATCCCAGGAGGAGATCGACCAGATCCGACTCTCCCTGCAGGCCCGCCACGACGAGCTGTCCGCGGAGTACGAGCAGGCGGTGCAGCAGAGCCACGTGCTGCGGCTGGTCGAGGTCGGCGACACCGCCGGCGACGACCAGGCCGACAGCGGCACCAAGACCGCCGAGCGGGACACCGCGCAGTCGCTGCTGCGGACCATCCTGGACCGGCGTGCCCAGTACGAGCACGCGTTGACGCGCCTCGCCGAGGGCACCTACGGCTTCTGCGAGGGCTGCACCTCGCCGATCCCGGTGGAACGGCTGGAGATCTTCCCGTCGGCGACCACCTGCGTGACCTGCAAGCAGACGCGCGAGCGTCGGGCTGCCTGAGCCGGCGGCGACCGGTCGGTCCGGGACGCGGCGGGGACCTCACCCATGGGCGAGATCAGGGTGGGAACCGCCTCCTGGACCGACCGGACCCTGCTGAAGGTCGACCGGCGCTGCCTCGCCCCCACCCGCCCCCACCCGGTTGATCAAGAAGTTGGGGACCTGGCGCGTGCGGAATGAGCGCCCAAACTTCTTGATCAACTCGGCGGGCCGGGGGTGGGGGGCGACACGGAGGTGGCTGACGATGACGGCTCGGGTGGTACCACGCTGGCGACGGGACGCGGTGCTGCGTGTCGTCGGCGCGTCCGGCCAGGTCCGGCGGGCGCCGCGAGCCGGGCGGAGCAGCCCGGTCCGGCCCCGGCGCGGCCCGGTGGGGCCGCCGCGACGGCACGACGACCGACGGTGGGAGACCGACCTACGGGGGTGGACGGATGGCTGAGCGGTTCGAGTCGGCGGTCGAGTCCTCGATGGACAAGACCATCCTGATTCTCAAGGACATCGAGCAGACGTACGGGTGGCCGAAGGAGCAGCGCAATCAGTCGTACGCGGCGCTGCGGACGGTGCTGCACCTGCTGCGCGACCGGATGCCGGTCGAGGAGAGCGTGGAGTTCTCCGTCCAGTTGCCGATGGTGGTGCGCGGCATCTACTTCGACGGCTGGCAGCCCTCGAACGTGCCGATCAAGCTGAACCGGGACGACTTCCTGTACGAGGTCCGCCAGGGCTTCCCGTACGACGTGGAGGGCGGCCCGGAGCAGGTGGTCCAGGTGGTGCTGGACACCATGCCCGCCGACCTGGCCCGGATCATGCCCTGACCCGTGCACCGGCACGAACCGGCCCGCCCCGCCCTGCGTGGGGTGGGCCGTGGGCTACCAGAGGTCGAAGTGGAACACCTCGAACGAGGTGCCGTAGCGCACGCCCAGCCGGCTCCCGACCGGCCGCGCCCCGCCCTCCAGGAACTCCTCGGCGTCGAAACTGCCGTCACCCAGCCCGGTCAGGTACGCGTCGTGCGCCAGCAGCGACGCCACCCCCTGCGCGAACGTCTCGGTGGTGTCCACCCCGTGCTGGGAGCGCGGCGACGAGGCCGCCCACACCTGACGCACCCCACCCCACGGCTCGACCTCGCCGGTCAGCTGCTCGGGGAAGATCCACCGGTTGCCGGCGTCCCGGACCGCGTCCAGCGTGGCGTGGCCCACCGCGATGTGGTCGGCCTGGTTGAGGGTGTCCGCGCCGTCCCAGGTCTCCCGGAAGTTGTTCGTGATGACGACCTCCGGACGGTGTCGGCGCACCACGGCGGCCAGTTCCCGGCGCAGCGGTACGCCGTACTCCAGGATCCCGTCGGGCAGGCCGAGGAACTCCACGGTGTCCACGCCCACCAGCTCCGCCGAGGCGCGCTGTTCCTGCTCGCGTACCGCGCGGGCCTGCGGCGGAGCCATCCCGTCGATGCCGGCCTCGCCGCTGGTCACCAGGCAGTACACGACCTGCTTGCCCTGGCCGGTCCAGCGGGCGATCGCCGCGGCGGCACCGAACTCCAGGTCGTCCGGATGCGCCACGATCGCCAGTGCGCGCTGCCAGTCCTCGGTCACCGGGGTGAGCGGCGTGTCCATCGGCATCTCCGTCCGGTCGGGTCGGGTCCGTCCATCCTGCCACCCGCCTAACCTGCGAACGGCGCGTGTGGGGCGGTGCGGGCGTCTACGGTGGGGTGCAGCGTGGTTAGAGAAGATCGGGCGCGGGGTAACACCCGCCGCACGACGCACCCGACCGACGGCGGGATCGGGTTGATCCGAGGGAGCACGATGCCACTCAACGACGATGACATGCAGACCACCAGCGGCGGCGGGCTCGAGGGTCCGGCCGATGGCGGGGCGACCCCGGGCCAGCACGACGGTGGCGCGGACGGTAGTGCCGAGGGTCCGGCGGACGGCGGGGCGACCCCGGGCCAGCACGACGGTGGCGCGGACGGTAGTGCCGAGGGTCCGGCGGACGGCGGGGCGACCCCGGGCCAGCACGACGGTGGCGCCGACGGCGCCGCGCGCTAGGCGATGACGCGACTCGACCCGCCGGGCGGCCACGGCCGCCCGGCGGTCCCGTCCGCACCCCCGGGAGCGGCACCCCGCGACACAGCAGCCCCGCACGGCGTCGCCGAGGCGGCGGCAGCCGGCGGCGGATCGGCGTCGACCGCTGAGGCGGTGTTGGCCCGGTGCGTCAGCGTGGAGCCGGCCAAGTTCGCCGCCGCCCACTGGGGGCAGACCCCGCTGCTGTCCCGCGCCGCCGGGCTGCCCAACCCGGCGGGCTTCACCGACCTGCTCAGCCCCGCCGACGCCGACGAGCTGCTCAGTCGGCGCGGCCTGCGTACCCCCTTCCTGCGGGTGGCCAAGGACGGCCAGGTGCTGCCGGCGGCGCGGTACACGGGCGGCGGCGGTGCCGGCGCCGAGATCGGCGACCAGGTCCTCGACGAGAAGGTCATGCAGCTGTACGCCGACGGGGCCACCCTCGTCCTGCAGGGCCTGCACCGCACCTGGCCGGCGCTGATCGACTTCACCCGCGACCTCAGTCTGGCCGTCGGGCAGCCGATGCAGGTCAACGCCTACCTGACGCCGGCCGGCAACCAGGGCTTCGCCACCCACTACGACACCCACGACGTGTTCGTGCTCCAGGTCGACGGCCGCAAACACTGGCGTGTCCACCCGCCGGTGCTGCCGGAACCGCTGGAACGCCAGCAGTGGGGTGGCCGGGCCGACGAGGTCACCGCCACCGCCCAGGGAGAACCCGCGCTGGACGTGGTGCTCGAACCGGGTGACGCGCTCTACCTGCCCCGAGGCTGGCTGCACAGCGCCGAGGCCCAGGAGTCCAGCTCCCTGCACCTGACCGTCGGCATCCGCGCGTTGACCCGGTACGCCCTGGTCGAGGAGTTGCTCGCGCTGGCCGCCGAGGACCGCCGGCTGCGGGCCACGCTGCCGTTCGGCACCGACCTGGCCGACCCGGACGCCATCGAGCCGGAGCTGACCGAGACCGTGGAGGCGCTGCGCGACTGGCTGCTGCGGGCCGACCCGGGCAAGGTCGCGGCCCGGCTGCGGCACCGCGCCTGGCCGGCGTCGCGTCCGGCGCCGCTACGACCGCTCGCGCAGGCCGAAGCGATCGCCGCGCTGGACGCCGACAGCCGGGTGACCGTCCGTCCCGGGCTGCGTCGGCAGCTCGACGAGCGGGACGAGCAGGTGGTGCTGCGGCTGTTCGACCGAGCTGTCACGCTGCCGGCGCAGTGCGCACCGGCGCTGCGGGTCCTGCTCGCCGGGACGGTCGTCCGGGTCGGTGACCTGCCCGGCCTCGACGCCGACACCGACCGTCTCACCCTCACCCGCCGCCTGCTGCGCGAGGCCGTGCTCGTCCCCGCGTGACGGCACCCGGCCCGGCACCGCATGATGCCGGGCCCGGTCGCAGCCCTGGCCACCGGCCAGTCACGTCGCCATTCCGGCCACCGGGCCGGTCCCGGCGCGGCCGGGTCGACTCAGGTCACGATCAGCAGCAGCAGGGTGGTGACCAGGCCGGCGAGCACCACCACGATCACCGGTCGCGGGCTCAGCACCGCGTGCCGCCGGTCGGCCAGCACCCGGGCCGGCACCAGCCCGATCACCGGGCCGAGCAGCGTCACCACCAGCGCCAGCACCGGCAGGCCGACGCCCAGCTCACCGTCGGCGCGTCCGCCCAGCGCCCGGGCCCCCGCACCCAGCGCGTACGCCAGCACCGCACCGACCACCCCGCAGAGCGCCAGCAGCGCGTTCACGCTGTTCGGCAGCTCGCCCGGCTGGCGCGTGCGGCGCAGCAGGTCCCGCGCGGCGTCCAGCAGCGGCATCGGGTCGCCGGCGGCGTCCTGGGCCGGTGCCGGCGGGGCGCCCGCCCGCCGCCCGCCGCCGCCCAGCCGGCCGTTCAGCTCCTGCCACAGGATCGCCGTCTCGGCGTCCACCAGTTCCTGCGACTCGCGGGCCGCGGCCAGTTCCCGCTCGGCCCGGTTGACCTCGTCGGCCGACTCGGCCACCGCGCGGTCGGCCGCCGCGCACTGCTGCGCGTGCCAGGCATTCGCCTCGGCGCGCTGCTCCTGCACCCGCGCGGTCAACTCGGCGAGCCGCCGGAGCTGGGCCGCGTAGGTCTCGCTGGTCACCGGTTCGTTCATCGGGCCGGTCCGTAGGGGATGATGGTCTGCCCGGTGCGGTGCACCGCCCGGTCGAAGAAGAGCCCCCGCCACGGCCGGGGATACCAGTCCGGCCCGCCGCTGCCCGGGTACAGCGGCCCGCTCAGGTCCCCGCCATGGGTGTCCAGGGCCACCCAGGCGCCGATCTGGTCGGTGCGGGCGCCCGTGCCACCCAGGTCGGCCTTCATCCGGGCCACGCCCCGCCACCAGGCCAGCACGTGGGTACGCCGCTCCGGGCCGTCGTGCAGGATCCGGCGCAGGTGCTCCAGCCCGGTGGACCTGCCGACCCGCGCGGCGAGCGCGCCGGCCGCCGCGTCGACGGCGAACAGCAGCAGGTAGTGCGGCCCCCCGCCGGCGCCGGGCCCGCCGATGCCGTCGGCGGTCTCGGCCATCAGCTCGGCCACCGTCTCCTCGTCGTACCAGGCGGCGTCGTCGGCGAGGTCCTCGTAGAGCGCCCGCGCCGCCGGGTCGGCGTCCGGGTCCAGGCAGGCGATGGAGAACCGGGCGGTGCCGGGCCGGTGCTGCCGGGCCAGCGAGCGGGCCGCCGCGTCCAGCACCGCACACGCCTCGTCGATCCGGGTGCCCAGCACCGCCAGGTTGCGCCCGGGGGCCCGGGGCAACCGCAGCGCCGCCGAGCGGGCCTGCACGTCGATGATCTCGCCGAGCAGCGCGACCGGGCCGCGCGGCGTACCGACCTCCGGCGGGGTCAGCGCCCGGAAGTCCGGCGCCTCGGCCAGCCGCGGGATCGCGTCGCCGTCGAAGAGGCGGGCCGGTGCGGCCTCGGCCGGCCGCATCCGCCACAGCCGGTGCTGCAACTCGCTCCAGGTCTCCCACTCGCTGGCCGACGGGATCCGGGCCACCTCGTTGCCCTCCGGCAGCCCCGACTCGGCGTTGACCACCGCGTGGAACTTCGGCAGCGACTGCGCGGCGTCGTTGCGTTCGGCGAGGATGCGCAGCGCCTTGGGTAAGGCGATGCGCAGGGTGAACTGGGCGACCAGCGCGGGGCGGCCCCACAGCGCCTCGATGCCGCGTACGTCCTGCGAGGCCAGCACCAGGTGGATGCCCTGCGAGCGGCCCCGGCGGGCCAGGTCCTCCAGCAGGTCGGCCGCCTCCCGGGCCACCGCGTCCCGGCCGGCCAGCAGCATCTGGAACTCGTCGACCACCGCCACGATCCGGGGCCAGTGCCCGGTCGGGTCCACCGCGCGCAGCTCGGCCAGCTTGGTGACCTCGTGCTTCTTCGCCGCGTCGGCGCGTCGGCGCAGCTCCTCGGCGAGGAAGCGCAGCAACGCCAGGCCGAACTCGCGGTCGGTGTTGACGTTGATGCCGACCAGCCGCATGTGCGGCAGCCAGCTCGGGTCCCGCCGCCCCTTGGCGAACCGGGCGAACGACACCCCCTCCTTGAAGTCGAGCAGATAGAACTCCAGCTCGGCGGGGGAGTAGCGGGCGGCGAGGGCGCCGATCCAGGCGAAGATCAGGTTGGTCTTGCCGGTGCCCGACGGACCTCCGATCAACGCGTGCGGCGGGTAGTCGCCGAGGGTCAGCAGCACCGGCCGACCCTGCGGGCCCTCGCCGATCGGGGCGGTCAACCCGGTCGCCGAATCCTCCTGCCACATCTGCTCCGGCGGCGGCAGCAGGTCGGTGAAGGGGGTGGGCGCCGGGCCGGCGCTGACCACCGAGGCGATCTGGCGGCAGGTCTCGGTGACCAGGGTGGCCGGCGGCGGTGGGTCGAGGCGTACCGGCAGGGTGCCGACCCGGGCACCGTCGGCGGTGACCGCGATCCGGGTCAGTGTCGCGTCGTCGGGCAGCGGCACTCCGCGCACGATCAGGTGGACGCCGCACGCCACCCCGGCGCGTACCACCCGGTCGAGCTGGCCGCGCTCGTGCCGGGACAGTTCGTCCCCGCCGAGCAGCACCGCCACCCGCCACGGCTCCGGCCGGCGGTCGGTCGCGGCGGCCAGTTCCCGCAGCGAGGCGTGCTCACCGGCGAGCACGGTCTCGTTGATCCGGCGGATCTGCTCCACCAGGTCGTCCAGCAACCGGCCCAGGCCACCCGGGCCGACGAAAGTGAGCAGCCCGGCGGGGCCCAGCGGGGCGAACCCGGCCAGCCCGCCGCCGAGGTGGTCCGGGTCGTACCCGACCACCCGGACGCTGCCGGGCGCGGCCCGGCCGAGGCTGCGTAGCAGCAGTGCCGTCACCACTGCGGCGCAGCCCTCCGGGTCGCCGTCGAGCGCGACGTGCCCGCCGTCGAGCAGCGACACCAGCGCCGGCACCGGCTCGGCGTCGGGCAGCCGGATGGTGCCCACCCGGGTGGCACCCGGTGACTCGCCACGGGTGGCCGGGGTGGGCCGCCATCCCGGCCAGTCCGCCGAGCCGGCGCCCGGTGCCTCCCGGGCCGCTGCCTCTGCGGCCCGCCGGGCCAGGACGGCCAGCCGCGACGCGTGCCGGGCGTCGATCTCGGCGAGGCGTCGGTCCCGTTCGGCACCCACCCGCTCCGGTACGCCGGACGCCGCGCGGCGTACGCGTACCGCCCGGTCCCGGGCGGCGGCCAGCGTCGTCTGGGCCGCGGTGGACCGGGTACGGGACGCGCCTTGTGCCTCGGCGAGCAGTTCCCGGACCCGGGCGACCAGCTGGCTGCGCCGGTCAGCCATCGACACCGTGCCCCGGTCGAGCCGGACGGAATCCGCCGAACGGCCTCGCGCCGGGTGTGCCCGCGCCGTTCGCGCTTCCGTTGTGCGTGCTCGCGCCCTGTGTGCTCGCGCCGTGCGTGCTCACGCGGGGTGCGTCGCCGGTGTGAGGAGGGGACCCCTTTACTACCTCAGGCGTTAACAGGGGGCCCTTCCTTTCACCGCCGTCGGCGGAGAGGTCGCGGCCGAGGCGGTCGAGCAGGACGCCGGCGAGCACCCCGGCGGTGACCGCCGGGTCGGCCGCGTGTGGCTGCTCGTCCTCGCCCCGGCGCGGCGGAGGCATCCGGCAGACCCGGGTCAGCAGCGTGTCCAGCACCGGGGCGGGCAGGCCGGGGAGCAGGTCCCGGACCCGGCCGTCCAGCTCGCGGCGCAGCCGGGACAGGTCGTCGCCGCGTGGTGGGTGGCCGAGCAGCTCGGCGGCGAGGTCGCGCAGCAACGGCGGGGCCACCGCGGCCAGCCCCAACCCGACGTCGGCGTGTGCGCCGCGCAGGTCGCGGTGCAGCCGGTCGCGGTCGCCGGAGCGGACCCCGCGCACCACCCGGCGCAGCAACTCCTGGGAGTCGGTGATGCGTTCGTCGGGTTCCTCCGCCGGGCCCTCCCGGCCGCCGGTCAGCTCCGCCACCCGCACCGACCACCAGCGGCGCAGCCGCATCTCACCGGCGGCCTCCGGCGCGTCGGCCACCGGCTCGGCCGTGCGGGGGGCGTCGTGTACCGGGCGGCGCTCACGCTCACCGGCCGGCGGCGGCGCGGCTCCGTCGGGGGCCAGCCCGATAGCGGCCAGGTACGCGGTGAGCTGCTCCTGGGCGACGCGCAGCGCGTACCCGGCGGTCTCGGCGTGCTCGGTGGCTGCGGACAGCTCCGGTACGCCCATCGGGTTCGCCGACTCCTGCCGCACCCAGCGCAGCCGCTCGGCGGCCAGCCCGAACTTCTCCAGCGCCTGCCCCAGCAGACCGAGGGGCAGATCCTCGGCGGTGGCCCGCACCTGTGCGCCGACGTCCTCGACGATGGACACGCCCGCCCCTACAGCGTCGCGACGTACTGCTGGGCCTGCTCGACCGCGACGAGCGTCGCGGCGAGGCACTCCTCCAACTCCTGGCTGGCCTGCGTCAGCGAGGCCTGAGCCGCTTCGACGGTGGTGTGGCCGCTGCCCTCCAACGCGCCGGCCAGTGTCTGCTGTGCCTCGGCCAGTTTCTCGCCGGCGGCCTGCACGGCGCTCTGGCCGTCACCGATCTGCTGAAGCGCGATATCGATGGCTGCCTTGAGCTCGGCGACGCTCGCCACGCGGAACCTCCTGGGGGCGGGGAGGACTCCATTAGAGCCTATGCCGGTTGGGGGACGAATGCCGGTTGGGGGACGAACATACCCTGTCAGTGTTGCTGCCCTACTGACCGGTTGTCGACCGCAGGCGCGGCGAGTCCGATTCGTGGGACCCGGGGTCGGAAGATCACGCAGGGCGACCGCTCCGGGCCGCGGCCGCCCGGTCAGCCGCGCAGCCAGCGGGGGCCGTACACCTCCGCGCCGAGCGCGGTGACCCGGTCCCGCAGCGCCCGGTCGGCGGTGACCACCAGCCGTCGCCGGTTGCCGGCCTCGGCCACCAGCTCGACCACGGCGTCGTCCCCGGACCCGTCGGCCGGGACCACCCGCACCCCGTCGACCCCGGGTACGCCCCGCGCGGCACCCTCCACCACGAGCACCACCT
Source organism: Micromonospora craniellae (assembly GCF_014764405.1). Classification (NCBI taxonomy): domain Bacteria; kingdom Bacillati; phylum Actinomycetota; class Actinomycetes; order Micromonosporales; family Micromonosporaceae; genus Micromonospora; species Micromonospora craniellae. Next base: position 213,951 of record NZ_CP061725.1, on the reverse strand, counting down.
CGACCGGTGGGGACACCTCCGGCGGTACGCCGCGCCCGCCCACCGGGGCCAGCGTGTCCCGCAGCCGGACGGTGGCCCCGGCCCGGTCCCGCCACCAGCCGTCCGGGCGGGACCCGACGACGTTGGCGGCGTCCACGATCAGCAGCGGAGTCGACTCCATCCGCCCACCCTGCCATCCACCCGGCCGCCCTGCCTGCCTCGCCGGCCGGTCGGCGTTTCGCCTGTGCCGGCACCCGGCGCCGCCCCGCCGGTGCCCGCCGGTGGCGTTTGTCCGGCCTCGGGCCGGGTAGCCCGTGCCGACCGTCTCGCGCCGACCGCGGAGGACAGAGATGATTGGACCCGGCGACTTCGGCTCCGACCCGTGGGACGAGTTTCTGGCTCGGTACTTCGGCCGGGGTGAGGGCGGGCGGCGCCCCGCGCACCGGGTCGACATCACCCGGCTGATGACCGCCGACGCCCGCGAGATGCTGGCCGACGCGGCACGCCGGGCCGCCCAGAAGAAGAGCAGCGACCTGGACACCGACCACCTGCTGTGGGCGGCGCTGCAACGCGAGCCGCTGCGGGACCTGGTACGCCGGGCCGGCGCCGACCCGGACACCCTGCTCAACGCGTTGGGTGGGCGGGCCGACGGCGCCCCGCAGGGCGAGGTGCCGCCCAACCTGTCGCTCACCCCGGCGGCCAAACGGGCGCTGCTCGACGCCCACCAGCTCTCCCGGGCGATGGGGGCGAACTACATCGGTCCCGAGCACATCCTGATGGCGCTGCCGCTCAACCCCGAGTCGCCGGCCGGCCGGATGCTCGCCGCCGGCCGGATCCAGCCGGAGTCGTTGCAGGCCGCCAACGCCGAACGCGGACCGATGACCAATCCCCGCCCGGACCGGGGCACCCCCACCCTCGACCAGTACGGCCAGGACCTCACCGACCTGGCCCGCAACGACCAGATCGACCCGGTGATCGGGCGCGCCGACGAGATCGAGCAGGCGGTGGAGATCCTGTCCCGGCGTACCAAGAACAACCCGGTCCTGATCGGGGAGGCGGGCGTCGGCAAGACCGCGATCGTGGAGGGGCTTGCCGAACGGATCTGCGACGGCGACGTGCCGCAGACCCTGCTCGGCAAGCGGGTCGTGCAGCTCGACCTGGCCGGGCTGGTCGCCGGCACCCGCTACCGGGGCGACTTCGAGGAACGCCTGAAGAAGGTGATCGACGAGATCCGGGCGCACCGGGACGAGCTGATCATCTTCCTGGACGAGATCCACACCCTGGTGGGCGCGGGCGGCGCCGGCAGCGAGGGCGGCATGGACGCGTCCAACATGCTCAAGCCCGCGCTGGCCCGGGGCGAGTTGCGGGTGATCGGCGCGACCACGCTGGACGAGTACCGCCGCAGCATCGAGAAGGACGCCGCGCTGGCCCGACGGTTCCAGCCGGTCTTCGTGCCGGAGCCCACCGTCGAGGACACCGTTTCCATCCTGCGCGGCCTGCGGGACCGCTACGAGGCCCACCACCAGGTGCGGTTCACCGACGAGGCGCTGGTCACCGCCGCCGAGCTGTCCGACCGGTACGTCACCGACCGCTTCCTGCCGGACAAGGCGATCGACCTGATCGACCAGGCCGGCGCCCGGGTGCGGTTGCGCACCCGGACGCCCGCCGCCGACGTGCGCGACCTGGAGCAGCAGCTCGATGAGGTACGCCGGGACAAGGAGCAGGCGGTCGCCGACGAGCAGTACGAACGTGCCTCCACCCTGCGCGACCGGGTCGCCGAGCTGGAACGGCAGGTACAGCGCGCCCGGGGCGAGGACGGCAACGACAACCAGGTGCCCGAGGTGGGGCCGGACGAGATCGCCGAGGTGGTCTCCCGGGCCACCGGCATCCCGGCCAGCCAGCTCACCGAGGAGGAACGGGACCGGCTGCTGCGCCTGGAGGGGCACCTGCACGAGAAGGTCGTCGGGCAGGAGGACGCGGTCGGGGCGGTCGCCGAGGCGGTCCGCCGTTCCCGGACCGGACTGGCCGATCCGAATCGCCCGATGGGCAGCTTCCTGTTCCTCGGCCCGACCGGCGTGGGCAAGACCGAACTGGGCCGGGCCCTGGCCGAGGCGCTGTTCGGCGAGGCCGACCGGATGGTCCGGGTGGACATGAGCGAGTTCCAGGAACGGCACACGGTCAGCCGGCTGGTCGGCGCCCCGCCCGGCTACGTCGGGTACGAGGAGGCCGGCCAGCTCACCGAGGCGGTGCGCCGCCGCCCGTACGCGGTGGTGCTGCTGGACGAGATCGAGAAGGCCCACCCCGACGTGTTCAACATCCTGTTGCAGGTGCTCGACGACGGGCGGCTCACCGACAGCCAGGGGCGGACGGTCAACTTCAAGAACACCGTACTGATCATGACGAGCAACCTGGGCTCGGAGCTGATCACCGGCAGCCAGCGCGCGGTCGGTTTCGGCGCGGGTGCTCCCGGCAGCGAGCAGGAGAGCGACGAGCTGCGGGAGCGGCTGATGCGTCGGCTCCAGGAGAACTTCCGGCCGGAGTTCCTCAACCGTATCGACGAAGTGATCATCTTCCGGCGGCTGGAGGCCGAGCAACTGCGGCAGATCGCCGGACTGCTGCTGGAGGAGACCCGGCGCCGGCTGCACGCCCAGGACATCGAGGTGGACTTCACCACGGCCGGGGTGGACTGGCTGGCCGAGCACGGCTACCAGCCCGAGTTCGGCGCCCGGCCGCTGCGCCGGGTGATCCAGCGGGAGGTGGACAACCACCTGTCCCGGATGCTGCTGGAGCAGCAGCTCTCGCCCGGTCAGCGGGTCACCGTGGACGCCCGGGACGGCCAGCTCGCCTTCGACGTGGCGGCCGGCGCGCGCGGGCACGCCACTGCCGGCACCACCCACCCCCGCTGACCGGCCGGGTACCGACGACCGGAGAGGGCAAGGCGATGACGGAACCGGACGAGGCCCGGGACGACGAACGCAGCGACCCGATCCTGGCGCCGCCGACCGCCAACCCCGCCCGGGTGCAGGTGCCGGCGGAGGGGCTGGGCGGGCAGACCGACGAGCGGCACCCGGAGCACTCCGGGTCGCCGTCCGGAGAGGAGGCGTGATGGTACGCGAGCAGCGGCTCGACCCCGAGGTGGAGGTGCTCTGGGAGGACTTCCACGCCGAGGTCAACGTGCCCTCCGAGCAGCTCCGGCAATGGCTGCTGACCCGGGGCTCCGGCGAGGAGGCGTTCGGCCCGGACCCGGACCTGAACCTGCCCGAGCCGGGCCGGCAGATCCTCGCGGTGCTGCGCAAACGCAAGGTCGACCTGACGCCCGAGGACATCGAGGTGATGCGGGAGGCGGTGGAGCGGATCCGGTCGCTGACGGCGGAGAAGCCCCGACGGGGCAACGCCGACGACGAGTGGCGGCACTCCCTGCTCGACCTCGGGCACGACGTCCTCGTCGAACGCTGACGTCCTCGTCTTCTCGGGTGCGCCGACGCCGGTCCGGGCGCGGGCATGCGCGGGTGTGACGCCGTCGCCGTCGCCGTCGCCGTCGCGGACGCGGGCGCGCGGTGTTAGGAGGGGTCCCCTGCTATACCGGAGGCGTTAGCAGGGGACCCCTCCTTTCACACCACCCCGCGCACGTCCTACTCGCTCTCCAGACTGGGTCGGTGATACCCGCCCATTACCCGCCGTCAGCCGGTTCGCGCCCGCCGTCAGGCGCTCCGCAGTCCCCGGTCGGCCGTCGCCGCCGGACGGCGTACCCCGAAGGCCGGATTGCCGAGCAGCCAGGCCAGGTACGCCGGATGCGGCGCGAGCGCGTCGGTGTACGCCACCAGCGCCGTGTCCAGCACCAGTTCCGCCATCCGCGCGGCGGGGGACTCCGGGTGCCAGCCCAGCATCAGCCGCCAGCGCAGCGGACTGCCGGCCAGCCGCCGGGTCACCAGGCCGGCCACCGGGCGGAACGTGGCCTGGCACAACGCCACCGCCTCGCCGGCGTCCACCAGGTCGATGCAGCCGCGCACGTCGGCCTCGTACAGCTTGCGGGGGGTGAATCCGGCCCGCGCGCAGGCGGCGGCGAAACAGTCACCGAAGCAGCCGTCACCCGGTGCCGCCACCCACTGCTCGTGCCGCAGCTCGGCCAGCGCCACCTCGCTGCGGCCGGCCAGCGGATGGATCTCCGGCAGCAGTACCATCACCGGGTCGACGGCCACCTCCCGCCAGCTCAGCCCGTAGTCCGCCGACGGGGTGGAGTCGCCGCACACCCCGGTCAGCGCGTAGTCCAGCCGTCCACCGGCGACCAGTTGCGCCAACTCGTCGACCGACCAGGACGCGTAGGTGGTGATCTGCGCCTGTGGGTGCTCGGCGGCGAGTCGATGCACCAGGCGGCCCAGGATCGGGCTGTTCACCCCGCCGAAGCGGTAGCGGCGCGGTGCGTCGCCGGCCCCGGCCAGCCGGGCCGCCTCGTCCTGGAGTCCCTTCATCGCCGGCAGCAGCACCCGTGCCCGGGCGAGCACCAGCTCACCGAGGGCGGTCGGTCGGGCGCCGCGCCGGTCCCGCTCGAACAGCGGCCCGCCGAGGGTCCGTTCGATGCGCTGGAGCTGGGCGGTCAGCGCCGGCTGCGCCAGGCCGAGCGTGGAGGCCGCCTTGGTCACGCTGCCCGTCTCGGCGATGGCGCAGACCACCCGCAGGTGCCGCAACTCCAGGTTCATAGCGTGACGGTAGGGCCATGGAGCATCCCGGCGGAAGGGCCCGGACGGATCAACGACCATGAACATCCCACTGGTGACTCAGCGTTGCGGCGGCTCCGCCACCTCGCTGAGCTGGGTGTGCCGACCGGTGACCGCGTCCCGGAACTTGTCGACCAGCGCCACCGCCGGCTCGACGATCCGGTTCCACGGCGGCGTGTGCGGGATCCCCGGGTGCGGGCGGGTCGGCGCGGCCTCCTCGGCGATATCCAGCCGGTTGCCGAGGCGGATCAGCTCCTCCTCGGTGGCCGCCTCGCAGAGCCGCTGCACCAGGGCGTCGACCGCCACCACGTGCGCCTCGAGCAGGCTGGCCACGATGGCCAGACGGGCGTCGTCCAGCCCGCGCAACGCCATCAGCAGCGCGGCGTCGCCGACGAGGACGTCGGCGACCGGCTGGTCGGCGTCGGTGAGGGCCTGCCGGATGGCGGGCAGCAGGCACTGCTCCTCGGCGGCCAGGTGCCGGGACAGCGCCGCGACCAGGATCTCCCGGCCGTGCGCGGGAGCCTGGCCCGGCTCGACCAGGCGCCGGGTCAGGCTCAGCAGTTGCTGGTGCTCGTCGGCGATGGTGGCGGCGATGCTCTGCCCGGCGGGCTGGTAGCCGTCACCGGTCGAGGGCGGCAACGGCGGCAGGTGGACGGACACGGTCCCTCCTCGGCGGGGCAGGCGGAGCGACGATGATATGGCACCCGGACGCGCGCGCAGTACCCGCACTCATCCGGGCCGAAACCGCTGGCCTGGTATGAAGGGGCATGACGAGCGACGCGCACCCCGCCTTCCCCGCGCCGACCGAGGAGGTCGTCGACCTCTGCCGGGACCTGCTGCGCATCGACACCACCAACACCGGCGACAACGCCACCAGCGTCGGGGAGCGCCACGCCGCCGAGTACGTCGCCGAGAAGCTGGCGGAGGTCGGCATCGCCCCGGTGATCCACGAGTCCGCACCCGGGCGGGCCAACGTGATCGCCCGGATCCCCGGCGCCGACCCGAGCCGGGGCGCCCTGCTGGTGCACGGCCACCTGGACGTGGTGCCGGCCGACGCCGACGAATGGTCGGTGCACCCGTTCTCCGGCGAGTTGCGCGACGGCTACCTGTGGGGCCGGGGCGCCATCGACATGAAGGACTTCGACGCGATGGTGCTCGCCGTGGTGCGCCACTGGCAGCGCGCCGGCGTCCGCCCGCCGCGGGACATCGTGCTCGCGTACACCGCCGACGAGGAGGCGGGCAGCGAGTACGGCGCGCACTTCCTGGTCAACCGGCACCGCGAGTTGTTCGACGGGTGCACCGAGGGCATCGGCGAGGTCGGCGGCTTCTCGTACACGGTGGACGAGTCGCGGCGGCTCTATCTGATCGAGACCGCGCAGAAGGGCATCGACTGGCTGCGGCTGCACGCCAGGGGGCGCCCCGGGCACGGTTCGATGGTGCACGACGACAACGCGGTGACCGCGCTGGCCGAGGCGGTGGCCCGGGTCGGCCGGCACCGCTTCCCGGTGGTGGTCACCGACACCGTACGGGCCTTCCTGGAGGAGGTCTCCGAGGTGCTCGGCGTCGAGCTGGACCCGGAGGACCCGGAGACCGCCATCGCCAAGCTCGGCCCGATCGCCAACATCATCGGCGCCACCATCCGCAACACCGCCAACCCGACCCGGCTCGCCGCCGGCTACAAGGACAACGTCATCCCCGGCCGGGCCAGCGCCACCATCGACTGCCGCAGCCTGCCCGGCCAGTCGGAGCTGCTGGAACGACAGTTGCGCGAGTTGGTCGGCCCGGACATCGCCATCGAGTACGTGCAGCGCCAGCCCGCCCTGGAGACCACCTTCGACGGCGACCTGGTCGGGGCGATGTCCGCCGCGCTGGTCGCCGAGGACCCGGGCGCCCGGCCGGTGCCGTACATGCTCTCCGGCGGCACGGACGCGAAGGCGTTCGCGCAGATCGGCGTACGGTGCTTCGGCTTCGCACCGCTGCGGCTGCCGGCCGACCTGAACTTCTCCGCGCTGTTCCATGGCATCGACGAGCGGGTACCGGTGGACGGACTACAGTTCGGCGTGCGGGTTCTCGACCGGTTCCTGCGCACCTGTTAGTAACGTGAGAGGGACGCCCCATGACCGACCAGCACGGTGAGCTGGAAGCCGCACTCGAGCGCGTGATCGAAGCGGCCCGCCACCACCTGGCCGCTGTCCGCGCCGCTGAGGGCCGGATCGACGACGACGACGTGTGGCAGGCGTACGTGGCGTTGAACAACGCGTCGTACGCCTACGACGAGCAACTCATGGACGCCTTCGGCGAGGTGACCCCGTGGGACGTCGAGTCGATCGACCCGAACGAGGCCGACCAGCGTTTCGGTGGCGCCGAAGGCGTGGAGCCGACCGACCCGCACCCGCAGGTGATCTCGGTACGCCAGCGGCGTGACTACCGGGTGCCCAGCGTCTCGGCGCTGATCCGGGTCGCCGAGGCGGCCCGCCGCGAGGGCGCTCCCGGCGAGGACCAGATGCCCCCGGTGGAGGGGGTCGGCGAGGCGGTGCTGGAGCTGCTGCAGAGCGGCGACGGCTCGCTGGGTGCTCTCGACGTCCCGGAGCTGGAGCCGCTCGACGGCGTGGTCATGGTCAGCGAGGTCGGCACCCCGGTCGACCTGGAGTCGTTCGACGACGACGACCCGGTGGGCCCGTTCCAGCCGGCGGCCGACGACCGGCTGGTCGGCCGACTCGACGAGCACCCGTTCATGGAACTCGACGACGAGCACGACCACGTGCGCTGAGGCCGCGCACGGTGGTTTCGTCCGGTGGTGGGCACGTCTGTTGTCGCTTACGCAGCAACAGATCTACCCACCGCTGGCTCGGGTCAGTAGGACAGGCCGGGCTGCGGCGTGCCGCTGGCCAGGCGGCGGCGGAGCACCACCTGGCGGGTGCCGTCGCGGAACAGCTGTACCCGGGCCAGCTCCCACCCGCTGAACTCGGCCTGGATCGCCAGTTGCGCGGCAGCCGCCAACCGGTCGACGTTCGGCGGTAACCGCAGCGGCGCGTATTCGTAGTCCATGAGCCCTATGCTGCCCATTCGAAGCCACCGCGCGCCACCCTGTGGGCGGGGAGGCGGGTCACCCGTCGCGTTCGGGGTAGCCGACCTCCAGGGCCGAGACGTCGTCCAGGGCGATGGTGATCTCCTCGGGCAGGGTCATCCGCTCCACCTGGAGTGCGCCGAGCAGTTGCCCGGAGGTCCGCGCGCCGAGGATCGGCGCGGTCACCCCGGGCCGGTCCCGGATCCAGGCCAGCGCCACCTCCAGCGGAGAGACCCCGAGGCCCCCGGCGGCGGTGGCGACCGCCTCCACGATGCTGGAGCAGCGCGGCTCCAGATAGGTGGCGACGAAGCGTTCGAAATGGGGCGACACCGCCCGGGAGTCCGCCGGCCGGCCGTGCCGGTACTTGCCGGTGAGCACCCCGCGTCCCAGCGGCGACCAGGGCAGCACACCCAGGCCGAGCGCCTCGCAGGCCGGCAGCACCTCCCGCTCGACCCCCCGCTCCAGCAGGGAGTACTCCACCTGCGCGGCGACCACCGGGGCGCGTCCCGGCCAGGCCGCCTGCCAGGCCGCCGCCCGGGCGGTCTGCCAACCGGAGAAGTTCGACACGCCGACGTAGCGGACCCGGCCGCTGGCCACCGCGTGGTCCAGCGCGGCCAGGGTCTCCTCCAGCGGGGTGGCCGGGTCGTGACCGTGCACCTGGAACAGGTCGACGTGGTCGGTGCCCAGCCGTCGCAGCGAGGCGTCGAGCGTGCGCAGCAGGTGTCCCCGGGAGCCGTCGCGACGGCGGGGGCCACCCGGGCGCAACCCCGCCTTGGCGGCGATGAGCAGCTCGTCGCGGGGCACCAGACCGCCCAGCAGTGAGCCGATCACCGACTCGGCGTCGCCGTCGCCGTACACGTCGGCGGTGTCGATCAGGTTGCCACCCGCGTCGAGGTAACTCTTCAACTGCGCAGCGGCGTCGTCGGCATCGGTGTCCCGGCCCCAGGTCATGGTGCCGAGCGCGAGCCGGGAGACCGCCAGCCCGCTTCGGCCGAGCGGTCGCTGTTGCATGGGTGAACCTTATTTCGAACGGGGGCCGAACCGATATCCTCGCTCCCGTCGAGTCTGCCCAGACGCACGGCGATTCGGGTGAGCCGGTGATCGTCGCTCTCGGCGGCATTGCGTAACCTGATGCGACTGCGGATGGGGGAGGACTCTGTGCGACTCGGGCTAAACCTCGGATACCAGACAGCCTGGAGCACGCCGGCGGATCATCTGGCCATGGCTCAGGAGGCGGACCGACTCGGCTACTCGGTGGTGTGGGCGGCGGAGGCGTACGGCTCGGACTCGCCGAGCATGCTCTCCTGGATGGCCGGGCAGACCGAGCGGATCGACGTCGGCAGCGCGGTGATGCAGATCCCGGCGCGTACGCCCGCGATGACCGCGATGACCGCAGCCACCATCGACGCCCTCTCCGGCGGCCGGTTCCGGCTCGGCCTGGGCGTCTCCGGCCCGCAGGTCTCCGAGGGCTGGCACGGCGTACGGTTCGGCAAGCCGCTGGCGCGTACCCGGGAGTACGTGGACATCGTGAAGCTGGCGGTGGCCCGCAAGGAGGTCGCCTACGACGGCGAGTTCTACCAGTTGCCGCTGCCCGACGGACCCGGCAAGGCACTGCGGTTGGGCTTCCATCCGCCGCGTGAGCACATCCCGATCTACCTCGCCGCGGTCGGCCCGAAGAACCTGGAACTGGCCGGCGAGATCGCCGACGGCTGGCTGGCCGTCTTCTACGCCCCCGAGTTCGCCGAGGAACAGCTCGCGGCGGTACGCGCCGGGCGGGCCAGGGTCGGCAAGGAACTGGCCGGTTTCGACGTGGTGCCGTCGGCGCCGGTCGTGGTCGGCGACGACGTCGACTCCTGCGCGCAGTTGGTGCGCTGGTACGCCGCCCTGTACGTGGGCGGGATGGGCAGCCGCCAGCAGAACTTCTACAACCAGTTGGCGACCCGGATGGGGTACGGCGACGCCGCCCGCGAGGTGCAGGACCTCTACCTGGCCAAGCGGCAGCGGGACGCGGCCGCCGCGGTGCCGTTGGAGTTCATCGACCGGACCTCGCTGCTCGGACCCAAGGAACGGATCGCCGAGCGGATGCGCGAGTACGCCGAGTCCGGCGTCACCACCCTGTCGGTCACCCTGTTCGCCGGTGACCGGGACAGCGGGGTGCAGACCCTGCGTACCGTCGCCGAGGCGCTGGAACTCTCGGGAGTCGGGGAGTGACCTGGATCGAAGCCATCGTCCTGGGCATCGTCCAGGGCCTGACCGAGTTCCTTCCGGTCAGCTCGTCGGGGCACCTGCGGATCACCTCGGCGATCTTCTTCGACCGTGACGCCGGGGCGTCGTTCACCGCAGTCACCCAGCTCGGCACCGAAGCAGCCGTGCTGCTGTACTTCGCCAAGGACATCTGGCGTATCGGCCGTACCTGGACGGTCGGGATCTGGGATTCCTCGGTGCGGTCCAGCCTCGACTACCGGATGGGCTGGTACGTGATCGTCGGCTCGATCCCGATCGGGGCGCTCGGCTTCCTGTTCAAGGACCAGATCCGGGAGACCGCCCGGAACCTGTGGGTGGTGGCCACGACCCTGATCGTGTTCGCCTTCGTGCTCGCCTTCGCCGAGTACTGGGGCCGGCAGACCCGGACGTTGAAGGACTTCCGGATGCGCGACGGCGTGGTGATGGGCCTCGCCCAGGCGATGGCGCTGATCCCCGGGGTGTCCCGGTCCGGTGCGACGCTGACCTTCGGTCTGTTCCTCAACCTGACCCGGGAGACGGCGGCCCGCTACTCGTTCCTGCTGGCCATCCCGGCCGTGGTGATGTCCGGGATCTTCAGCCTCGGGGACGTCTTCGAACCGGCGGCCCCGGGCACGTCGGCGCCCACCGTCGCGCAGATGGTCGTCGCCACGTTCATCGCCTTCGCCGTCGGGTACGCGGCCATCGCGTGGCTGCTGCGCTTCGTCGCCCACCACACCCTGTACGTCTTCGTGCTCTACCGGGTGGCGGTCGGCACTCTGGTGTTCGCCCTCCTGCTCACCGGCACCATCAGCGCCACCTGATGTGTAAGGAAGGGTCCCCTGCTATCGCCTGGTGTATAGCAGGGGACCCTTCCTATCGTGCGTCGCTTTCGGGCGTCGCGTCGCTTTCGGGCAGGGTTGGTGGTGCGTTGACGGCCGGCGCCCCGGATGGGGTGCCGGCCGTCGTGGTGGTGTGGGGTGTCGCTGCTGGTGATGGCGTTGGTGGGTCAGCTGTTCCAGTGCTCGGCGACGAGGTCGGCGGCCTGCTGTTCCCACTGGGCGTAGTGGTCGGGGAATGCGGAGACCTGCACGGTTTGGGCGGCGACGGTGAGGGGCATGTCCTGCCAGCCGTCGACCTGCTTCAGACCCTTGAGGAAGGCGAGGGTGGAGTATTCGGGGTCGGTGATCTGTTCGACGGTGCCCCAACCCGAGGACGGGCGCTGCTGGAACAGGCCCTGCGAGTCGTGGTCGTTGCGGGCGCCGAGGTGACCCAGGTTCTCCAGCTTCGACTCCTGGAACGCCGTCCCGATCGCGATCACCGCGGCACGCTCGTCCATGCCGGCCTTCTTGGTGGCGGCGATGATCGCCTTCGCGTTGGCGACCTGCTCGTCGTCCAGGTCGATGCGGGACTGGGTGCCCTGCACACCGTGCGGGATCAGCGTGCCGGTGTCGGGCTTGTCGGCCTGGACGGCGGCGGTGATGGGGTTGGTCGGGGTGGTGTCGGTGGTGGTGTGGTTGAGGGGGCCGGCGGCGAGGCCGCCTGCGACGGTGAGTCCGGCGATGGCCAGGACGCTGTTGCGCAGCATGGTGTTCATGGGTTAGCTCCATTCGGGGGTGGGGCGCCGCGGGGGATGCGGTGCCGACGCCGTCTGGCGCTGGGGTGGTTCTCGGGGGATGGTGTGGCCCGGGTTGGCGGGGTGTGGTCGCCGCTCGCGGTGCCGGGTCCAGGTGTAACGACCGGCCGGGGCGGGTCATTCCCGGTGGGGAGCCAGGGCTCGCGTGGGTTGCCGCAGCGGGCGCGCTGGAGGCGGCCGGTCTTCGTTACAACGACCCCCGGCCGCCGAGAATTCCACCGACAAGCAGTGAATAGCGGACAAAGGGCCCAGATGTGTCGCGTCGTTCGGCTGAGGTCGGGCTACTGCGCCGGCGGTGGGTAGATCTGTGGTCGCCAGAGCGACCACAGATCTACCCACCCTGGGCTCTCCTCGTGTCGCGATGTTAGGAAGGGTCCCCTGCTATACACCAGGCGTTAGCAGGGGACCCTTCCTTCCATCTCCCGCCCGAACATGTGGTCGGGGACGGTCGCTGTCGCACGCGGAAACGAGCCGCGTGCCGTTCGGTGCGACACGCGAGGTATGTCGGGGTCGGCGCTACCGACGGGACGGGCCGGGCGGCGGTGAGGGCCTAGTGTGGTGCGGGTGGCGACACTCCTGCTCCTGCGACACGGACGCACCACCGCCAACGCCGACGGGGGTCTGGCCGGTCGGCAACCGGTCGAACTGGACGACACCGGGCGTACCCAGGCCTGGGCCGTCGGCGAGCGACTGGCGAGCCTGCCGCTGGCCGCCGTGGTGACCAGCCCGCTCATCCGCTGCCGGCAGACCCTGGAACTCGCCCTGCCGCAGGCCGCACCGGTCGTCGAGGACGGGCTCATCGAGTGCGGGTACGGCACCTGGGAGGGCCAGCCGCTGAAGAAGCTGGCCAAGGAGCCCCTCTGGGCGGTAGTGCAGCAGCACCCGAGCGCGGCGGTCTTCCCCGAGGGGGAGGCGATGGCGCAGATGGCGGCCCGGGCGGTGGCGGCGGTACGGGCCTGGGACGCCCGGATCACCGCCGAGCACGGCCCGGAGGCGGTCTGGCTGGCCTGTAGCCACGGTGATGTGATCAAGGCGATCGTCGCCGACGCGCTCGGCGTACACCTGGATCTCTTCCAGCGGATCGTGGTCGACCCGGCGTCGGTGACCGCGATCCGCTACTCGCCGCTGCGTCCTTTCCTGGTCCGCCTCAACGACGTCGGCGGCGACCTGGCCGGGCTGGTGCCGCCGGTCCGCAAGCGGCGTCGCCGGGCCACGCGGCCGGCGGACTCGGACGCCGCCGTCGGCGGCGGTGCGGGCGGAGCCAGGTGACCCCGGCCGGCCGTCCCGCGCCGACCCGGAACGCGGCGGGCGCCGTGGTGAACGGCTCCGCCGCCCGACGGTCGAGACGGGCCGGTGGGGTGCGCGGTGTGTGGGGCCGCCGGATAGGGTCGTGGGTATGACGCACCAGGTGCACGCCTTCGAGCCGCCTGAGCGGTTCGTCGCCGGGACCGTCGGGCCGCCGGGGGAGCGTACGTTCTTCCTCCAGGCCCGGGGCGGCGGCCGGGTGGTCAGCGTCGCGCTGGAGAAGGTCCAGGTCTCGTTGCTCGCCGAGAAGCTGGAGGAGCTGCTCACCGAGGCGCAGCGCCGGTTCGGCGTCGACCTGCCCGAGGCGCCCGCCTCGCTGGGCGACAACGAGCCGTTGGAGACGCCGGTCGACGAGGAGTTCCGGGTCGGCACGCTGGGGCTGGCCTTCGACGCGGACAGCGCGACCGTGGTCATCGAGGCCATCGCCGTCGGCGAGACGGAGAGCGAGCTGGAGCTCGGGGAGTCGGAGGAGGACGAGGCCGACGACGTCGAGCCGGACGAGGACCTCGACCGGCTCCGGGTACGGCTGACGCCAGAGGCGACCCGTGAGTTCATCGAGCGGGCGCGGCGGGTGGTCAACGCCGGCCGGCCCCCGTGTCCGCTGTGCGGCCAGCCGCTCGACCCGGCCGGCCACCTCTGCCCCCGGAACAACGGCTACCACCGGTGACCTCGTCCGGCCTGGCACCCCGGCAGGACGGCGGCGCGGCGTTGCGGCTGCTGCGTGACGGTGACCTGACCATCGAGGGCCGGCTGGTAGACGCCTCCAACACCACCTTGCGCGCCATCCTCACGCTGGACGGCGCGACCGCCCGCTGCGTCTACAAGCCGGTACGCGGTGAGCGCCCCCTGTGGGACTTCCCGGACGGCACCCTGGCCGGCCGTGAGGTGGCCGCCTACCTGGTCTCCGCCGCCAGCGGCTGGGATCTGGTGCCGCCCACGGTGCTGCGCGACGGCCCGTTCGGCCCGGGCTCCTGTCAACTGTGGATCGACGAGCCGGACGACACCGAGCGCCTCGTCGGGTTCGTGCCGGCCGACGCCGTGCCGCCCCGCTGGTTCCCGGTGGTGGCGGCCCGCGACGACGACGGCACCCCGTACGCGCTGGCGCACGCCGACGACCCGCGACTGGCCCGACTCGCGGTGCTCGACGCGGTGATCAACAATGCCGACCGCAAGGGCGGCCACGTCCTGCTCGGCCCGGACGACCGCGTGTACGGCGTCGACCACGGGGTCAGTTTCCACGTCGAGGAGAAGCTGCGGACGGTGCTCTGGGGCTGGGCCGGGCGACCGCTGCCGGCGGACGCCGTCGAGGCGCTGGACCTGCTCGCCGGTCAGGTCGCCGGCCCGCTCGGCGACGAGCTGGCCGACCATCTCACCCTCGGCGAGATCGCCGAGGTGGCGGCCCGGATCGGTCGGCTGCGCGAGACCTGCCGTTTTCCGCAGCCGTCCCGGGACTGGCCGGCTGTGCCGTGGCCGCCGGTCTGACCTGACCATGTCGGCTTGGTCACTCGAAGCCCGGCGTGACGCCTGCGGTCGGCTGGCTAGGCTGGCGGTCATGGAGTCATGGGTGGGGCACGAGGTGCCGCGGCTGCCGGGCAGGGGCGGGCCGCTGAGGTTGTTCGACTCGGCGCGGCAGGGTGTGCATCCGGCCGACGGACCGACCTCCATGTACGTCTGCGGCATCACCCCGTACGACGCCACCCACCTGGGGCACGCGGCCACCATGATCACCTTCGATCTGGTGCAGCGGATGTGGCGCGACGCGGGCCACGAGGTGCGGTACGTGCAGAACGTCACCGACATCGACGACCCGCTGCTGGAACGGGCCGAGCGCGACGGCGAGGACTGGAAGGTCCTGGCGATGCGGGAGACGGCGCTGTTTCGGGAGGACATGGAGGCGCTGCGGATCATCCCGCCGGCACACTACGTCGGTGCCGTGGAGTCGATCCCGGACATCGCCGAGAAGGTGCTGCTGTTGATCAAGGACGGTGCCGCGTACCGCCTCGACGACGGCACCGGAGACGTCTACTTCGACATCTCCGCCGCGCCGCGGTTCGGCTACGAGTCCAACCTGTCCCGTGACGAGATGCTCAAGATCTTCCCCGAGCGCGGCGGCGACCCGGACCGCGCCGGCAAACGCGACCCGCTGGACCCGCTGCTGTGGCGCGGCGCCCGTCAGGGCGAACCGTCCTGGCCCGGCGACGACCTCGGCCCCGGCCGTCCCGGCTGGCACATCGAGTGCACGGTCATCGCGCTGAACCTGCTCGGTGCCACCATCGGCGTCCAGGGTGGCGGCAACGACCTGATCTTCCCGCACCACGAGTGTTCCGCCGCGCACGCCGAACGGCTGACCGGCACGCTGCCCTTCGCCGAGCACTACGTGCACGCCGGCATGATCGGCCTGGACGGCGAGAAGATGTCCAAGTCCCGTGGCAATCTCGTCTTCGTCTCCCGGCTGCGCGCAGACAAGGTCGACCCGATGGCCGTCCGGCTGGCCCTGCTCACCGGCCACTACCGCGCCGACCGCTCCTGGACCGACGACCTGCTGACCGCCGCGCAGGAGCGCCTGGCCCGATGGCGTCGGGCCGCCGCCGCACCCGCCGGGCCGTCCGGCGAGACCTTCCTGTCCGGCGTACGCGACCACCTCGCCGACGACCTCGACTCCCCGGGCGCCGTCCAGTTGGCCGACGAGTGGGCCGAACGCACCCTCACCGGCGAGGCCGACGACCCGGCCGCCCCCGCCCTCGTCACCACCACCCTGGACGCCCTCCTCGGCATCCGTCTCTGACCCCTACCCTCTCGCGCCCGCACCGCGTCGGTCCCGGCAGCGTCTGCCGTGCGGCCTCGTGCTCGACCGCGTCGTGCCGGACCGCGTCGATCATGGAGTCGTGGCACGTGGTTCGCTCGCTTATGAGCCGTCATGTCATCGCCAGAAGTCCATGATCGACGGCAACCCGCGCGGTTCCGCGGGGCGAGTCCGGTCGGCGGCGAGTGGCCCGGCCGGCGGGGCAGGTCTTGGCGGCGGACTGAGGAGCAGGGGTCAGCCGAGGACCAGGCCGGGGTCGGGGTCGGGGTCGGTGGTGGGGGCCGGGATCTGGTACTCCTCGGTCAGGGTGGTGACCGGGCCGGGCCAGGTGGCCTGGGCGACCTCGATCGGTTTGCGGTGCGCGTCGTAGGCCACGTGCAGCAGGTGCAGCACCGGGGTGTCCGGCCGGATCTGGAGGGTCTCGGACTCCTCGCGGCTGGGCTGGCGCGCGGTGATCGTGTCGGTGGCGGTCGCGTACCGGCGTCCGATGGCCTCCTCGGCCTCCTGGTAGAGCGGGCGGCCGAACGCCTCGGCGCGTTCCAGTGTGGTGCCGGCGGTGTCGGCGGGCAGGAACCAGGAGGCGCCCACCTCGACGGGTGAGTCCTCGGTGCGGACCAGGTGGCGGCGGCAGAGCAGCTCGGTGCCGTCGGGCACGCCGAACGCGTCGGCGACCTCGGGCGGTGCGGGGGAGCGGCCGACCGCGACGAGTTGCTGGCGGTACCGGGCGGCCAGGTCCGTGTGGTAGCCCCGGAAGCCGCCGTAGCGACCTCGGGAGAGCCGGTTGAGTCGCCGCCGGGTGCCTCGCACGTACGTGCCGGAGCCGGGCTTGGTGATCAGGATGCCTTCGACGCGGAGCTGGTCGACGGCGCGTTGCACGGTCTGCTTGGCCACGCCGAACATCTCGGCGATCGCCGGGATGGACGGCAGCCGCTCACCCGGCCCCCAGTCGCCCCGGCGGATCTGTGCCTTGAGCTGCGCGGCGATCTGCCGGTGCGGGCACTCCGCGGCACCTGGGTTGATCTGCATCGCCGACCTCCTATCAGCTAGGTTCCTAGGATGCACTACACGGCGTGTGCCGCGCCACCCCGACACCACGCACCGGCTGCCGACAAAGGAAAGCCCCGGACACGTCACCGTGTCCGGGGCGTCGCGCAAGAAGGGAAGGGCTACCAGGACCCGGCGGTCGGGCCGGCGGAGCCGCCACGGCGGCGCAGGTATTTCTCAAACTCCTGCGCGATCTCGTCCCCGGTCAACGGGGTGATGCCCGCGTCGCCGACGCGTTCCTCCAGCTCGCGGACGTACTCGCCGAGTTCGGCGTCCTGCTCGGCGGCGCTGCGGACCCGCTGCTCCCACTCGGCGGCCTCCTCGGCCAGGTCGGCCATCGGCACCGGCAGGTCGAGCACCTCCTCGACCCGGTGCAGCAGGGCGAGGGTGGCCTTGGGGCAGGGCGGGTTGTTGGCGTAGTGCGGCACGTGCACCCAGAACGAGACGGCGTCCACCTCGGCGCGGGTGCAGGCGTCGTGCAACACGCCGACGATGCCGGTCGGTCCGTCGTACCGGGTGGGGGTGAGCTGGTAGCGGCGAGCGGCGTCGGCGTCGGAGGCGCTGCCGCTGATCGGCAGCGGCCGGGTGTACGGCACGTCGGCCAGCAGCGCGCCGAGCAGGACCACCCGCTCGACCTCCAGGCTGTGGCAGATCTCCAGCACCTGCTCGCAGAAGGTGCGCCAGCGCATGCTCGGCTCGATGCCCCGGATCAGCACCACGTCCCGTTCCGTGCCGGACGGGCTGGCCACGGTGAACCGGGTGGTCGGCCACTCCACCCGTCGGGTGGCGCCTTCGGCCATCGTGATGGTGGGCCGGCTGACCTGGAAGTCGTAGAAGTCCTCCGGGTCCAGTTCGGTGATCGGTCGGGCCTCCCACACCTGTTCCAGGTGTTCTACGGCGGCGGTCGAGGCGTCGGCGGCGTCGTTCCACCCCTCGAAGGCGGCGATGGCCACCGGGGACCGCAGCACCGGCAACCCGTCGAACTCGGTCACGCCGTCACCTCACCCTGCTCGTCACCGGCGGCCCCGGGCGACCGCCCGCCGTGCGTGGTGGTGTCGCTGATGTCCCTCACATCAGTCAGCCTACGTGCCGCGCCGGTACCCGGCCCGTCGGCCGCGCCGGATCCGGCACCGGCCGCCACCGGGGGTGCGGCACGCGTTGACGGAACGTAGCTCACATAGTGGGCAAAAGCGGGCAGGTGATCCGGGCTACACATTGTGGGAACGGCCCCTACGTGGGGCTGCGGGCGCGCTGAGTCGCACTAACCTGAGGGCGTGCGGAATTCGTTGCTCGACGCGCTGGCAGACCGGATCCTCGTCACCGACGGGGCGATGGGCACGATGCTCCAGGCCGCAGACCTGACCCTCGACGACTTCGACGGTCTGGAGGGGTGCAACGAGATCCTGAACGTCACCCGCCCGGACGTGGTGCGCGGGGTGCACGAGGCGTACCTGGCGGCGGGCGCGGACTGTGTGGAGACGAACACCTTCGGTGCCAACCTGCCGAACCTCGCCGAGTACGACATCCCCGAGCGCATCTGGGAGCTGTCCGAGGTGGGGGCGCGGCTGGCTCGGGAGGCCGCCGACGCGTACTCGACGCCGGATCGGCCCCGCTGGGTGCTCGGCTCGATCGGCCCCGGGACCAAGCTGCCCACGCTCGGTCACGCCGCGTACACCACGCTGCGCGACGCGTACCAGCAGAACGCCGGTGGTCTGCTCGCCGGTGGCGCGGACGCGCTGATCATCGAGACCTGCCAGGACCTGCTCCAGGTCAAGGCCGCGGTGACCGGGTCGAAGCGGGCTATGGCCGAGGCGGGCGTCCAGGTGCCGATCATCTGTCACGTCGCGGTCGAGACCACCGGCACCATGCTGCTGGGCAGTGAGATCGGCGCGGCGCTGACCGCGATCGAGCCGCTCGGGGTGGACCTGGTCGGGCTGAACTGCTCGACCGGCCCGGCCGAGATGGGCGAGCACCTGCGCTACCTGGCCCAGCACTCCCGCATCCCGGTCTCGGTGATGCCGAACGCCGGCCTGCCGGTGCTCACCGCCGACGGCGCGTACTTCCCGCTCGGCCCGGAGGACATGGCCGACGCCCTGGAGCGGTTCGTCGTCGAGTACGGCGTCGCGCTGGTCGGTGGCTGTTGCGGCACCACGCCCGAGCACATCCGGGTGCTCTCCCAGCGGATGCGCGACGTCCGGCCGGTGGCCCGCGAACCGCGGGCCGACGCCGGTGTCTCCTCGATCTACCACCACGTGCCGTTCGCCCAGGACGCCAGCGTGCTGATGGTGGGGGAGCGGACCAACGCCAACGGCTCCAAGGCGTTCCGGGAGGCGATGCTCGCCGCCGACTGGCAGGCCTGCGTGGAGATCGCCCGTGGCCAGGCCCGGGACGGCTCGCACCTGCTGGACCTCTGCATCGACTACGTGGGCCGGGACGGCACCACCGACATGCGCGAGCTGGCGGGGCGGTTCGCCACCGCCTCCACGCTGCCGATCATGCTGGACTCGACCGAGCCGGCGGTGATCGAGGCCGGCCTGGAGATGCTCGGCGGCCGGTGCGTGGTCAACTCGGTGAACTTCGAGGACGGCGACGGCCCGGATTCCCGGTACGCGCGGGTCATGCCGGTGGTCGCCGAGCACGGCGCCGCCGTGGTCGCGCTGCTCATCGACGAGGAGGGCCAGGCCCGCACGGCGGAGTGGAAGGTACGCGTCGCCGAGCGGCTGATCGAGGACCTGACCGGCCGGTGGGGGCTGCGCCGCGCCGACATCCTCATCGACGCGCTGACCTTCCCGATCGCCACCGGGCAGGAGGAGACCCGCCGCGACGGCATCGAGACCATCGAGGCGATCCGGGAGATCGCCCGCCGCTGGCCGGGAGTCAACTTCACGCTGGGCATCTCGAACGTCTCGTTCGGCCTCAACCCGGCGGCCCGGCAGGTGCTCAACTCGGTCTTCCTGCACGAGTGTGTGCAGGCCGGGCTGACCTCGGCGATCGTGCACGCCAGCAAGATCCTGCCGATGGCCAAGATCCCGGACGAGCAGCGCGAGATCGCCCTCGACCTGATCTACGACCGCCGCCGCGAGGGCTACGACCCGGTGCAGCGGTTCATCGAGGTCTTCGAAGGCGTCGACGCCGCGTCGGCACGCGCCACCCGGGCCGAGGAGTTGGCCGCGCTGCCGCTCAACGAGCGGCTCAAGCGGCGCATCGTCGACGGCGAGCGCAACGGCCTGGAGGCCGACCTGGACGCCGCGATGGCCGCTGGCACCGCACCGCTGCTGATCATCAACGACATCCTGCTGGACGGCATGAAGGTCGTCGGTGAACTGTTCGGCTCCGGCCAGATGCAGTTGCCGTTCGTGCTCCAGTCCGCCGAGGTGATGAAGACCGCGGTGGCGTACCTGGAACCGCACATGGAGAAGGACGACGACGGCGGCAAGGGCCGCATCGTGCTCGCCACCGTCAAGGGCGACGTGCACGACATCGGCAAGAACCTGGTCGACATCATCCTGTCCAACAACGGCTACGAGGTGGTGAACATCGGCATCAAGCAGCCGATCTCCGCCATTCTGGACGCCGCCGAGCAGCACCGCGCCGACGCCATCGGCATGTCGGGCCTGCTGGTCAAGAGCACGGTCATCATGAAGGAGAACCTGGTCGAGATGGCCACGCGCGGGGTCGCGGAGCGCTGGCCGGTCCTGCTCGGCGGCGCGGCGCTGACCAGGGCGTACGTCGAGGACGACCTGCGGTCGATGTTTCCCGGCCAGGTGCACTACGCGCGCGACGCCTTCGAGGGACTCTCCCTGATGGACCGGGTGATGGCGGCCAAGCGCGGCGGCGCTCCCGTGGTCGACGCCGAGCGGGAGGCGGCCCTGGCGGCCCGGCGGGCCCGCCGGGAGCGGCAGCGCGCCGTGGTCGCCGAGTCGCTGCCGGAGCTGAGCGACGCCTCGGTCCGCTCCGACGTGGCCGCCGGCGTGCCGGTGCCGCGCGCACCGTTCTTCGGCACCCGGGTGGTCAAGGGGGTGCCGCTGGCCGACTACGCGGCGCTGCTGGACGAGCGGGCCACCTTCATGGGCCAGTGGGGCCTGCGGGGCGCACGCGGTGGCAAGGGTCCGTCCTACGAGGAGCTGGTGGAGACCGAGGGCCGGCCCCGGCTGCGCTACTGGCTGGACCGCCTGATCGCCGACAAGGTGCTGGAGGCGGCCGTGGTGTACGGCTACTTCCCGGCGTACTCCGAGGGCAACGACCTGGTGGTGCTGGACGAGAACGGCCACGCCGAGCGGGCCCGGTTCACCTTCCCCCGGCAGCGCCAGGAACGGCGGCTCTGCCTGGCCGACTTCTTCCGCCCGCGCGGCGACGACCTGGACGTGGTCGCCCTGCAACTGGTCACCGTCGGTCAGCCGGTCAGCGAGTACGCGGCCAAGCTGTTCGCCCGCAACGAGTACCGCGACTACCTGGAGGTGCACGGGCTGTCCGTGCAGCTCACCGAGGCGCTGGCCGAGTACTGGCACAAGCGGGTCCGGGCCGAGCTGACCCTGCCCGACGGCCGTACCGTCGCCGACGACGACCCCACGGACCTCGCCGGCCTGCTCCGCACCGACTACCGCGGCTGCCGGTACGCGTTCGGCTACCCGGCCTGCCCCGACCTGGAGGACCGGGCGAAGATCGTGGAGTTGCTCGGCGCGGAACGCATCGGCGTGGAGTTGTCCGAGGAGTTCCAGCTCATGCCGGAGCAGGCCACCGACGCCATCGTGGTCCACCATCCGGAGGCCAGCTACTTCAACGCCAAGTGACACTGTCGCCGTCCTGAGCTGCACGAACACTGTCCCGCTGGGCGCTCAGGCCGTGGTCGCTGCAGAGGATCCTGTTGACCGAGCAGCAGGCGGTGCGCTGACCGTGCGACCGTCACCCGGTCGCGGCGTGCTCGTCGCCTTCCACACCGAGACCGGCCAGCACCGCGCCCCGGTAGACGACGACCGGGTCGCCGGAGCCGTCGCGCCGCGCGATCACCACGGCGTCGAGGTCGCTCGGCTGTCCACGGGGACGGGTCGGACGCAGCGAGATCAGCAGATGGTCCCCGTCCGGAGTGAGGATCACCTGGTCGACACGCTGGTCGTCGCCGGCACCGGTGGGCACCTCGGCCGCACCGCCGGACCCGTCGGTCACCAACACCCGGTCGGCCCGCTCCTCCCCGTCCGCGTCGACCAACGTGTGCAGCACCACACCGCCACCGAGGCTCGCGGTGGGCGTGGCGCCCGGCGGGGCGACGGTCACCGTACCGTCGGGACTGAGGGTGAGCATCTCGCCGCCCGGCTGGAACAACAACGCCGACACCACCGACGCGACGGCCGGTGGGGTGTCGGTCTTGCGTACCGTCACCGCCGACGCGGCGGGCGTGTTCGGGTGCGGCGTCGTGGTGGCCTCGGAGAGCCGCACCGACCAGGCGCGCGTGGGGCGCGGCGTCGGCTCGCCGCGGTCCGGCCCGAACGGCACGTCGACGACAAGGGCGGTGTCCCCGGACACCGTCGCGGTCACCGACCCCGTCATCGGCGGCAGGTCCGCCACCGGCGTGACCGCGCCCGACGAGAGATCGAGCACGGCGAGCCGGCGACTGTCGGAGCGGGTGTCCACCACCACGGCCCGTCGCCCGTCGGGCGCGAAGGCGACCTCCCCGACCGGGCTGAGCAGGGTACGCACCGCACCGTCCGGGGCGACCACACTGATCGTCCGCAGCCTGTCGACCAGGTGCAGCACCGCGAAGCCGCCTTCTGTCATCGTCCCCTGAACGGCACCGCTGCCGAGGGGAACGGTGGGTCGGGACCGCCCGTTCGAGGTGTCCGCGACGACGAGCTGCCGGGGCCGCTCCCTGGTGAGCGCGGCCAGGTAGCGGCCGTCCGCACTGGCGGCGATCGGGTACGACGGCAACGTCACCGGCGGACTCGCCGCCCCGGTCCTCAGGTCGATCCCCCCGTACCCGCTGCGCGGCCGGTCCTGCCACACCACACCACCCAGCTCGGCGGCGGTGCAGGCCGCCTCCACCGACGGCTGTGCGATCGCACCCTCGCCGGACACCGTGAGGCACCGGAATCCCGTGATCGACAGCCCGGCGCCGACGCCGGTGACCTCCCGGGCGGACGTGTGCTCGGGCAACGTGACGTCGCGCAGCCGACCGCCCACGAGCAGCGCGTCCCGCCGATCCTCCGCCAGGCCCCGCGCGACCGTCGGGAACCGGGGATCGCCCAGGGCGAGGTTGACGTGCCGCCGGGCCGGCGTCACCCCCGCCACGTCGTCACCGAACCGGTCCAGCGCCAACAACCCCACCAGGTCGCTGCGCCGCTCGTCCGACACCGGCACCGCCAGCACCGCCGCACCGAGTCCCCGCACCTCGGCCGGCAACGGTGCCGCCCGGACCGGCAACTCCGACTCCGCCCCGTCGGAGCAGCCGGCGACCGTCGCGAGAGCGGCTACCGCGATCAGGGCGGTCCAGCGGGTACGCGTCATGCCGCCATTGTGATCACCTGAGGCAACCCGCCGCGAGATGTAAGGAGGGGTCCCCTGCTAACGCCTCGTGTATAGCAGGGGACCCCTCCTCACATTCGGCGGTGCGGTGCGGGGGTGAGTCTGCTCCGTCTGACGTACCACAGGTAAGCGGCGACGAACGCCATCAGGCTCACCGTCACGCCGAGAGAAGCGACAGTCGCGATGGTCGGGACTCGCGGATCGTGGAACAGCATCACGAACGCGTACACCTGGAAGACCGTGAGGGCGGTGATGCCCGCCCAGGAGTCGGTCGTTCGCAACACCTGGTGCAGGCGGTCCACCGCGGGATGCTCGTCGACGTCGAGACGTACCGGGCTGGCATGGGTCGACATCGGCCCGTTCCACGGGCTGAGCAGAGGTATCAGCCCGGACGCCCGCCAGCTCGGTTGATGCTGACCGGCCACCTCGCGGAAGACGCGGCGATAGAAGATGGAGAGCCGCAGGGCGGTGACCGCACGGAGCACCATGAGCATCATGGCGACCGGGATGACGAGCCGTACCGGGGAGATGTCATGGATCTTCATGCCCAGCAGCTCGGCTTCCAGGAGTGTGCTGTGCGTGAGGAGGACGAATGCGGCGGCGAGAAGGAGCCCACGGGTCACCGCCCGACTGGCGCCTCGCCCCTGCTCCTCCTGGACCTGCAGGAGACGTGACAGGAAGAACCGCACGTCGTCCTTGTCGACGTCGTCGCCCGCCAGAAGCCTGGTCGCCCGCTGCTCGATCGTCAGCTCGTCCACGACCGTGAACGGTATCGAGCATCGGCAATGCCGAAGGGGTCGCACGTCACGCCTGCGCCGGCCGGTCGGCGGCGCACTGGTCCCGCTGCCGCTCGGGGCAAGTCGGCCGTCGCCCCCCACCGCGCCGAGTCCCGGCCCGCCCGAACGTGACCGCCAGGTGCAGGTCGGCGGCGGCGATGCCGGATCCGGGCAGCCGGGACCGGGCCGCCTCGATCAACGCCGGAGGCCCGCAGACGTACACGGCCTGCCCTGGCCGATGGTGACGCCGGGCGACCGTGACCAGGTCACCCCGGGCGGCCGGAGCCACCGCCGGATCGTCGGAGAACGCGGGTACGACGGTCAGCCAGTCGCGATGGGCCCGCTGGAGCAGGTCCAGGGTGGACGCGTCGTACAGGTCGAACAGGGTGCGCGCGCCCACCACCAACGTGACCCGCCGCCCGTTGGGAGCCGTGGCGACCTGCTCCACCATCGCCCGTAACGGCGCCAGCCCGGTCCCACCGGCCGCCAGCAGCAGATCCGCACCGGCGGACGCCTCCAGCGACAATCCGACGTCGACCGCCGGCCCCAACCAGAGCGTGTCGCCCGGCCGGACCTGCGTCGCCAGCAGCGGCGACAGCGCCCCCGCCGACACACTGCGCACATGGAACTCCAGCGTCCCGTCCGGACGTGGCGCGTTCGCCGGGGAGTACCACCGCCAGACGCCCGGCAGCCGGGGCGTACCGATTGGCACCGCCTGGCCCGGCCGGAACCGCAACCGCCGTACCGGCCGGACCGTCAGCACCGCCACCCCGGCGACCGGCTCCGTCCGCGACTCGACCTCACCGACCATCACCTGCGGCCCGTCGCCGACCGCCCCCGCCACCCGCTCCACCAGCCGCAACGCCCGCCGGCACCCGCGCTCCCAGCGCCCCGCCGCCCCCGCGTCCCAGGCCGTACCCGAGAACCGGCCCACCGTGTCCACCAGAGCCGCGCTGATCGCGGTGTCGTGATAGGCGTGCAGCCCGAACCGCTGGTACATCCGCCCCAGCACGGCCAGCGCCGCCCGCCGCCCCGCCGGATCGTCCCGCCCCGCGATCACCTGCCCGAGCGTGGTGAAGAACATCGACGCGTACAGGTGCGGCAGGAACCGCACGCTCCGATCCTCCATGAACGCCCAAAAATGATCACTGGCCCGCTCATGCACCCCACGAACGGCCACCCACGACAACCTCGCGTCAGCCATGAGTCCGGCCGCTCATCGTCGAGCAAACGTGAGTGGCGTCCACCAGTGGCGTGAATACGTCAGCACCAAGCACATTCATGTCAGGTCTCCGTCGAACGGCCGATGGCGTCACGATGAGCGCCCGAACTCGGCGCGGTCGTGCCTGTCGCACCTGCCCGCCGGGGCTCGGTACCGCCGACGTCTACGTTTTCGTGGATTCGCACCCAACTACAGATGTCACTGCGGTGACACGGCCCTGCCCCCTCGTTGCCACCGCTGAAGAGAGCGATAATGGATGGCATGGCAGAAGTTCTGGACGCGTCCGAGGACCGGCCGGTCTGGGCCTCCCGACTACGCGCCGAACGCGCGGCGCGGGGCTGGTCTCAGGCGGACGCGATCCGGGCGCTTCGTGCCCATTCAAGAGAGCGGCTCCCGACGGACAGCACCTTGCTGCGTAACTGGAAGCGCTGGGAAGCCGGCGGAACGGAACCGGACCCGTTCTACAAAACGCTCATAGCCAAGACCTTCGGTACTGTTACCGCCGCGTTCTTTCCTCCCCAGACCTCCCACGATGCAGATCGGGCGTTGTTCGCCGGGACCGGGATGGAAACGCTGGAAATCCTGGCGAGAGTCCGTGCGTCCGACGTCTCGCCGTCGACCCTGGATGCTCTGACAGTCACTGCCGACCGTCTCTGCTGCGAGTACCCGTACATACCCTCGGAGCAGCTCCACGCCGAGGGCCAGGCATGGCTGCGGCGCATCACGTCCATGATGGACCGCCGACTCACGCTCTCTCAGCACCGGGAGGTCCTGACCCTTGCCGGATGGGTCGCTCTCCTGGTCGGCTGCCTTGAGTACGACATGGGCGACCGTAGAACCGCAGAGGGCACCCGGCGAGCGGCGCTCTCGCTCGGTGAAGAGGCCGGCAACACCGCTGTTTCGGCGTGGGCGCACGAGATGCGAGCGTGGTTCGCCCTGACGCAGGGTGACTATCGAGGTGCGATCGCTGCTGCCGAGGCGGGCGAGGAGATCGCAACGAGCGATGCCGCCGCAGTCCAACTCGCGGCACAGCGTGCCAAAGCCTGGGCGCGTCTGGGTGACAGACGACAGGTCGAGACCGCCCTTGATCAGGGTCGCCGCCTTCTGGAGTCCTTCCCGTACCCGGCGGACGTCGACCATCACTTCATGGTCGACCCAGCGAAGTTCGACTTCTACGCGATGGACTGCTACCGCATCGTCGGTGAAGATCGCCTGGCCAGTATGTACGCCCCAGGGCGTTCGCAAGGTAGTGAGATGACCGGATTGCCGATTGTGGGGTAGTCACGCCGGTTCCGGCGGGTACGTGAGAGAGCGCGGCCTTCTGGTGATCATTCAGGTGTCTAGACTGGATGATCGAGGAAGACCGCGCTCGTGGAAGCATCATTGTTGATCGGCGGGTTGTCCGCACGCCTGGGTGGCGTGTCGCCGTTGTCGGAGCGGGACACGCCGGGGTTGCTGCAGGTCCTTGCCGAGGTGCCGGACCCGCGTGATGCCCGGGGTCGGATCTATGCGCTGCCGGGGCTGCTCGCGATGGCGATCGCGGCGGTGCTCTCGGGATCCAGCCGGGTCGTGGAGATCGTCGAGTGGGCTGCGGATCTGCCGGACGCGGTGTGGGACCGTCTCGGCGCGGCCCGCGACGCCTTGACCGGGGCCCGGCGGGTGCCTGATGACGGCACGCTGGGCCGGGTGCTGGCCGGCATCGACGCCGACGCGTTGGATGCCGCGGTGTGTCGCTGGCTGCTCGGCCGGGCCGGTGTGACCGGGCGGGGTCGGCGGGTGATCGCCGTTGACGGCAAGACGCTGCGTGGCAGCGGCCCGGCCGGGTCTCAGGCGCACCTGCTGGCCGCGTTGGACCAGGCCGAGCAGATCGTCCTGGCGCAGATCGACGTTAATGGGAAGACGAATGAGATCAGCCGGTTCCAGCCGTTGCTCGACGGTCTGGACCTGGCCGGGGCGGTCATCACGGCGGACGCGCTGCACACCCAGCGCGAGCATGCCCGCTGGCTGGTCGAGGACAAACACGCCGGATACGTCTTCGTCGTCAAGCGCAATCAGCCACGGCTCTACCGACAGGTCAAGGCCCTGCCCTGGGGGAAGATCCCCGCCCTGGACGCCACCCGTGAGCGCGGGCACGGCCGCTACGACATCCGGGAGTTGCAGGCGGTCACCTGTCTGGGGCCGCTCGCGCTGGACTTCCCACACGCGGCCCAGGCCCTGCGTATCCGGCGCCGCCGACACAACCCGGCCACCGGACGTTGGTCCACCGTCACCGTGTACGCGATCACCAGCCTGACCGCAGCCGCGGCCGGTCCCGCTGACCTGGCCGACTGGCTACGCGGACACTGGGCCATCGAGGTCCTTCACCATATTCGCGACACCACCTACCGCGAGGACGCCAGCCGGCTACGCACAGGCAACGCGCCTCGCGCCCTGGCCACCCTTCGCAACACCGCGATCAGCCTCCTCCGCCTCAACGGCGCCACCTCGATCGCAGCAACCCTGCGCCGAAACAGCCGAGATCCATACCGATCCCTACAAATACTCGGACTCACCTAGACGAGTTGTTCCGAATTGCGGTCAGTGGTCGTAGGCGATCAGTGACCGGGTGACGGGTGCGCCGGTCTTGTTGTTGTGCCAGATCGCCGCGGTCATGGCGAGGAGGCGTTGGGCGACCCGGACGGCCACACCGTCGAAGGTTCGTCCGCCGTGTTGTTCCAGGTCAAGCTGGCCTTTGAGGGTGTCGTTGACCGACTCGATCAACTGGCGGACCTTCTTGAGCATCGGCTCGCCGTAGCGGGCCTTCTCCTTCTTGCGGGACGGGCGCAGCAGTTCGATGCCCTGCTCGGCCAACTGCCGCTCGAATGGCTTGGAGGCGAATCCCTTGTCGCTGATCAGCAGGATCCTGTCGTGCTCTGCCACCACGCCGGCCTCGACGTCCAGCATCGCGGCGAGGACCTCTCGCTCGCCGATCTTCGGGTTCGCGAGGGCCCACAGGATCGGCATCCCGGTCGGGGTGCAGACCAGGTAGAGCCGGAGTCCCCAGAAGAAGCGGGAATGGGAGGCGCAGTAGCCGTATCCGGCCCAGCCGGCGAGGTCTGAGCGCTGGGCGGTGGGGCGGGACATGCCGCACGGGATGGGGGTGGAGTCGACGATCCAGTGGTGGTCGAACCAGAAGTCACTGTCGCGGGCCAGGTCCCGGATGACCTTTTTGATCAGCGGCAGGGCAGCGCGGAGCCGTTTGTTGTAGCCCGGCCGCTGCGGCAGGTAGGGAAACCAGGGGCGCAGGTGGATACGGGCGTAGCGGATCCAGTGCGCCTCAGAGCGGGCACCGAGCAGGACCTGCGCCACCGCGAGGCATACCAGTTCGGAGTCGGTCAGTAGCGGCGGCCGTCCCCGCCACCGGGGGGTGCGGATGCTGTCGTCGATCTTCACGTACAGTGCGGTCAAGAGGGTATCCAGGTCTTGCGTCACACCATGATCTTGGATGCCCTCTCTTCATGCCCAGACATCGACCCCTGACTTCGGAACTACTCGTCTAGAACGGACATACCTCGACCTTGCGAACGCCCTGATGTACGCCCAAGAGGTCATCAACTCCTCGACCGACCCGCACGGAATCCCTCGCAAGCCCATGCGGATTGCGGAAGCCTGGGTGACATTGGGTGTCACAGCGGCTCGGGATGGAGATATCGAAGCAGCGTTGTCCCATGGACGCCGAGCCCTCGAAGGCGACCGGAAGTCGCTGCCGTCTCTCTTGATGTGCTCGCGTGAGTTGGCGGATACGTTGGCCAGCCACTGTCCAGATAAGAGTGAGGTCGTCTCGTATTTGGATGAACTGCGCGCTCTGACCATGGCAAACCGATAGACGAGTGCGGTACCGACTGAACACGGGGAGCAGCTGGCGCTCGCCGAGTGCGTGTCGCCCGTGCTGGCCGCGGGATCATCCCCGCGTGCGCGGGGAGCAGCGGTACGACGCCGATCACTGCCGTGCCTGCGGGGGATCATCCCCGCGTGCGCGGGGAGCAGATGAACGGGGCATCGTCCACGGTGGCTCGGACCGGATCATCCCCGCGTGCGCGGGGAGCAGCCGACCACGATCGCGAAACCGTGCCCGTCCCGGGGATCATCCCCGCGTGCGCGGGGAGCAGCTACAGCGACAATGCCCCCGCCGGGAGCGCAGAGGATCATCCCCGCGTGCGCGGGGAGCAGCGTTTCGCCGCCGCCGCCGTCGTCACCTGCTCAGGATCATCCCCGCGTGCGCGGGGAGCAGCCGCCGAGCGTGAACGCGCTGCGGCTGGTGAAGGGATCATCCCCGCGTGCGCGGGGAGCAGGGTGGCGCCCAGTGGTAGTCGGGTTGGTGCACGGGATCATCCCCGCGTGCGCGGGGAGCAGACGACCTTGGGGCACAGCTCGTCTGGTCCCCAGGGATCATCCCCGCGTGCGCGGGGAGCAGGTGACGAGGTCGCCGAGGATCGGTCGGGCGTCGGGATCATCCCCGCGTGCGCGGGGAGCAGCACCTCCGGCGCCAACAGCATCGTGCGGCTGCGGGATCATCCCCGCGTGCGCGGGGAGCAGGCACCGTCGCCGCCGCGTCCGGAGCCGAAGCCGGGATCATCCCCGCGTGCGCGGGGAGCAGGACCCGAAGCACAATGCAAAGTCCATGGCGGAGAGGATCATCCCCGCGTGCGCGGGGAGCAGACTTCCTGACCTGCGGCGCTAAAGATCAACCTTGCCGTTTCTCTTCACTTCGACTCTCAAGATCATGCCCTTCGGTTCGGATGGACAGGCCGGATGAGCATCTCGCAGGCGGCCTTCAGCCTAACGCGCGTCGACGGCCGAACACGTCTCGCCATGCCCGCGCAGCCCGGATCCCACCGGGGTGACCGAAAGCCGCTGGCGGGTGGAAACACTTGCAACGTACAACCGGATGGTTGTATGGTCGTCTGGTGACGGAGACGAATGAGGACCGGGCAGACACCCTGTTCCACGCACTCGCCGACCGCACCCGACGCGACATCCTCCGCCGCGTGCTGGCCGGAGAACACTCCATCTCGACACTCGCCATCAAGTACGACATGAGCTTCGCCGCCGTACAGAAACACGTCGCCGTGCTGGAAAGAGCCGGGCTGCTGACCAAACGACGCAACGGCCGCGAACAACTGGCCAGCGGCGACATGCAGGCAGTGCGATCAGCGACAGCCATGCTCACCGAACTCGAACACATCTGGCGCGGCCGCATCACCCGCATCGACGCGCTCATCACATCCGATCCCGACCAGGAGGACTGAACCATGCCCGTCACCGACGTCCAGCAAGACCTCGACAACCTGACCCTGACCATCACCGCCGACTTCGCCGCCCCCGTGGAACGCATCTGGCAGGTGTACGCCGACCCACGCCAGCTGGAAAAGATCTGGGGACCACCGACCTACCCGGCCACCGTGGTCGACCACGACCTCACCCCCGGCGGCCGGGTCACCTACTACATGACCAGCCCCGAGGGCGAGCGCTACGCCGGATACTGGCTCATCACCGCCGTGGACGCGCCGCGAGGGCTCTCCTTCGACGACGGCTTCGCCGACCTCGACTTCACACCTGTCCCGGATGCGCCCGTCTCGAAGAACGTCTACACCTTCACCCCGCACGAGGGCGGCACCCGCGCGACCTACGTGGGCACCTACGCCTCCGCCGAGGCGCTTCAGAAGGTGCTGGACATGGGTGTGGTGGAGGGTACCTCCTCGGCGATCAACCAGATCGACGACCTGATCGCCTCCTGATCGCCCGCTGTCGCCGGGGCCGACCGTGGCCCCGGCGACCGTGTGGAGCAGCGCCCGGCCGTCGCGGTCGTCGTCAATGGTCAGGTCGGTCCGGACCCGAGGTCGAGGGTGCCCGCTGCCAGGCTGTCGCTGATCTCGCGGGCAAGTGCGCCGCCCGCCGCCGCCGCGCGGTCCAGCTTGCTGCGGAACTCCACGAGCTGACGAAAAGCCCGCCCGTACGCGCGTTGCTGCGTCAACGGCACCACGGGGATGCTGAGCCGCCGTATGTCGATGCGGAGCGCGCCGTTGGCGGTGCTGGAGGGACGCCCGGCCAGGCGCAGGTTGTCGCTACGGGAGATGATCCCGGCGACGAACCACGGATCGAAGCGAGCGGTGTCGACACGCAGTAGCTGCGCACCTGACCCGAGTTCGGCGCCCACCTGATCATCGGTGGCCACTCGTGCGTTGATCCGCTGTCCGATCGCGGGGACGAGGACGTCGCCGGGGCGTACCTGCGGTCCCGGGTTGTCGTCGGCGAGGCGGGTCGTCGTGCCGGTGGCGGGACCACCGGACAGGATGTCGGCGATGGTGAGCACGGTGCTGGTGGCGGTGACGCCGGATCTGCGACTCCGCGAGGCGGCGCGGTGCACGGAGACGCTGCCGGACCGGATCAGGTCGATGATGTCGGCCCGGGGAGCTTCGCGCAGCGCCGCTTTCGCTTCCTGTCGTATCGCCGGAAGGCCATGGCGCACCTCGTCGAGGAGTTGGGCGAGGCCGTCGATCCTGGCGAGGAGCTCGACCGGGTCGGCGGCGGGGCCACCGGCTTGCGGCAGGTGGCGTTGTGGGGTCAGGTCGACCTGGTCGTCGAGTACCTCGATGGCGGGTACCGCGCGGTGCACGCCGGGCAGCTCCGCGTACCCGTCGGTGCGGTAGGAGTCCCAGGCGGCGCTGACGCTCCCGGCGAGGGTGCGGCTGGCCGGCGTGGCGGTGGCGTCGAGCACGAGCAGGTCACCGGTTGGTGGCTGGCGCGGATCGGGCTGGGTGAGCACCCACACGTGCAGGCCGAGGCCGGCCGGCGGCATCAGCCCGGCCGGCAGGGCGACGACCGCCCGAAGCGCGCCACGACGGACCAGCTCGGCGCGGACGCGTCGACCTGCCGAGCGCGCCGCGGCAGCCGGAGGCATGAGCACGACGGCGGTCCCGCCGGGGGAGAGGTGGGCCAGCGCGTGTTGCACCCAGGCGAGTTCCGGTTCGGTGCGAGGGGGCAGGCCGTAGGTCCAGCGAGGATCGTAGGCGAGCTGGTCGTGACCCCAGTCGTGTACGCCGAAGGGGAAGTTCGCCACGACGACGTCGGCCTGTAGGCCGGGCAGCGCGTCGGCGATCAGGCTGTCGCCGACGTGCACGACGGGCGGCTCGGCGTCTGGCGTGGTGCGCCGGGCACGCAAGTGAACGAACCACAGCCGCAGCAGGGTGATCAGGGCGTACTGCGGGTTGATCTCCTGTGCGTGGCAGCGGGTCACGGCGCCGTGTCGCAGCGCCCGGTCGGCGGCCACGCGAAGGATCGAGCCGGTGCCGCTGGTGAAGTCGAGGGTGCGGGCTCCGGACCCGGCGAGGGCCACCATCACCTCGGCGACGACGTCCGGGGTGCCGGCGAGGCCGGACAGCGACTGGGCGGAGGAGACGTACCGGCCGTGCAGGTGTTCGAATGCGGCCTCCGCGCCCTGTTCCGAGCTGAGTTCGTCGAGCGTGCGCAGCAGCGTGGTGAGCGGGGCGCTCCACTGCTTCGGCAGCACGGCACCCACCATCGCGGCCAGAACGGGGTCGAGGGCACGCAGGCGGGTGGTGAGTTGTCGAGGAGTGGGCAGACCCTCGGTGAGGGACGCGGTCTCGTCGGCCCGGGTGAGCAGGAACGCGCCGGCGATGCCGAGCACGTCGCTGATCTGCGCCGCCGGCTGGTGGCTCTCGATGTGCCGCCACGCCCAGATGCGGATGGTGTTGTCCTTCGCCCCGGCCGCGAGTCGCGATCCGTCGAGGGAGAAGGCCAACGCCTCGAACTCCACGCCGTTGGCGCGCGACACGACGACGCGGGCCGTCAAGCGGATCCAGCGACCGTCGCTTTGCTACAGTCGTCACCGCGTCGGTCACGGCGTTGGCATTCCAGCATCAGCAAGCTACTTGAGGAGCAAGAGTGTCCGTCCGCCCCAACATTCAGCTTTCGGTGACTCTGCCGCAGGTGGAGGTGATCTGCCTGGTGGTCTTGATCTTGTGTATCATCGTGCGGATGTGATCTTCGCCGGAGATTGGGCCGAGGGGCGATTCCCTCGGCCCCACCCCCGCGAGCGCGGGGAATGCGATCTCCACGGCATGCCCGCGTCGGCGAGCTATGGATCACCCCTGCCTGGCAGGGATATGCAGCAGTATGTCACGTTCCTGACAGGTGCTTTGATGGTTGATCTCCGACCGGTCATTCTCGGTACTCGTCGCATGACTACCACAGAGCATGAGCCTGTGGCTCGTTGACGAGTTAGCACTGATAGTCGGAAATGGACGGGGTGGGCGTGGCCGCTGTGCCTCTGAGTGGTGAGCAGGTGGACGTCCGTGCCTTCTGGGGCAAGGCCGGCGCGGCCAAACAGGGCGAGGAAACCGTTCCGCACCCCCTGATCTGCCACACGCTCGACACCGCCGCCGTCGCTGAACTGCTCTACGAACGGCTGCTCAGCGCCGCCTGCCGCGCGGAACTCGACGTCGCCTTCGCCCCGCTCGGCGGTCATACCGCCACCTGGGTCGGCCTGTTCTGCGGGGTGCACGATCTCGGCAAGCTCTCGCCCGCCTTCCAGGCGTTGCGGGCCGATGTCGCCGCAAGGCTGCTCCCGCCGGAGGCGGTCGTACAGACCGACCGGCTGAGCCGGATCAGGGCCCGGGGCGGACGGACCGACACCCTGCACGGGATCCTGACCTGCCACCATGTCCGGCAGCTTCTGATCGAGTGGGGAGCCGAGCCCGCGACGGCCCGGACGGTGGCGCAGGCGATCGGCGGGCATCACGGCAGCTTCTTCTCCGACAGTGTGCTGCTCGACGCCGAGGTGGCCGTGCCGGATCACGGCGGGCGGCGATGGGCGCGTTGGGCCGAGGAGTTGTTCTGCCGTACCGCCGAGTTGCTGGGGTTGCCTGATCCCCGCACGGTCGGCTGGTCGCAGGTGCAGCTCGGGATCGGCGGCGCGGTCGCGCTTGCCGGGTTGACCACGGTCAGCGACTGGATCGCCTCCGGATCGATCCGTAAGGCCACCCACGCCGGCAGCGATGTCGACCTGGTGGCCTATCTCCGGCTCGCCCGGGAGCGTGCCGTCGAGCAGGTCGTCCACCGGCTCGGATGGTCCGCGTGGCAGCCGGCGGGTGATCTCGGTTTCGTCGCGCTCTATGGGCAGCAGCCTCGTCCGCTGCAACGGGCCTGCGAGCGAATGCTTAGCACCAAGCATCGTCCGGGGATTCTGATCGTCGAGGCTCCAACGGGAGAGGGCAAGACGAAGATCGCGCTCCAGGCGACCTTCGGTCTGGTCGACCGGCTCAGGCTCGCCGGGTTCTTTGTCGCCATGCCCACCCGGGCCACCAGCAACCAGGTGTTCGACGAGGTCGACGCGCTGGTGGCGGGCGTCGACCCGACGTTGTCGGTGAAGCTGCTGCACGGCACCGCTGCCGAGCACCTGGCCGACCGGCGCGCTCGGACGGCCCGGTCGGAACCGATCGCGGCGGAGCATGTCGGCACCGACGATCCTGCCGGCGCTCAGGACGCCGCCGTGCGGGAGTGGTTCACCCGGCTGAAGGCGCTACTCGCCCCGCTGGCCGTGGGCACCGTGGACCGCATCCTGCAAGGGGGCATCCGGTCCTCGTGGGCTCCGGTGCCGCTGGTCGGGCTCTCCAACCGGGTGCTGATCCTCGACGAGGTCCACGGCTATCAGGTGTACATGTCGACGATCCTGGACCGCATCCTGTGGTGGATGGGCCGGCTCGGGGTGCCGGTGATTCTGCTGTCCGCGACCCTGCCCCGGGTCCGCCGGGAGGCCCTGCTCCGCCACTGGTACGCCGGTGTCCGGCGGTCACGTCCCGAGGAGGTGGAGGTGAGCCTGCCCGCGCTGACCTACCCGCATGCGCTCTGGCTTGACGACCGGGGCGTCCCCGAGGTCGTGCAGGCGGAAGCCTCCGACACCAACGCGGATCGGCGCATCGCGTTGCTCCAGCTCACCGACGCCGACCTCATCGAGTGGGTGCTGCGGCAGGCGCGTGTAGGACGGGGCGTCGCCGTGGTGCACAACCTCGTGCGGCGGGTCGACCACACGGTGGCGATGCTCGAAGAGGCGACGAACGGGCTGCCCGATTCGAAGCGACCGCAGATCGTGGCGTTGACCGGTCAGTTGACGGCGGCGGTGCGCGCCACGGTGGAGCAGGAGTTGCGCGAGCGGTTCGGCCGGGACGGCAGTCGGGCACCGCAGGGGGGGTTCGTCGTCGTCGCGACCCAGGTGCTGGAGCAGAGCCTCGACCTGGACTTCGACGCGATGGTGAGTGATCCGGCGCCGGTCGACAGCCTGATCCAGCGGGCCGGGCGGCTGCACCGATTCCGGAAGATCGATCCTCAGTCACCGCCGACCCTCGCGGTGGTGGGGGTGACCGAGAACGATGCGGGCCCCACCTGGCCGCTGTACACCACGAACATCTATCAGGATGCGGTTCTGCTGCGGACCTGGGCCCTGCTGCGTGGTCGGCAGGAGCTGCGGATGCCCGACGACGTGCCGGACATGGTGGACGCCGTCTATTCGGAGCCGGACCGGATCGTGTACCCGGCCGGCTGGCAGACTCGATGGCACCGCGCGCAACAGAAGCTCGACCGGGCGCAACGCGCCGACCACGACATGGCCAAGGCCCTCTATCTCCCGCCCCCGACGGTGCCGGACGCGCTCCGTGAACTCACCCGACACCCACGCCACAGCGGTCACACCCGTAAGCCGGACGGACGGAGCCGCCGCGATGGATGAGTACGGCGGGACTTCGGTCTTCGGCGATGGGGTCGACGTGGTCGTGCTGCGCGAGGAGAACGGGCGGACGGTGCCGGTGGCGGGCCTGCGCCCCGTCGACCTCGCCGACGGGCAGGCCCCTGGGCCGGAGTCGCTGTCCGAACTGCTCGACTCGACGGTCCGGCTTACGGCGATCGAAGGAACTCCGGCGACCGTGCTCGACGCGCTGCGCGCGATCCCGGTGCCGGCGACCTTCGCCGCCTCGCCGTGGCTCATCGACTCTCACCCGATCGTGGTGCGTGACGGGGTGGGGACGGTGGGCGCGTGGGCGGTGCGCTACTCCGACGCGATCGGCCTGCGCGTCTTGAGCCCGGTCGAGGACCTTGACGATGACGACCAGGACGGGTGAGCCGGTGCGTTTCAACCTGACCACGCAACCGTGGGTGCCGGTGCTGTGGATGGACGGCACGCACGAGGACGTCGACCTCGTGACCCTGTTGACGGAGGCGCACGAGATCCGCCGCATCCTCGGCCAGAGTCCGCCGATGACGGCCGCCCTGCACCGACTCGTCCTGGCACTGATGCACCGGGTCTACGGCCCGGCCGACGACGATGAATGGGAAGGGCTGTGGCGGGCGAAGCAGTTGCCCAGACCCAAGCTGCACGCCGACCGATTCGAGCTGTTCGACGCCGTCCAGCCGTTCCTCCAGTGCCCGGCGGTGGCCGGTGTCCCGGCGTCCAGCGCGGCGAAGCTGGTGTCCTACCGGGCGGTCGGCAACAACACCACCCTCTTCGACCACACCACCGCGCAGGCCGAGGTGCGCCTGACGCCCGCCGAGGCCGCGCGGTGGCTGGTAACCCTCCAGGCGTACGACCCGGGCGGCATGAAGACCCCGTATGCGAAGGACAAGTCCTCCCAGGCCGCCCCGGTCAACGGCCTGGGAATGGTCCTGGTGGAGGGAAGCACGCTCAAGGAGACGCTGCTGCTCAACCTCGTGCCGTACCGGCCGGGTGAGAGCCCCCGGACGACCGACCTGGACGACCGTCCGGCGTGGGAGGCACCGCCGCCCGACCCAGAGCCAGCGCGGCGACACCCGAAGGGCTGGACCGACCTGCTCACCTGGCCGTCACGCCGAGTGTGGCTGGTGCCTCGGCGGGTCGACGGCCAGACGTACGTCGACCGGGTGGTGATCACCCCCGGTACCCGGCTCTCCGGTGAGCTGGAAGATCACGAGTGGATGGCCGCCCACCGCCGACCGAGGATCAGAGAAGCCC
Source organism: Micromonospora craniellae (assembly GCF_014764405.1). Lineage (NCBI taxonomy): Bacteria > Bacillati > Actinomycetota > Actinomycetes > Micromonosporales > Micromonosporaceae > Micromonospora > Micromonospora craniellae. Next base: position 176,631 of record NZ_CP061725.1, on the reverse strand, counting down.
GCACCACCAGGAGGGGCACTACCACACCCAAGTACGGCCCCTGGTACGCTGTACGGCTCCAGGAGCACCGGGGGGTGTGGCGGTTCAGCCAGGAGATGCTGCTCGCCCCGGTTGCCTCCGAGGATCGGCACTGGCAGCGGCCACTAGCCCTCGATCATGTCGCCGCGATGGTCGTGAAGGACGTGATCCCTCGGAAGGCCGTCTACACCCTGCGGGTCTTCGGGCAGCAGCTCGACAGCAAGGGTTCGGTCGTGCAGCAGACCATGGAGGAGACGGTCGCGGCCCCGGTCGCGCTGTTGCGCTCCGACCATCAGGTGGCCGGCGTGATTATCGGACGCAGTATCGAACTGGCCAACCAGGTCGGCAGCGCGCTCAACCAGATGGAGCGGCAGTACCGTGCGGAGTTCAGGTCGACCGCGTCCGTCGGTCTCGACCTGACGTACTGGCCACTGCTCTCCGGGCCCTTCGACGCCTTCTTGCACACCCTCGCCGAAGCGTTGGACGCGGAGATCAGCCCGCGCCCGTCCACCGACGGTTGGGAGCACGCGGTCAGGCGGATCGCCTCCGAGGCCGCCGAGCGGTGGGCCGAGCGCGCACTGCGACACGGTCGCAGTCTCGACGTCGCCAGCCAGTGCTACGAGCAGTTCCTCGACCAACTCGACCACGACATCCGCCCCAGATACCGCGGCTACCTCGCCCGCTACGTCGAGTAGGAGACGGCGCTCATGAATACAGCACCGACGGTGGGTCAACGGCGAGACGCGTTCGTGCGCAGCCTCTACGCGCTGCACTACGCCGTCGACTCCGGCAACCCGCACAAGTCCGCCGAGGCCCGTCGTACGCTTGCCCGGTTGCGGCGGTCCTTCACCGGTGGACGGCAGGAAGCCGAGGCGTACGACGTCGTCTTCCCGCACGATCCGCCCGAGCGGGAGCAGCAGGTGTGGCTGCTCGTCGCCGGTCTCTTCGCCCTGCACCCACATGGCACGGCCCGAGGACGCGGCCTCGGCCTCGCGATGCGCAACCTGGTCGACAAGCGGTCCACAGCGGCGCGACGGTTCACCCAGCTGCTCTCGGTCGACCCGCCCGCGTTGCCGCACTACCTCCGGCAGGCCATCCAACTTCTCCGTGCCGAGGACGTCGCTGTCGACTTCCACCGGCTGCTGGCCGACATGGTGGACATGCAGGAGTCAGCGGAGCAGGCACACCGGACCCGGTTGCGCTGGGCCAGGGAGTACCACCGGCCCAAGCGTCCCACCGCACCCACCGACCGCACCCACACCGACCCGGCCGAAGGCGTCGCTGCCGCGCCGGTCAACGCGTAGCCAGGAGAACCAGTGATCATCGAGTTGCACCTGCTCCAGTCCTTCCCGGTGAGCAACCTCAACCGCGACGACGTCGGACAACCGAAGACGGCCACTTTCGGCGGCCAGGTTCGCGGTCGAATTTCGAGCCAGTCGCTCAAGCGCGCCGCCCGGCTGCTCTTCAACCGCTACGGGCTGAGGCCCGACGAGACCGGGGTGCGCACCAAGCGACTCGTGGAGCAGGCCGCTGGGCTGCTCAAGGACGAGCACCAGCGCGATTTTGAGGAAGCCGTCGCGGTGGCCTCGTCGGGACTGCTCGCCCTCGGCTTCGGGCTCGACAAGCGGCGCAAGACGCTGAGCGAGTATCTCCTCTTCGTCGGCACCGAAGCGGCCACGCTGCTCGCCGAGTACTGCGAGCGCGACTGGGACCGGCTGGCCGCCGACGCGGTGGGCCGGGCGAAGGCGGCCGAGAAGAAGAAGGCCGATGCCACCGAGGAGAAGACGAGCAAGGTCAAGCCGGACAAGGCGACGCTTGATGCAGCAGCCCGGATCCTGGACGCCAGTCGTGTCGTGGACATCGCGCTCTTCGGCCGCATGATCGCGGACAACAAGGACTTCAACGTCAGTGCGGCCTCCCAGGTCGCGCACGCGATCTCGACCCACGCCGTGGTCAACGAGTACGACTACTACACCGCCGTCGACGACCTCCAGCCGCAGGACGAGTCAGGAGCCGACATGATCGGCACGGTCGACTTCAACTCCGCCTGCTACTACCGCTACGCCAACCTGCACCTCGACCAGCTCGCCAGCAATCTGAGCGGCGACACCGAACTGGTGGGACGAGCGACGAGGGCCTGGTTGGAGGCGTTCATCGACGCCGTGCCGAGCGGCAAGCAGAACTCGACGGCGGCCCTGACTCCGCCGGAGACGCTGCTGGTGGTCGTGCGGGACAGGAGCGCCTGGAACCTGGCGAACGCCTTCCTCAAGCCGGTCACCGGCAACGACCTGATGGTGACCTCCACCCAACAGCTCTTCGGCCACTTCAATCGGCTACGCCGGTTCTACGGCGAGGACGACCTCCGAGCGGTGGTGGCCGCTTCGATCACGGCGGACGTGGCGGGGCTCGACGAGAGAGAGGTCGCACCCAGCCGGTACGAACTGGTGGCCCGGGTGCTGGCCGCGACGAAGGGCTGACGGTGTACTCGATCGCCCTCTGCCTCGACGCGCCGATGCAGTCCTGGGGCACCCGTTCGCGTGGCAGCATCCGGGACACCGCGCGGGAGCCGACGAAGTCCGGCGTCGTCGGGCTGATCGCCGCAGCCCTCGGTGTTCCGCGCGACGAGTCGGACTGCCTGGCCGAGCTGAGCACGCTGCGGATGGGTGTCCGGGTGGACCGAGAGGGGATCCTCGAACGCGACTTCCACGTCACCCAGAATGTGCCGACCACGGCCGGCGGCGGGCATCGTACGGCTCTCAGCCACCGCTACTATCTCGCTGATGCACTCTTCCTCGTCGTCCTCACCGATGCCGACGAGGATCGCCTCGATCAGATCCAACGGGCGCTGCGGGCGCCGGTCTGGCCACTGTTCCTCGGTCGGCGTGCCTTCCCGCCGGCCCGGCCGCTGCTCACCAACGGTTATCACGACGGGGCTCTCACGGGCCAGGGACTGACGAGGCAACCGCTGGAGATGGTCCTCGCCACTCACCCGTGGCTGGAGGACCGGCCTGAAGTCCGCGCGGCCGAGCGCAGGCGTCCCGACCGGCAACCGCTGCGTACGGTTATCGACTGCGACCTGACCGATCCGGACGCCGAACTGCGGATGGACGTTCCCAAGTCGTTCACGCCCGACGACCGGCGATACGCCGCGCGCACGGTCCGGTCCGGGACCGTGCACCTGACCGACGACCTGATCACTGCGAAGGACCTCTCGTGTACCTCAGCAAGCTGACGGTCAACGTGTACTCGCGTGACTTCCGCCGCGACCACGCCGACCTTCGACAGATGCACCGGACCGTCATGTCCGGTTGGCCGGACCTGGCCGACGAAGGACCCGCCCGGCAGTCCCAAGCCGTGCTGTGGCGGCTCGACACCGTCCACCGCGGCTTCGTGCAGTACGTGCAGAGCAACTCCAAGCCCGACTGGAGCCGCCTGACCGCCGACTACCTCACCGAGCCCGCCCAGGTACGCAGCCTGCAACCGCTCCTCGACGCCATCACCCCGGGACGACGATTCGCCTTCCGGCTGGTGGGCAACCCGACCCGCAGCGTCATCCGGCCCGCCACCGCTACACAGTCACCGGTCGAGGGCGGCAAGCGTCCCCGGGGCAAGCGGATCGCCCGGCACAAGCCGGAAGAGCAGATCGAATGGCTGATCCGGAAGGGGAACCAGCACGGTTTCGTCGTGCCGACCGCGCACAACGGTCAGCCGGACGTATCACCGTCACCGTGCCTTCCACAGGCAGGCCAAGCCCGTCCGGGCGATCGAGGACCGATCACCGTGATGCCCGTACGGTTCGAGGGCCATTTGATCGTCACGGACGCGGACGCCTTTCGTACGGCGGTTCGGCAGGGCATCGGTCACGGGAAGGCGTACGGGTGCGGTCTGATCAGCCTCGCCCCCGCCCGTACGCCCTGATCGCGCCTTTTTGTTGGCGCTGGCGGGTCAGTTGTAGACGATCACGATTGCGGTGAGTAGGAAATGTACCGCCTGAGGAAATGCGGCCGTTCGCGGATCCGTAGAAGGTCGGCACCGAGGTCGCACCCACCAAGAGCGGAGTGATCGGGCTGCTCGCCGCCGCCAGGGGCCTCCGACGCACCGAGCCGCTCACCGAGCTGCTCGGCCTGGAATTCGGGGTGCGGCTGGACCAGCCTGGGCAGATCCTGCGGGACTTCCAGACCGCCCGATCGCTCGACGGCCGCCGCAGCGCGCCGTTGACCTACCGCTTCTACCTGTCCGACGCGGTCTTCCTCGCCGCCGTCAGCGGTCCACAGGAACTGCTGTACGGCCTGGCGGACGCCCTGGACCGGCCACAGTTCCCGCTCTACCTGGGGCGCCGCTCGTGTCCGCCGGTCGGTCCGGTCAACCTCGGCGTACACGACGGGAACCTGGACGACGCACTGACGCAGTGGCCGTGGCTCGCGGCCGAATGGCACCGCAAGAAGGCGGCACACCGCGTACGGCTGGAGATCATCAGGGATGCCCGCCCGGGTGAGCAGGCCATCGAGACGGTGCCCGACGAGCCGGTCAGCTTCGATCCCGCACACCGTCAGCACACCTGGCGATCGGTTCTGCGCGGGCACGTCGATGTCACCAACGACCTCGCGGAGCGGGCCGGTGTCGCCGAGCACGACCCGCTGAGTCTGCTGGGAGGCTGAGCATGTACCTCACCCGATTCCAGATCAACCCGGCGCGTCGCAACGCGCGCAAGTTGCTCTCCTCCGCGCATGCCATGCACGGCGCGGTCCGTGCCGCGTTTCCGGTCGTCGAGGACTACGAGCGTGCCGGCAGCCGGACCCTGTGGCGTCTCGACACCACCGGCACGACAAGCGTCCACCTCTATGTTGTCAGTCCCGGCCGGCCCGATCTCACCCATCTGGTCGAGCAGGCCGGCTGGCCCACCATCGGTGATGCCTGGGTGACCCGGGACTATGAGGGGCTGCTCGCCTCGCTGGGCGCGGGCCAGAGCTGGGCGTTCCGGCTCACCGCGAACCCGACGCACAGCGGACGCAGAACCGCCGACGCCAAGGACACCCAGCGCTTCGGCTACCTGCGGGAGTCGGAGCAGGTCGAGTGGCTGACCAGCCGGGCGCAGCGGCACGGCTTCACGGTGGCGACGCAGCACGACGGTCGGGCCAACCTGAGTCTGCACCGACGGCAGACGCAGTCCTTCAAGCGCGCGATGGGCACCGTGACACTCACCACGGCAACCTACGACGGCGTTCTCCAGGTGACCGACACGGATGCCTTCCGCCGTACGTTGGTCCGTGGCATCGGACCCGCCAAGGCGTACGGCTGCGGGCTGTTGACCCTGGCGCCCGCCCAGACCGGCCCGTGAAGATCCCCGGCGTTCCACCGGCGGAACTGGCTGACCTCAACCGCGCCCAGGACCGTGTCAGCTTCATCTACCTCGAACGGTGCGTCATCCACCGCGACAGCAACGCGGTCACCGCCACCGACGACAAAGGTGTCGTCCACATCCCCGCCGCGACCCTCGGTGTGCTCATGCTGGGGCCGGGAACCAGCATCACCCAACAGGCGATGATGCTTCTCGCCGACAACGGCGCCACGGCGATCTGGGTCGGCGAGCAGGGCGTCCGCTACTACGCCCACGGACGCGCGCTCGCCCGATCCAGCCGGTTGCTCGTCGCCCAGGCCACCGCGGTATCCCACCGCGTACGGCGTCTCCAGGTGGCCAGGGCGATGTACCGGATGCGCTTTCCCGACGACGACACCAGCGCCTTGACCATGCAGCAACTTCGCGGCAAGGAAGGAGCCCGAGTACGCCGCTGCTACCGCGAGCACGCCAAGCGGACCGGCGTGACCTGGAACAACCGTGAGTACGATCCCGAGGACTTCGGCGGCAGCGACCTGGTCAACCAGGCGCTGTCGGCGGCCCACGCCTGTCTGTACGGCGTCGTGCACGCCGTCATCGTCGCCGTCGGCGCCTCACCCGGTCTGGGGTTCGTCCACACCGGTCACGACCGATCCTTCGTGTACGACATCGCCGACCTCTACAAGGCCGAGATCACCATCCCGGTCGCGTTCGACATCGCCGCCGGTGGATCGACCGACATCGGTGCGGACACCCGCCGCGCCGTCCGCGACCGGGTCCACGGCGGCGCGCTCCTCGAACGGTGCGTACGCGACATCCGGAGCCTGTTGCTCGGTCCCCATCCCACCGGACCGATCGACGACGAGGGACTTGACGACGAGCCGATCGACGAGGAGCCGGAGAACGGCACCCTCCGCCTGTGGGACGAAGGCGGCTACGAACTGGCCAGCGGGCGCAACTACGCCGGGGAGGTAGACTTCTGATGACCGTCGTCATCCTCACCGCCTGCCCGGAGGGGCTGCGCGGACACCTGACACAGTGGTTGCTGGAAATATCGGCAGGCGTCTACGTGGGGCACGTCAACAGTCGGATTCGGGACCGGTTGTGGGCGAAGGTCGTCGAGATGGCTGGGCCGGGCCGGGCGCTGCTCGTCTATGAACAGCCGGGTGAGCAGCGGCTGGGCTTCCATGTGCACGATCATCACTGGCAGCCCGTGGACCTCGACGGAATCGCCCTGATCCGCCGTCCCACCGATCGTGCGACGTACAACCCCGCCCTGCCCCGGGGCTGGAGCAAAGCCGCGAAACGTCGGCGCTTCGGACGCCGCAACTCGGGCGGCCCCGTGGGGACGGACCGAAGCCGTGGCGAGACGGATTCGTAAGCCCCGGTCGGCCAGCAACCAGCCCCATGGAAGCTGGAGCTGCGCCCACCAGCCGACGTCGGCGGTACGATCCAGACGCGTCGTGCCCGTGCTGCCCCGATACCGTGAACGGCCCAACTTCCGTACGAAGGAACTGGTGATCTTGAAACGCCGAGTGAATAAAAACAGCGCACTTGATCTTTAGGGCCGCAGGTCAAGAAGTCTGCTCCCCGCGCACGCGGGGATGATCCCGAGGCAGAGCAATGGAACCGAAGACCGTAACTCTGCTCCCCGCGCACGCGGGGATGATCCCGGCTTGGCGCCATACCGAACCCGCACCACGTTCTGCTCCCCGCGCACGCGGGGATGATCCGGTAGATGGTCATTGGATGGGCTCCTTCGCGGGCTGCTCCCCGCGCACGCGGGGATGATCCCTCGACCGCCAACACCTCCCGCGCCCGAGGCGACTGCTCCCCGCGCACGCGGGGATGATCCCATCACCCCGATGCGTCGGCCCCGACTGCGGGCCTGCTCCCCGCGCACGCGGGGATGATCCGGGCGAGGTGTTCAAGCCGGGGGTGCTGCTGCGCTGCTCCCCGCGCACGCGGGGATGATCCACGATGATCACGTACCTGCACGAGTGGGAGCTGCTGCTCCCCGCGCACGCGGGGATGATCCCTCGTGTCGATCACCGACCTGCTGGCAGCCCGCCTGCTCCCCGCGCACGCGGGGATGATCCGGCCGCACTGGACAAGGTACTCACCGACCCGAGCTGCTCCCCGCGCACGCGGGGATGATCCGCTGGGCCACGAGATCGACGGCGACGGCGCGTACTGCTCCCCGCGCACGCGGGGATGATCCGGCGATGGTGGTCATGTGGACCGGCGGCAACTTCTGCTCCCCGCGCACGCGGGGATGATCCCTGGTCGGGCAGATGGTCCGCGACTCCCGACGCCTGCTCCCCGCGCACGCGGGGATGATCCCGGGCGGAGTTCGAGTTGGCCGACAGTGTTCCCCTGCTCCCCGCGCACGCGGGGATGATCCCGAGATGCGGACCATCGCCGCCGACCCCGAACTCTGCTCCCCGCGCACGCGGGGATGATCCGTCGTACGCGACGCCCCGATCTGCCATGTGCAGCTGCTCCCCGCGCACGCGGGGATGATCCGGCGGCGGCCCGATGAGTCCGCGCAAGGCCACCCTGCTCCCCGCGCACGCGGGGATGATCCCGCGGGCGACGACCGCAGCGTGGTGCTCAACGCCTGCTCCCCGCGCACGCGGGGATGATCCCTCGGCGCGCTGTCGGCCCCGGCTACTGGTGCGCTGCTCCCCGCGCACGCGGGGATGATCCCCGCCTGATCAGGGCGTGTGCGACGGCTGGTGTCTGCTCCCCGCGCACGCGGGGATGATCCTGCGACACCGCCTACGCCCCGTCGATCGAAGAGCTGCTCCCCGCGCACGCGGGGATGATCCCCGTCAGGACTGACGCTTCGCCTTCTTGCCAGCCGCTGCTCCCCGCGCACGCGGGGATGATCCCCAGTTTCCTCACGAGCTGTGGACGGAGCTGGCCTGCTCCCCGCGCACGCGGGGATGATCCTGTAGCCGCGCGACTCGTGGTGTGTCCAGAGGCCTGCTCCCCGCGCACGCGGGGATGATCCTCCGTGTGGCCGCCCGAGGTGGTGTAGTTGACGCTGCTCCCCGCGCACGCGGGGATGATCCCGCACTCGGGGGCTTGGCTGGCTCGCGGTATGCCTGCTCCCCGCGCACGCGGGGATGATCCCACAACGGGCTCGCCTTCTTTGCCGAGCCCGAACTGCTCCCCGCGCACGCGGGGATGATCCGTCCAGATAGACATTGTGGTCCGAGACGCCCACCTGCTCCCCGCGCACGCGGGGATGATCCCACGCAGGCCGTGGTCGGTCAGGACGGCTGCTACTGCTCCCCGCGCACGCGAGGATGATCCGCTGCCGGGCTACGTCCGCTATGAGGGCGTGCCCCTGCTCCCCGCGCACGCGGGGATGATCCCGTGGTCGGCTCCGCCGCCTCCCACTCCGCGATCTGCTCCCCGCGCACGCGGGGATGATCCCGCCTGCCCTGTCTGCGGGTTCCGCAGCGGTGCCAGACGATCTCCACTATCACCGACAAGGTGATGGACGCCTTGTTGTTGACTGTGCCAGCGTCGCTCTGAAATCCGACCGTGCCGATGCTTGCACGGCGGTTGCAGAACAACTCGCTCAAGTCGTTCGTGCGTGGCGGTATACGTGGGTTCGGTGCCAGTCGAGGTAGGCGCGCTGGGGTGGCAGGGCGTCAGCGGGCAGGAGGAGGCGTTCGGCCAGGGGTGGCCGGCCGAACGCGGCGTGTAGGGCTGGGTCGGTGTCGATCTTGCGGTGCAGGTCGGTGTGGATGTGGATGCGTAGTCCGCCGTTGACGGTGAGCAGACCAGTGTCGAACGCGACGTCGTGTGTCGGGCAGGCAGTGAGGCCGTTGGCGACGTCGAGGCGTTCGCGCGGGCCGCTGTCCCGCCACGGCTTGATGTGAGAGGCGACGAGCATCCGCGGTGCCCGTCGGTCGTCGACGGTCACTGACAGGCCGCAGAACACGCAACGGTGGCCGTGATTGCGCAGCACGTCGCGGGCGAAACGATGCTGCCCGACACGCGCTGCGGCGATCAGGAGCAGTTCGGTCACCTGGTCGGTGATGCCAGGGTGCTCCGTCTGGACAGCGTCGACAATGTCACTGGTCCTCAACTCGTCCTGGCCGAGCAGGATCAGCGGCGCGTCGTCATGCTCCAGGTACAGAAAATCGGGCAGGTCCTCGGCCGTGACGCCGACATCGCGGGCCGCTCGCACGATGATCCGATACACGGATGCCAGCTCGTCCTGACCGCCGAGCAGGCGGGCGGCGACCTCCACCTCGTGTCGGGCGCCGTTGCGGCGGCTGCCATCGAGATTGGCCATCTTCGCCAGGATGCTGCTGTTGGGACGTTTGAACAGCTGGGCCAGGCTGGGGACCGGCTCCTCGGCACGGTGCGCGGTCGAACCGCCATAGCGGCGGTGCTCGACCAGCAGGCTCGCGGCCAAACACAGCAGCGTCTCCACCGGGGTGAAGGCGACCTGCCGACGGCCCTCGACCGCCCATGGGCGTACGACGATCGAGCGCCATTGGGCACGGGCCGCGAACGGGGTGACCGCGAGATAGTCCGCCGCCGTAGGCATTCACCCTCCCGCAAGCCCGAGTCATCAGCCCTCAGGGTAGATCGCCGGCGTGCGAATCGGATGTCCACTTTGGCTGCGCTCTCGGGGCGACGAACCCGTGTGTGGTGCTCCGATGGCGCGAGCTGACCGGCCCCTGTGAGCTGGATCAACATGTAGCCCCAAGCCCGACCTTCACTGTCGGCATCCCGGTGCTGGAAGTTCGTACTGGCTCGGCCAGTGCGAGCGAGCGGGGGGTCTGTCAAGTTAACGGTGTAACTGGGGTTGGTTGATCTTCTACTTGCGGCCGGCGGACAGGCGTCCGTCGAAGGTGATGTCGAAGGCGTTGAGTGCGCTCTTCCAGCGGGTGGCCCAGCGTTTGCGGCCTTGCCCGGTCGGGTCGAGGCTCATCACCGCGAGGTAGACGCACTTGAGGGCGGCTTGCTCGTTGGGGAAGTGTCCGCGGGCGCGGACGGCGCGGCGGATGCGGGCGTTGACGCTTTCGATGGCGTTGGTGGAGCAGATGATCCGGCGGATCTCGGCGTCGAAGGCCAGGAACGGCACGAACTCGGCCCAGGCGTTCTCCCACAGCTTCACGATCGCCGGGTAGCGGCTGCTCCATGCCTCGGCGAACTCGAGGAATCGTTCGGTAGCGGCGGCCTCGGTCGGTGCGGTGTAGACCGGTTTGAGTGCCTTGGCAATCGCGTCCCAGTGCTGGCGGGCCGCGTAGCGGAACGAGTTCCTGAGCAGGTGCACCACGCAGGTCTGGACCACGGTGCGGGGCCAGACCTCTCCGATGGCATCCGGCAGGCCGGTCAGTCCGTCACAGACGGCCATGAGCACGTCGTCGACGCCCCGGTTCTTCAGTTCGGTGCAGATCTGCAGCCAGAACTTGGCGCCCTCCCCGCCGTCGCCGGCCCACAGGCCGAGGATGTCTCGGTGGCCGTCGGCGGTGACCGCGAGAGCGACGTAGATCGGCCGGTTGGCGACCTTCCCGTCCCTGATCTTGACGTTGATGGCGTCGAGGAAGACCACCGGGTAGACCGGATCGAGGGGCCGGTTCTGCCACTCGGTCATACCGTCCATCACCTTGTCGGTGATGGTGGAGATCGTCTGGCGGGAGACCTCGGCGCCGTAGACCTCGGCCAGATGCGCGGAGATCTCGCCGGTGGTCAGGCCCTTCGCCGACAGCGACAGCACCAGGTCCTCCACCCCGGACAACCTGCGCTGACGCTTCTTGACGATGGCCGGTTCGAACGAGCCCGCTCGATCGCGTGGCACGTCGATCTGCACCGGCCCGACATCGGTGAGCACCGTCTTGGACCGGTTGCCGTTGCGGGAGTTGCCGGAGTTCGCGCCGGCCTGGTCGTGTTTGTCGTAGCCGAGGTGGTCGGTGATCTCACCATCGAGGGCCGACTCCAGCACGATCTTCGTCAGCTGCTGCAGCAGCCCACCCTCACCGGACAGCTGCAGCCCCTGCTCACGAGCCTGGGTCACCAGCTGTGACACCAGCGCCGGGTCGACACCCCCTGGCGTCGTCTTCGTACGCGGCCGCTTGGCCTTCTCGTCACCGGGCACAGCGGCAGTGTCCACCGCATCGGTCGTGATCGTCATCAGGTGCTACTCCCTTGATCGGAGTTACACCGTTGTTTTTACAGTCCCACTGACGATGGACGACCTATCGGCGACCTGACGGCAGCCGCATCTCACGCCTCATGCGTAAGCAGGGCGGCCCTGAATGTTTACTGATGTTCGTGTGGCGGAGCGTCTTCCAGCGTCCGATCAGGATGGCGAAGCCGCGTTCGCCTTGCCATCGCAGGCCGCGGAGCAGCTGGTTGTAGGCGCGGTTGTCGGGCGCGAGGCGGCTGCCGTCGGTGGGCTGCTTGATCGGGGTCTTGATGCCGTGGCCTGTGCTTTCGTAGCCGGAGTCGGCCAGGGCGGGCAGGTCGAGTTCGGCGGCGGACCAGTTCAGGGCGGCGGTGACGCCGAGTTCGCGGGCGCAGCTGGTGTCATGCAGATGCCCGGGCATCGCCGCCGATGTCCAGATCGGTAGCCCGTCCGGGCGCATGACGGCTTGGATGTTCGCGCCGAAGTCGCGGTGCTTTCCCGAATACCAGGCGTCGATGGTCTGTACGTATTCAGCTTGATATTGCCGGTTCCGGTAGCCATGGTCCGGTGGTGAAGAGTTGTTCGAGCACGTCGAGGGCGTCTTTGCCGTGTTTGGTGGCGGTGGACAGGTAGGACCGTAGGGTGGCGAAGTCGGCCAGGCCTTGCAGGGTGCGCCAGGTCGCGGAGATCTTCTGTTGGAGTTTGACCGGGCGGAGATCGCGTTCGGCCTGGTTGTTGGTGAAGGGCACGGCCAGATCGACGGTGAACCGTAGGATCATGTCGCGGTGGGCGGTGAAGCGTTCGACCAGCGTGCCGGCTCGTGACGGCTTGCCGTCACGATCGGGCGGGTTCTGCTGGCGGCCGTAAGCGAGGGCCCCGGCGTAACAGGCACGGATGTGACTGATCTCGTCGGCTGACAGTGCGTCCCGGCCCGCGGTGACGGCCTGCTCGGTCATCTTCTTGGCCATCAGCAGGGTTTGCGCCATCACCTCGGCCCACTGCTGGCCGGCCGGGTCGGACTCGTGCACGCCGCGCAGATCGCGGATCAGATGTGCTCCGCACCAGGCGTGATCGGCGTCGGCCAGGTGGCGGTAGGCGGCGTAGCCGTCACGCACGAGGGTGCCGGTGAACCCGGGCAGGACCTTCCCGGCGTCGATGTCGGCCTTGCTGCGGCCGCCGACGTGGAACAAGGTCAGCTCAGGGGTGCAGGCCACGTGCACGTACTTGAAGCCGCCGTCGACCCTTGCCGGGGTCTCATCGGCGTGCAGCACCTGCTGGACGTGCAGCAACGCGGCCGTGCGGGACACGAACGGCCCGAGCCTGCGGGCCGCCTCACCGACCACCTGGTGCACGAACCCGGTCGACACCCGCACCCCGAGCAGATCACCCAACAGCGCGGCGGCCCGGGCGAAGGGCAGGAACTGGACGGCCCGCGCGTAGACGACGGCGGCCTTGACACCGACGCCGTACTGCACCCGCCCGGACACCCCGCCGGGTGCCACCGGCTCGCTGACCTGCCCGCACCCGCCGCACTCAACCGCGACCAGTTGGTGCTCAACGACCACCGACCGCCGCTCGGGCAGCTCGATCACCTGCCGGCGCTGCCGCCCGTACTCACGCCCATCACCCAGCGGAGCCCCACAACCCGGATGGCCACACCGCTGTGGCCGGTGCTCGATGACCTCATCCGGATCCGCGACCAGTTCGAGGGTCCATCCCGGCGCTCCCGGCTGCTTGCCCCGCCGCCGCCCACTGCCTTTACCCGGCTGCCGGGCCGGACGGCCCGGACCGTCCGACGAGGGAGGCTTCGACGAGTTCGAGGAGTTCATCCCCAACCGGCGTTTCAGTTCAGCGTTCTCGGCTTCCAACCGATCAACCCGTTCCCGCAGCTCAACCAGCATCGCGACCAGATCCTCGTACGAGAGCGGGACCTGCGGGACGGACGACACCCCATGATCATGTCAGCCGATCGACCAGAGTGGACAACCGGCCCCCCACTCACCTCAAGCTGAATACGTACGATGGTCTCGCCCTTGACGGACAGGGTGGTCTCGGTGAGCCGGTCGCAGTCGAACAGTTTGCCGTCGAGGATCACGTACGGCCAGCCGTCGGCGGCGGCCCGACGCAGAGCGGTGTGCAGGTCGGTCGCCTGGGCGGCGAGTACGGCTACGCCCTCGTCGCGGTAGCGGTAGGCGGTGGCCCGGGAGATCCCGAATCCGGCGGCCAGCAGGGTCAGGTCCTCGGCTTTGCGGAACCAGATGAGCACGAGAAGTGCCTGGTGGAAGCAGGTCAGGGCGCGGGTGTCACGCCGGGTTCCGCGGGCTCGGCGTTCGGCGGCCAGCAGCCGGCCGAGGTACTGCACGAGTTCCCTGGGGACATCGATCATGGCACGATAGGCGATCACGCGGAGTCCTCATGGTGTAGGTGATCTTGTGGTGAGAACTACCTACCGAGGACTCCGCGTCCTCTTCCAGCACCGTCCGATCTCAACAGTTTCGCCCGTGTCGCACCAATCAACACATTCGCGTCGCTGAGATCAGCTCTTGTGAACACGAACGTGGAAAGCGAGGCAAAGATTGATGACGGTCTCGTGGACTGCGGTGCTGTATGGGAGATGGAGGTTGTTTGGCCCTCCGGAGCCGGCTTGCGGAAGCAGGCTTCAAACCACCACGAGGGGCGTTGGCTGAAGACCGTCGTCCTGAGCGTCGTTGGAGAAGGCGTGACTGTGATCGCGTCAGGTATGGACCGGGAAGATGAGCGATGAACGTCGAGTTCTCTGTCGTTGACGTGTCGAAACTCAGTCAGACGACATCAGAACCGAGGCCGGAGGTGAGTCTCGGGATGAGCCTGGGGGATATCCGCTTACTGCCCAGGTGGTGTCCGGCATATAGGCAGCATGAGCCCGGTCCAGGCTCTCATACGGAACGTGTGAAGGCGGACCCCGATACTGTCCGTCGGTTGACCGGCGGCGAGAGGGAGGACTCCAAGCGGAGGAGACCGCGAGGAGCAGAGTACCGATGCGGGGCCGCTGGCGGACTCGCCCGTAGTAGCTGTGAACCGCCTGCGTATCGCAGTGGGTTGGGGAGCGAAGGGGCGGGGTCGTTCAGGCTGGTTTGTGCGGTCAACCGTGAGGGAGGAACCGCGTGAGTCAGCCAGGGTTGACAGGCAAGTCGCACGATATCCCAAAGCGGCTGATCTGGGCCGCGTGGTTGAAGGTGAAAGGTAATGGCGGAGCGGCCGGGGCCGACGGAGTGACGATCGAACAGTTCGAAACGAGGTTGGCTGACAACCTCTACCGGCTGTGGAACCGTATGTCGTCGGGCAGCTATTTCCCCGGCCCGGTCCGGGCGGTGGAGATCCCGAAGAAGGGTGGGGTCAGGATTCTGGGCATTCCCAATGTGGTCGACCGGGTGGCGCAGACGGTGGCGGTGCTGGTGTTGGAGCCGGAGGTGGAGAAGGTGTTCCACGACGACTCGTAAGCATTCAGGGCCACTCCATGACGTAGCCGTTGGTGGCAGTGTGTGATGGGTGGTGGCGGTCGTTGCTCGTGGTGGGTTAGCCGGGTGCCCAGGCGGGTGGTGTCCAGGGTCGGCCGAGGATGGCGTCGCGGATGGCGGTCATGACATCCGCGCCGTGTTTGGTCACTGTGGAGACGTAACCGCGGATGGCGTAGCGGTGTTCGGTGACCTTCTCGCTGGTGAGCCGTCCGGAGATCTTCTGCTGGGTCTTCGCGGGCCGTAGGTCGCGTTCGGCCTGGTTCGACGTGGGTGGGATGCGCAGGTCGGTGGTGAATCGCAGGATGTCGGCTTCTCGGTCGTGGAGGTCTTCCAGCAGTGCCCGGTGTTTCGGCTGTTTACGGCCGTCCACCCGGGCGACCTCCTTGAGCCCGATCCGCACGCCGTGCCGGTAGGCGTCGATCAGCGGGCCGGCGATGTGTTCGCCGATCGCGGGCAGGTTCTGTGCGCGGGCGAGGTTCGCGGCGTGGACGAGTCCCTGTAGCGCCTGGCGGATCTGGATCGGCCAGTGCGCGTCGGGGTAGGTCTCGGCGGCGTCCTGACAGTCGCGGATCAGGTGGGCTACGCAGAGTTGGTGGACCAGGTGGGCGAAGATCTTCGCGTCGTAGTTCTGGTAACGGTCGTGCACGACCACCCCGGTCAGGTCCGGCAGGACGAACACCTTGAACGTGTCGAGGCTGCGGTCACCGAGCAGGTACCAGGTGTAGAGGCGGGTGCAGGCGACCAGAAGGTACTTCTTGACCTTGCGGGCACCGACCCGGATCGGGGTCTCGTCGCAGGAGACCACATGCGCGAGGGCGATCAGCGTGCGGATGATCCGGTTCGACTCGGCCACCCCCGCCGCGGCCCGGCCGATCAACGCGTGGACGAACCCGTCCGACGGACGCGAGCCGGTCAACGCGGCGACCAGGTCAGCGCACCGGGCCACCGGAATCGCGTGCACCACCATCAGATAGACGCACCACGCCTGAAGATTCGGCCCGTACGAGACGCCTGCGTCCGGCACCCCCTCGGGGCGGGCCGCCACGTGCATCGCCCCGCACCCGCAGCGCACCGCGTGCCGATCATGCTGGGTGACCGTCGCCGTCATCGCCGGCACATCGACCTGCTGATGCGAGGCGTAAACCCCCAGATCAGCCGCCGATGCCAGATCCGATCCGCATCCACACGGCCCGCCCGGAAAATGATCCACAATGCCGTCCGGAAACGGTGACCAGGACAGCTGCGCACCCGGCGCACCCCGCTGCTTACCCCGCGACCGCTTACCAGCACCGGCTGCCGGCACCGGCGTGGACACCTCCGCCGGCGGCGTCCGTCCCGGATCATCATCCTTCGACGGCGGCATCCCCGAGTTCCCACTGTTACGCGACACCAGGCGTTCCAACCGCGCGACCCGATCAGTCAACTCCCGGTTCGCCTGGGTCAACTGTTCCACCTGAACGATCAGCCGTCGCGTGAGTCCGATCAACTCCTCGCGCGACAACTCCTCCAAGCCCGGCACCCACCGATCACAACACATCGATCGCACCCGGCCGCGCATCGACACACCGTCAAGATCGACCCAGCCCGTCAATCACAGACAGCCACTCACGGCCACCACCCGGAGTGGCCCTGAATGTTTACGACGACTCCTACGGATATCGTCCCGGACGGTCCCCGATTGATGCGATTCGGGTGTGTCGGCAGCGGTGTTTCAAGAAGGACTGGGTCGTCGATTTGGACGTCAAGGCCTTTTTCGACTCCGTGCGGTGGGATTTGATGCTCAAGGCGGTGGCGCGTCACACGACTCACCCGTGGGTCATGCTGTATGTGGAGCGCTGGTTGAGAGCGCCGATTCTGATGCCCGACGGGACCCTGACCCATCGGAACAAGGGGACACCGCAGGGTGGTCCGATCTCCCCGTTGATCGCCAACATTTTTCTGCACTACGGCTTCGACACCTGGATGGGCCGTGAGTTTCCCGGGGTCGGGTTCGAGCGGTTCGCAGACGATGTGGTGGTCCACTGCGTGACCGAACGTCAGGCGCAACAGGTGCGTCAGGCGATCGATCGTCGGTTCGCGGACATCGGGTTGCAGTTGCACCCCGACAAGACGCGCATCGTGTACTGCAAAGACGACCGGCGCCGTCTCGACTACGAGCTGGTGACGTTCACGTTCTGCGGGTACGCGTTTCGTCCCCGGAAGGCATGGGACAAGATCCGCGGAAGGGCCCGGACCGGGTTCCTACCCGCGGTTGCCCCGGGGAAGCTGACCGATATGAGCCGCAAGGTCGCGTCCTGGGTCAATGCCATTAAGTTAAGGCGTCTGGGCAGGCCAGCCTGGGTATGGCGGGCCCGTCGTGGCGGGTGGTCCGGTCGGTGGGTCGTTTGACGCGGTAGGAGTTGTGGCGGGCGCGTTTGATGACGCGGGGGCAGCTGCGGTCGCGTCGGGGCGGGTTCGGCTGGTGGCGGATCTCGGTGAGGGCATCGTCGAGGGCGGTGGAAAGGTGCTCAGGGGGTAATGGCCGCCTGGTCGGTGACCTGGCGGCGTACGACGCGTAGGCCTTTGACGAACGACATGCGGTCGGGGTCGTAGCCGGCCGGGTCGGCGGCTTCCAGCAGCAGTGCGCGGATGGCGTAGTGGGCCAGCAGTAGTCCCCACATCTGCTGTTCGGCCAGGTCAGGGACCTTCGATCGGAGGACTTCGCCGCGGCCGCGCAGGTCCGTCTTGATCTCGTTCAGAGTGGACTCTTCTTCCCAGCGCTGCTGGTAGGCACCCGCCAGTTCCATCGCGGGGACCTCGTGGTGGTCGGTGAGGGTGGTGACCACCACGATGAGTTCGCCGTCGGGGTTGCGGTCCGGGACGGTGTACTCGACCACCCTGACGAGGCGGGCGAGATCGGCCGGGATCTCCTGGCCGGTCCGGGCCTGCTCGACCAGCCTGGCCCGGCGTTGCGCGGACAACCCCGCCTTGAAGATCAGTGCCTGGTAGGAGCCGTCCGCGAGCCACCGCAGATGCCCGATGGACACGCTCGCGCCGACTCGCCAGGCAAGGTCCGCGCCGGTGGCGGCGAAGGAGTTGAACAGGTCGAAGGAGTACAGGCCCGCGTCGGCCAGGACCAGCATGCCCGGCCCGACCCGCCCGGCCAGATCCTTGATCAGGGTACGTTCCCCGGTGCGGCACGACCCGAGTACCGCCCCGACGATCGCGTGGCTGCCGCACTCGGCCAACGCCGCGATGTGCAGCTTCGGGTACGCCGACGCCTTCGGCCCCGACCCCATCCGGTCGAAGCGTTCCACGTTGGCCGGGGTGTCGGCCACGTCGAGGGTGGTCGCGTCGATCGCCATCAGCCGGCGCCGGGCCAGCCAGGCGCCCTTGGTGCCCGGTCCAGCCAAGGGCACGCACGCCCTGTCGAACAACATCTTCACCGGCTCGGCGCCCAGCCGCTGACGTGCCTGGGTGATCGCCGACGCCGTCGGGACCTGCCAGTCATCGTCCCAGGAACCAAGTCTGCGCAGGTTACCCACCAGCCGGCGCATCACCTCGTCAGAAGACTCGGCGCAGAACAACCCCATCGCGATCACGTAACGGATCATCACGTGCGCCGGCAGCCGCCGGACCCGCTTCTCACGCCGCCCGCTGCGGTTGAGTACCTCTTCCAGCAGATCCCGGTTGAACCGGGCCGACACCACCCCGAGCCCGATGTGATCGGTCAACCGGCCCTGCGGCCGCAGCGACTCCACCCCAGACGACGTCACGCCACGGCACGGTACCGGCCCGCCGACCCCTAGTCAGCTCACCGCGCTGACCAGCACTGATGCCTTAACTGAACGGCATTGCGTCCTGGCGGCTACATCGACGCACGACCGGCAACCTGGCAGACCTCGCCGTAGAGGTCAACCCTGTCCTTCGGGGCTGGTTGAACTACTTCACCGTGTTTTACCCGAGCGCGGTCTACCCGATCGGCAAGCGCATCGATCGTCATCTGATGCGCTGGGCGAAGTGGAAGTACAAGCGACTCAAACGCAGCGACGACAGAGCTCGAGTATGGCTACGAGACGTCCGGCAACGGTCGCCCGACCTGTTCGCGCACTGGGCGATGCGGTACACGACCTGACAACCGAACGGCACGAGCCGGATGAGTCGAGAGGTTCACGTCCGGATCTGTGGGGGACGGCGGGTGAAACTCCCGCCGTCTACCCGGCAGCAACGCATATGGGTTGATTGGCGCGACACGGGCGAAGGCGGCGAGTCGGGCGGCAGTGGAAACAGGCGTGGAGCCATCGATAGACATGTCCTTGCGACAGATCCCGGAACCTGTCAAGTCAACTGAGACAATTTCTTGATTTTGTTTAGCTTTGTGCTGGTGGAAGAGGGGCTCCGGCCGAGGTCACGGCCTGTTCCGGGTGGCTGTTGTCGGGTTTGTTGATCCATGCCCGGTCCGGTAGCCGGGGTGGTTGGGGACGGCGGCGTCCGAACCGTTCGGGATGTGCGGCCCAGGCGGCGTCGAGGGTGCGTTGCCGCTGTTCACGGATCTGTCCGGCGGTGCCGTGGTGGACCGATGCCGGGGTGTGCAGGCCGATCCCGGAGTGCCGGTGTTCGTGGTTGTAGTAGCTGTAGAACGCTTCGCAGTGCTGTCGGGCGTGCTGGATCGATCCGAACCGCTCTGGGAACGTGGGGTCGTACTTGAGTGTCTTGAAGCTGGCCTCGATGTACGGGTTGTCGTTGGAGGTCTTGGGCCGGCTGTGGCTGCGGCCGATTTTGAGATCGGTCAGCAGCTGGGTGACGGTCTTGCTGGTCATCGCGGCGCCGCGGTCGGCGTGCACGGTCAGCTGATCGGGGTTCACGCGTTCGCGGGCGGCGGCGTCGGCGATCAGCGCTTCGGCGAGTTGGCCGTCCTCGTGGGCGGCGACCATGTGCCCGACGACGTAGCGGGACCAGATGTCGATCACCGTGTAAAGGTGGAACCAGACGCCCTTGACCGGGCCGCGCAGCTTCGTGATGTCCCACGACCACACCTGATTCGCGGCGTCGGCGACCAGTTCGGGTTTGGTCCGGGCCGGATGGGTGGCCTGGCTGCGGCGTTCGCCGGTCTGCCCGGCGGCCCGCAGGATCCGGTACATCGTGGACTCCGAGCACCACCAGCGGCCCTCGTCGAGTTCGCGGGCCCACACCTGCGCCGGGGCCAGATCCACGTATGGCGGGCTGTTGAGCAGGTCCAGGACCTGCCGGCGTTCAGGCTCGGTCAGCGCGGACGGCGGCGGCTTACGCGGCGCCCGTGGCCGGGAGACCAGCGGCGGGGCACTACGGCGATACAGCGTCGCCCTCGACAGGCCGGTCAGCCGGCACGCGGGCGCGATGCCCCACAACGGCGTCAGCGCCGCCTGCGCCTCGGCGAGGACGAGTTCGGCATCGCCACGGCATCCGCGCTCTCGGAGAGCAGTTCCAAGAGCGCGTGAGCTTTTCCCATGATCGACAACGCGGTCTGGGTCTTGTTCAACTCGGCCTGCAGGCGGGCGTTCTCCCGCTGAAGACGGGAAAGTTCAGCGTTCTCGGCCTTCTTCGCCGCCCGCGCAGCCGATTGCCGCCGGTCCGTCAGGCCGGCCGCGGCTCCGGCATCCCGCGCCTTGCGCCAGTCGAGAAGGTGTGAACCGTACAGCCGTTCCCGGCGCAGAATCGCCCCGCGAGCCGCCGCATCCGGCGCCGACTCGTACTCGTCCAGAATCCTCGCCTTGAACTCCGCGGTGAATGTCCGCCGCTGGGGCCGGGCGTCCGGATCCAGACTCTCATGGGGCCTCGACGTCATGCTGATGTGCTCTCCTCAGGGCCGTCCAGGAAGAGTATCCCCTGGTAGACGGGCTGTCTCACATCAGCGTGACAGGGAGGGGTCCGCAGCGCGCAACAACACCTGCGCCCGCTGCACCAGCCGATGCTCGACCGTACGCGACTTGGCAAGAGACTCCAGCAGTTCCCGCTGACCTGTTTCGAGCGCCAACGGCGCGGCAGCACGTGTCACACGCAAAGCCTACTAGGCCGTGTGTCATAAGTGCCCGTGGCCCTGCTGTGAGGTGATCGGCTGGGTGTGTCGGTGATCGATATGCGGTGAGGTCTCCGGTAGATGGGTTATCGACCAAGACAACCATCTGCACGGAGACCTCGTGGCCAGCGTAGTGGTGACGAGGCGGCACGACCTGACCGACGCGCAGTGGGCGGTGCTGGAGCCGTTGCTGCCCGGGCGGAAGAAGCCGGGTCGGCCGCCGAAGTGGAGCAAGCGGCAGCTCATTGACGGGATCAGGTGGCGGGTCCGTACGGGTGCGCCGTGGCGGGACGTGCCGGACTGCTATGGGCACTGGCGCACGGTGTACGGGCTGTACCGGCGCTGGCAGCGGGCGGGGGTGTGGGCGGGGATCCTGGCCGGGTTGCAGGGTAGGGCCGACGCGCTCGGGTTGATCTCCTGGGACGTGAGTGTGGACTCCACGATCGTGCGGGCGCATCAGCACGCCGCCGGCGCCCGCCGGGGCAGTCACACGCAGGTCGAGCCGCCGGGCGGCAGCAGCGCCGCCGAGCCGGCGGATCACGCGCTGGGCCGGTCCCGGGGCGGTCTGACG
Organism: Micromonospora craniellae; assembly: GCF_014764405.1. Taxonomy (NCBI): domain Bacteria; kingdom Bacillati; phylum Actinomycetota; class Actinomycetes; order Micromonosporales; family Micromonosporaceae; genus Micromonospora; species Micromonospora craniellae. Next base: position 155,019 of record NZ_CP061725.1, on the reverse strand, counting down.
ACCAAGCTGCACCTGGCCTGCGAGCAGGGCCGCATGGTGCTGGCGTTCGTCATCACCGGTGGGCAGCGCGGCGACAGCCCGCAGTTCACCACTGTGCTGGACCGCATCCGGGTGCCTCGTCTCGGTGTCGGGCGGCCCCGGTGTCGGCCGCAGCGGGTCCTGGCGGACAAGGCGTACAGCAGCAAGGCCAACCGCGGCTACCTGCGGCGCCGTGGTATCGGCTGTGTCATCCCGGTCAAGGCCGACCAGGCCGCGAACCGTCGTAAGAAGGGCTCGGCGGGTGGCCGGCCACCCGCCTTCGACCCCAGCGCATACCGGCAGCGTCACGCCGTGGAGTGCGGCATCAGCCTGCTCAAACAGCACCGTGCCGTGGCCACCCGCTACGACAAACTCGCAGTGCGCTACGAAGCCACCGCCACCATCAGCATGATCGACAACTGGCTCCGGCGCCTCGAACGGCACTTATGACACACGACCTAAACGGCTAGCTATTTACGAGACACAACACTAGTCCGTGCCGGTCAGGGTGTCGGTTCCGGCGGTGAGCGTGCAGTCATGAGTTTCTCCTTGTGGTCGTCGGCGAGTTCTGCGCGGACGTATCCGCGAAGAAGGTTTCGGCCGGTGCACCGGTCTCGGCCGCCGACCCTAGTGATTGCTGATTGCAACCAGTGTCGACTTTAGGTGGCGTGGTGGTAGATTGCAATCACTCGCGGGGAGGAAGGCAGATGCACAGGACGCCGCGTTCGGGATGTCCGATCAACACCGCTGTCGAGGTGCTCGGCGATCCGTGGGCGATGCTGGTGCTGCGCGACGTCATGTTCGGCAATCGCCGGTACTTCCGTGAACTGCTGCTGGGCTCCGAGGAGGGGATCGCGAGCAACATCCTGAGCAGCCGGCTCAAGCAGCTCACCGCTGCGGGTCTGCTGACCCGCGAGGACGCCCACCGAGGGCAGCGGGCGATGTACTCCCTCACCGAGGCGGGGATCCAGGTCCTACCCATCATGGTCCAATGCCGTTCAGTTAAGGCATCAGTGCTGGTCAGCGCGGTGAGCTGACTAGGGGTCGGCGGGCCGGTACCGTGCCGTGGCGTGACGTCGTCTGGGGTGGAGTCGCTGCGGCCGTAGGGCCGGTTGACCGATCACATCGGGCTCGGGGTGGTGTCGGCCCGGTTCAACCGGGATCTGCTGGAAGAGGTACTCAACCGCAGCGGGCGGCGTGAGAAGCGGGTCCGGCGGCTGCCGGCGCACGTGATGATCCGTTACGTGATCGCGATGGGGTTGTTCTGCGCCGAGTCTTCTGACGAGGTGATGCGCCGGCTGGTGGGTAACCTGCGCAGACTTGGTTCCTGGGACGATGACTGGCAGGTCCCGACGGCGTCGGCGATCACCCAGGCACGTCAGCGGCTGGGCGCCGAGCCGGTGAAGATGTTGTTCGACAGGGCGTGCGTGCCCTTGGCTGGACCGGGCACCAAGGGCGCCTGGCTGGCCCGGCGCCGGCTGATGGCGATCGACGCGACCACCCTCGACGTGGCCGACACCCCGGCCAACGTGGAACGCTTCGACCGGATGGGGTCGGGGCCGAAGGCGTCGGCGTACCCGAAGCTGCACATCGCGGCGTTGGCCGAGTGCGGCAGCCACGCGATCGTCGGGGCGGTACTCGGGTCGTGCCGCACCGGGGAACGTACCCTGATCAAGGATCTGGCCGGGCGGGTCGGGCCGGGCATGCTGGTCCTGGCCGACGCGGGCCTGTACTCCTTCGACCTGTTCAACTCCTTCGCCGCCACCGGCGCGGACCTTGCCTGGCGAGTCGGCGCGAGCGTGTCCATCGGGCATCTGCGGTGGCTCGCGGACGGCTCCTACCAGGCACTGATCTTCAAGGCGGGGTTGTCCGCGCAACGCCGGGCCAGGCTGGTCGAGCAGGCCCGGACCGGCCAGGAGATCCCGGCCGATCTCGCCCGCCTCGTCAGGGTGGTCGAGTACACCGTCCCGGACCGCAACCCCGACGGCGAACTCATCGTGGTGGTCACCACCCTCACCGACCACCACGAGGTCCCCGCGATGGAACTGGCGGGTGCCTACCAGCAGCGCTGGGAAGAAGAGTCCACTCTGAACGAGATCAAGACGGACCTGCGCGGCCGCGGCGAAGTCCTCCGATCGAAGGTCCCTGACCTGGTCGAACAGCAGATGTGGGGACTACTGCTGGCCCACTACGCCATCCGCGCACTGCTGCTGGAAGCCGCCGACCCGGCCGGCTACGACCCCGACCGCATGTCGTTCGTCAAAGGCCTACGCGTCGTACGCCGCCAGGTCACCGACCAGGCGGCCATTACCCCCTGAGCACCTTTCCACCGCCCTCGACGATGCCCTCACCGAGATCCGCCACCAGCCGAACCCGCCCCGACGCGACCGCAGCTGCCCCCGCGTCATCAAACGCGCCCGCCACAACTCCTACCGCGTCAAACGACCCACCGACCGGACCACCCGCCACGACGGGCCCGCCATACCCAGGCTGGCCTGCCCAGACGCCTTAACTTAATGGCATTGCATCATGGTCGTGCTGGCTAAATGGGGCCTCGAATTCCGAGACGGTTCCCCGCGTTTGCGTGCCCGCGCGGAACTCCTACGCGACGGCGGCCCCGAACTCCTGGCTGAGATGATGGACGAGCTCCGCGAGCTCCACCTGGGCATCCCGCGGCCAGACCCCACCGCGCCGCGCCCCAGCCAACGACTGCAAGCGGCCTACGACAACGCCGTGCACGTCACCGTTGCCGTGTAGCCCTCGCCGCGAGACGGCAACACGAGCGACCAGCGTCCGCAGCCCGCCGTCCCGCAGGTCGGACGCGATGGCCCGGACAGCGGTGTCGGATGCGTACCATGTCCGGTGGTGCTGGTTCGTCCCGTCCGGATGGGCGGAACGTCGTAAGAGGGAACCCGGTGGGAGACCGGGACTGCCCCGCAGCGGTGAGTGGGAACGACCGCCGTCATTTGAGCACTGGGCCGTGAGGTCTGGGAAGCGACGGCCAGTAGGCGACCTGGTGTCATGCCCGCGAGTCCGAAGACCTGCCAGCGCTGCGCACACCGCCGGTGTGCGCTGCCGGCGGCCTCTCGGGAGGGCCTGGGCGGAAAGCCGGTACCCGAGGTGTACCTGCCTTCCCTCCCGTGTCCGCCGGGCACTTCGAGGGAAGGACCCCCAAGGTGAGTACCCCATTCGGTCAGAGCACCGTGCTCGGCTACCCACGCATCGGCGCCAATCGTGAGCTGAAGAAGGCGGTGGAGGCGTACTGGGCCGGTAGCGTCGACGCCGCCGGTCTGGAACGTACGGCCGCCGGCCTGCGGGTCGAGGTCTGGCGTGCGCTGCGCGACGCCCGTCTCGACGCGATTCCGTCGAACGTCTTCTCCTACTACGATCACGTGCTCGACACCGCCGTCGCCGTCGGCGCGATCCCGACCCGGTTCGCCCGGCTGGGCCTCTCCGCGCTGGACACCTACTTCGCCATGGCCCGTGGCGTGGACGCCGAGCCGGCACTGGAACTGACGAAGTGGTTCGACACCAACTACCACTACCTGGTGCCGGAGATCGACTCCGACACCGTCTTCACCGCCGATCCGGCCAAGGCCCTCAGGGAGTATGCCGAGGCCGCTGAGCTGGGCATCACCACCCGGCCGGTGCTCGTGGGACCGGCCACGTTCCTGCTGCTGGCCAAGGGCGACGATCCGTTCGCCCGCCTCGACGACCTGGTCGAGACGTACGCCCGGATCCTCACCGCGTTGGCTGAGGCGGGTGTGGCCTGGGTGCAGTTGGACGAGCCCGCATACGTCGCCGACCGCACGCCGGACGAGATCGACGCGCTGCGGCACGCCTACACCCGACTGGGCGAGCTGGCGCAGCGGCCGCGGATCTTCGTCGCGACCTACTTCGGTGAGCTCGGTGACGCGTTGCCGGCCCTGTTGGGCACTCCGGTGGAGGCGGTCGGTCTGGACCTGGTGGCTGGGCCGGGTAATTTGCGTCGGCTTGCGGCCGCGGGTCCGCTGGGCGGTAAGACGATCGTCGCGGGTCTGGTCGATGGCCGCAACATCTGGCGTACGGACCTGCGGGCTGCCGTCGCGGTCGGTGCGACGGTCGCTGGCCTTGCTGATCACGTGGCGGTGTCCACGTCCTGTTCGCTGTTGCACGTCCCGGTCGATCTGGGTGCGGAGACCCGCCTCGACCCTCGGCTGTCCGAGCGGCTCGCGTTCGCTCGGCAGAAGGTCGACGAGGTGGTCGTGCTCGGTCGGGCGTTGCGTGACGGCGCCACGTCGTTGCCCGCCCCGGTGCCGGCCACCCCGGCGCAGTGGCGTCACGACGATGTCCGTGGCCGCCTTACCGCCCTGCGGCCCACCGACCGGCAGCGCGGCGACTACTCCACGCGGGCCACCCGCCAGCAGGAACGGCTCGGGCTGCCGGAGTTGCCGACCACCACGATCGGGTCGTTCCCGCAGACCGGTGAGCTGCGCAAGGCCCGTGCCGCGCACCGGGCCGGCAGCCTCGACGACGCCGGCTACGCGTCGCGGATGCGTGCCGAGGTGGAGCATGTCATCCGACTGCAGGAACAGTTGGGCCTGGACGTGCTCGTGCACGGTGAACCGGAACGCAACGACATGGTGCAGTACTTCGGCGAGCAGCTCGACGGCTTCGCGGCCACCGAGCACGGCTGGGTGCAGTCGTACGGCTCCCGTTGTGTCCGTCCTCCGATCATCTACGGCGACGTGGCGCGCAGGGCGCCGATGACGGTGGAGTGGTCCACCTATGCGCAGTCGCTGACCAGTAAGCCGGTCAAGGGGATGCTCACCGGTCCGGTCACCATCCTGGCCTGGTCGTTCGTGCGTAGCGACCAGCCGTTGGCGGACACCGCCGACCAGGTCGCGTTGGCGCTACGTGACGAGTGCCGTGACCTGGAGTCCGCCGGGATCCGGGTCATCCAGGTCGACGAGCCGGCGCTGCGGGAGACGCTGCCGTTGCGCAAGAGCGACCAGAAGGCGTACCTGGACTGGGCCGTCGGCGCGTTCCGGCTGGCCACCAGCGGCGTCGCCGACGACACCCAGATCCACACCCACCTGTGCTACTCGGAGTTCGGTGAGGTGATCAGCGCCATCGACGCCCTCGACGCCGACGTCACCAGCATCGAGGCGTCCCGGTCGAAGATGGAGGTCCTCGACGACCTGGCCGCGATCGGCTATGGCCGGGGTGTCGGCCCCGGGGTGTGGGACATCCATTCGCCCCGGGTGCCGCCGCGTGACGAGGTGATCGAGGCGCTGCGTCGGGCCGTCGCGGCCGTGCCGGCCCGACGGTTGTGGGCGAACCCGGACTGCGGGTTGAAGACCCGCGCCTACCCGGAGGTCGAGGCGTCCCTACGACACCTGGTCGCCGCCGCCGCCGAGGTCCGCGGCAACTGACATCGCCACGCCGGGCGATCCCACCACAGGATCGCCCGGCTCGACCCGGGAGGGACATTGAACGTCGAATCGACTGCTTTCCGTGCCGCGATCGAGGCTGTCCGCGCGGTGGAGCCGCGTATCGCCGATGCGATCACCAAGGAGCTGCACGATCAGCGGGAGTCGCTGAAGTTGATCGCCAGCGAGAACTACGCCTCACCGGCGGTGTTGCTGGCAATGGGTAACTGGTTGTCCGACAAGTACGCGGAGGGCACGATCGGTCGCCGCTTCTACGCCGGCTGCCAGAATGTCGACACCGTCGAGGCGGTCGCGGTGGAGCACGCCAGAGCGCTCTTCGGCAGCCCCTACGCCTACGTCCAGCCGCACTCCGGCATCGACGCCAACCTGGTGGCGTACTGGGCGATCCTGGCGGACCGGGTCGAGGTACCGCATCTGCGCAGGTTCGAGCGGCGGCAGGTCAACGACCTGACCGACACCGAGTGGGCGCAGCTGCGGAGCGCGTTCGGCAACCAGCGGATGCTCGGCATGTCCCTGGATGCCGGCGGCCACCTCACCCACGGATTCCGGCCCAACATCTCCGGCAAGATGTTCGACCAGCGCAGCTACGGCGTGGACCCGGCCACCGGGCGCATCGACTACACGGCGCTGCGGGAGACGGCCCGCGAGTTCAAACCGTTGATCATCGTCGGTGGCTACTCGGCCTACCCGCGTAAGGTCAACTTCGCGGCGCTACGGGAGATCGCCGACGAGGTCGGGGCGACCTTCATGGTCGACATGGCCCACTTCGCCGGGCTGGTCGCCGGCAAGGTCTTCACCGGCGACTTCAACCCGGTCGCGCACGCACACATCGTCACCACCACGACCCACAAGAGCCTGCGTGGCCCCCGCGGCGGGGCGGTCCTGGCCCAGCCCGAGCTCGCCGACCAGGTCGACCGCGGCTGCCCGATGGTGCTCGGCGGCCCACTCAACCATGTCATCGCGGCGAAGGCGGTCGCGTTCGCCGAAGCCCGTCAACCCGCGTTCGCCGCGTACGCCCAGCAGGTCGTCGACAACAGTCAGGCGCTCGCCGACGGGCTGATGCGGCGCGGCGTCCGTCTGGTCAGCGACGGTACCGACAACCATCTCGTGCTGATCGACGTGCATCCGTTCGGTCTGACCGGCCGCCAGGCCGAGCAGGCCCTTCTGGACAGTGGGGTGGTGACCAACCGCAACGCCATTCCCCGGGACCCCAACGGCGCCTGGTACACCTCGGGCATCCGTATCGGCACCCCGGCCCTGACCAGCCGCGGCCTCGGAGTCGGTGAGATGGACCAGATCGCCGACCTGATCCACACCGTGCTCACCGGCACCACGCCGACCGAGGGCTCCAAGGCGAAGTACCAGATCGACCCGGCCCTGGCCGACCGGGTCAGCAAACAGGCGACCGAGTTGCTCGCGGCATTTCCGCTCTATCCGGGCGTCAACCTCGCCTGAGCGGAAACGGTCCGGGTGGCACCACCTCGCGTGCGTGCCACCCGAACGTCGACTCCTCCCGAGATCCGGCCCGCGCCGTCTCAAATCAGACCTGCGACGGCTGTCACCGTGTCGGCGAGGTCGCGGCACGGACCCACCATCCCCACGGCCGGTGTGCCCTGGGGCGCCCACCCCTTGCCGGCGATCACGACCGTGGGCCGCCAGCCCGACACGTCAGCGAGCGTCCGGAGAATCTCCGGCCCGCGGCAATGCCGCCCGTGACTCCACACCACGACGACGGTGGGTCGGCTACGGCCGACCGCGTCGGCGAGCGCGGCGGGTCGCAGCCCGGCACCCAGGTGTACCGAGGCGATCCTGTCCTCGGCGAGCGCGGCGGCCACGGCGTCCAGTGCCACGCAGTCGCGGTGCTCGTCGATGGCGATCAGCAGGACCTGCACGGACGATCCGGAGCATGGCCGCGGCACGGTGGCGAACACCTCGCTCAGACATCGGGCCAGCACCCGGCGGGTGGACGCGCGACGTGCCTCGCTGTATCGGGCTCGGCTGATCAGGATGAACGCGGGGCCGGCCAGGGTGTGCCAGGTGTGCACCACACCCTGTGCGGCGACTGCAGCGGTCAGCGTTTCCCGTAGGGTCAGCACGTCCATGCGGCGAGCGGCGCGGGCGATGCCACGGGCGGCGGACTGGGTGTGGTGGCTGACGGCAGGGTGGTCGACGGGCTGCAGGGTCGCCTGTCGGCGGGCTTGTAGGGCGGCTTCTGCCGCGGACAGGCCACGCGCGGTCAGCTGGGCCATCACCGTGAGCACGGCCACGTCCTGCGGCGTGTAACGGCGATGTCGGCCGGCTTGGTGACCGCTGGGGCCCAGCCCGTACCGTTGGTGCCAGGACCGCAGCGTCGTGGGGGCCACACCGAGCCGGCGGGCGAGTGCGCCGGCGGGCAGCGACGATTCGGTCGAAGTTCGACAGTCGTCAGGCACCGGGTGGTGGCGGTCGATGGATGGCATGAGGCGATGTGGCTGGTCGTCGCTCATCGGCGTCCCTGCGGCGTGCACACCGACCACACCCCCGCAGAGGACGGTGCCGTGATCGTTGCGGTAGCGGAGGTCTCCCGGAGGTGGCGGTGACTCATGGTCTCGTCTCGGGTGCGGACGCTGGTCGCGGGAGTCGGCGGGCGCACATCAGGTCGTTGATGTGGCTGTCGACATCGCGTCGTGTGTCGCAGCAGGCCGGTGCTTCGGCGAGGACCTGCTGGATCGCGGCGAGCAGTTCGGTCAGGGCTCGCACCTGGTCGGTCAGGCCACGGAGCCGGGCCTCGCGTGCCCCGAGTTGCCGGCGCGCGGTGGCGAGACGTTCGTAGTCGGCGACCGGTAGGACGACGAGGTCTTCGCCGTTGATGGTCGTGCGTCGGGGCCGCAGCGGCTTGCTCATGGGGTGCTCCGCTCGTGGTGCGGGACAGGGGTGGTCGGCCGGCACGTGTTCCGGGTCTCCGCAGGGAAGGCTCGCAGTGCCCCCTCGCATGATGGGGCCGCCGGGCCGGGTGTGTGTTTCCACCAGAACGGGGGAGCACACAGGTTGACGTCGAGGCGATCCGTGCAGCGTGCTCGGGTGCGGCCCTTACGAGGCTTGCTCCTGAGTGTGATCCGCAGATGGTGAGGCTGGCCGATGCCGGTCGGCATGGGGTGCTCTCTAATCGATGACGCGCGCACCTCTGTCTCCTTCCGGCCGTGAAGACTCGGCCACGGAGAGGGTGCGATCGAGCGCAGCACAGGGTGACGTGCTGTCGCTGATGGTCGACCCGCCCTCGAAGGTCACCGAGCTCGCCACATGCCTCGTGCAGGTGGACAGCGGGCAGGTCTTCGGACTCGTGGTCGTGGCCGGATATTCCGGGCTTCCTAGTGACCGTCACTTCCCAGACCCGGATGGGTCCAGTGTCTTCGACGGCGGTCGTTCCCACTCACCGCTGCGGGGCAGTCCCGGACTCACACCGGGTTCCCTCTTGCGCCACTACGACTGGATGCCGCAGCGGACCGGCTGCGAAGCAAGGATATCGCGTCAGAGCCCTCGGTCCGGCGGGCACGGGCAAGCCGTTGCTGTCGTGGACGGTGCGCCCGGCTGTGGCGTGCTAGACCTGCGGACGTTCAGGGTCGAGCAGACCGCTGGAGCGCAACGTGCGATGCACCGCCGGGTGGTCGGCCGGCAGACCGTACCGGTGTCGGTACACGGCCAGAACGATGTCCTGAAGGTGCGCTGCGGGCAGGGGCGCCGTCGATGCCGCGTGGGTGCCGGCGGCAAGCAGCCGCAGCCGGTGTGTTGCCGCCTGGTGTGGTGGCGCGTAGTCCCGAATCGGCAGCACCTGGACCCCCAGCCGTTCGTAGAAGCTGATGCGCCGCCGACGCAGTGTCTGCTCGTCACGGTCGATATCCGCCTCGTCGGGATCTTCGACGTCCAGCAGGACTCGGCTGCGGTGCTGTGCCGCCCAACGGTGGCACAGCTGCCGCCATAGCACCGTGCCGAGTCCACGACCGCGCGTCGCGACGGCGAAGTAGCGCAGGAACACCCACGGCGTGTCGGCGAGGTCGCGGGAGACGGCGAGCCCGGCCACGGCACCGTCGATGACCGCCACGGTCACGTCATCCTGGAAAAGGTCGCTGAACGGTGCCCGCAGCCCGTCCGGGAAGCTGCTGACGTACAGGGCTTCGACGTCGCCGAGCATGGCGCTGTCGCGGGTGTCGGCCGGTATCAGGTCCATCGGAACGTGCCACCGATCATCGTGCGGAGGACCGGGATGTCCGCGATCCGGTCTGGCGCGACGGCCGTGAGGTCGTCGCCGAGGACGGTCAAGTCGGCGAGTTTGCCGACGGTCAGCGATCCGGTGCGGTGCTCCTGGCGGGACGCGTACGCGGAGCCGAGGGTGTAGGCGCGCAGCGCCTGCCGGACCGTGATCTCCTCCTCGGGTGTGAACGGTGCTCCCGATGCGGTACGGCGGGTGACCATCGACTGGATGCCGAGCAGCGGTGCGCCGGTGACCACTGGACGGTCGGAACTGCCGGGCAGGATCATGCCCGCGTCGAGTAGGGACCGCAGCCGGTAGGCCCAGGGCACCCGGTCGGCGCCGAGCGCGGTGCGCATCCCGTCGCCGATCTCGGTCACGAACCGTGCCTGCGGTACCGGCAGTACCCCGAGCGCGGCAGCGCGGTGGACCTGGTCTGGTCGGGCCACTCCGAAGTGTTCGATCCGGTGGCGTGTGTCCGGGCGGGGATGCCGGCGTCGCGCCTCGCTGTAGATGTCCAGGGCAAGGTCGATGGCCGCGTCGCCGATGGCGTGGGCGGCGACCTGCCAACCGCTGGCGTGTGCGGCCAGGATCGTCGCGCGCAGTCGAGCCGGGTCCTGCTGCAGGTATCCGGTCTGGCCGGGTCGGTCGGCGTAGGGTCGGGTCAGGGCTGCGGTGCGCCCGATCAGGGAGCCGTCGAGGAAGATCTTCATCGGGCCCAGGCGGAGGAAGTCGTCGCCGAAGCCGGTGCGGATGCCGAGGTCCAGGCCGAAACTGATGTCGTCCTGCGGGTGGCCGCTGAGCGGGTGAAGCGCGTCGGCGGTGACCATGAGTTCGGTCCGTACGTGTAGCCGGTCCTGCTCGCGGGCGTTCTGGTAGGCGGCCAACTCGATGGGGCTCTTGCCGATCCAGCCGCCGCCGATGCCGGCCTCGACCACGCTGGTGATGCCCTCGCGCAGGTACTGCCGGCCGGCCCGGTCGATGGCGGCGGTCAACGCCTCGACGGGGTAGGGCAGGACCAGTTCGTGGGCCAAGTTCTGCGCCTGTTCCTGAAGCAGGCCGGTGGGGCGGCCGGCACGGTCGGTGACCACGCTTCCGCCGGGGACATCTCGTGGTCGTTCGTGCAGGTCGAGGTGGTGCAGTACCCGGGAGTTGACCACGCACATGTGTCCGGACACGTGCTTGAGGAGCACGTGATGGTCGGCGGTGACGGCGTCCAGGTCGTCGCGGTGTGGATGCCGGCCGAGGATGTTCTCGTCGTAGCCGCTGCCGATCAGCCAGCTGCCGAGGGGTGCCTGAGCGGCTCGTTCGGCGATGGTGGCGAGCAGCGCCGGCAGGCTGGATACGCGCAGGTCGATCTCGTCGAGGGCGAGTCCGTACCAGGCCATGTGGTTGTGCGCGTCGTGAAAGCCGGGCACGACGGTGGCCCCGTCGAGGTCGATCACCTGCCGGGCGGGAATCACATCGAGGGCGACGATCCGGTCGCCACTGATCGCCACCGCGCGGGCGTCGACGCCGTCGACGGTGATGACGCGGGCGTTCGTCAGCAGGAGATCCGCGGTGCTCATCGGATGGCCTCCGGGAACGTTCGGCACCGAAGCCCCCGCAGCATCGGCGGTGCCGTGCCGAGGCGCACCGTGCGGGTCTCGCGGTGCCCGTGGGTGCGCGGTGGGTGGCTGCCGCGGCGACCGGCGCAGATGGCACGGGTGGTGACGGTCATCGCACGCCGCGGTCGAGCTGGTCTTTCGCGACCCGCTCGGAGGGGGTGCGGGGCAGGTCGTCACAGAACGTCCAATAACGCGGCACCTTGAACGCCGCCAACCGCTGCGCGCACCACTCGTGGAGTTCCTCGACTGTCGCGGTGCCCACGACGTAGGCCCTGACCTCCTCGCCGCGCAGGTCGTCGGGCACACCCACCACCGCCGCGAGGCGCACCCGAGGATGCTCCATCAGCACGTGCTCCACCTCGGCGGCGGCGATGTTCTCACCACTACGGCGGATCATGTCCTTGATCCGGCCGACGTGGTACACCCGGCCCTGCGCGTCGAGGCGGGCCAGGTCGCCGGTGGGCAACCAGCCGTCCCGCCAGGGCGGTGGGTGGCCGAGGTAGCCGTCGAACATGCCGGGACCGCGCAGCAGCAACTCCCCGTCGGCGGAGATCATCACCTCCCGGTGGGCCGCCGGCCGCCCCAGGCAGCCCGTACCGCGCAGTTCGTCGTGCTCCTGCGGACCCACGCGGATGTCGGCGCCGGTCTCGGTCATGCCGAACGCCTCGTACCACTGCACGCCCCAGCGCTGCTCCAACTCCGCATGCCGGTGGGCGGGGATGGCCGAGCACTGCACCACGCGGACCCGGTGATCGTGGTCGCGAGGGTCCGGGGGCATGGACAGCAGCAGCGCGGGCATCGCTCCCAGACAGTAGAAGTAGGTCGCCCGGTAGCGGCGGACGTCCGACCAGAAGCGGCTCGGATGGAAGCCGTCGAGGACCACCAACTCGGCACCGGCCACCAGCGCGGTCACCACGTTCCACTGGGGGTCGACGTAGCTGAACGGCTGCGCGGTGAGCATCACATCCTGATCGGTGATGTGGGGAAACTCCTCGACCAGGCTGGTGGCGAGGGTCAGCCAGTACCGGTGCGACAGCAGGCAGCCCTTGGGCGGGCCGGTGGTGCCGGAGGTGTACTGCACGTTGACTGTGGCGGCAGGATCGATCGGCTGCTGCGCGAATCCGTCCTCCGGCGTCAGCGCCTCGATGAGCTGGACCGACGGCGGCGTGGGCAGTGCGTCGAACAGTCGGCGATGCTCGCCGGTGGTGACGACGGTATCCGCACCCGAGTCGACCAGCACGTGCGCGGCGTCAGCGCTACGGTACCGGACGTTGAGGGGAACAGTCGCTGCGCCGAGGCGGGCCAGCGCCAGCCAGACCAGGGCGAACTCCGGACCGTTGGGCAGCATCACCGCGATCCGATCGCCGGCGCGGACACCACGGGCTCGCAGTGCCTGGGCGTATCCGGCGGTGAGCCGGTCCACCTCGGCGAAGGTGACGGCGACCGGTGCCCGATCGAATCGCCAGGCGATCCGATCGGGCCACCGCCGAGCGGCGCGGCTGATCAGGGCGACCAGATCAGCAGGTGGGTCAGCGGCCATCGGAGAACTCCGCGCGGGGACTGGCGTGCTCGCCGCTGTGAGTGGTCAACAGGGCGTGGTCGACCTCGACGGTCAGCGCCTGAGCCAAGGTCCCGTCGAGGCCGAGGTCGAGCGCGCGCCGGGCCAGTTGCAACGCCACCGGAGGCCGGCCCGCCAGGGCGGCGGCGAGTTCACCGGCCACCTGCTCGTGTCCGCCGGCCGGCGCCAGCTTGCCGACCAGCCCGATGCGCAGTGCCTCGGCGGCGCTGACCCGTTCACCGAACAGCAGGAGTTCGCGGGCCTTGGCCAGCCCGACGAGATGCGGCAGCAGCCGGGACACACCGCCGGTCACGCTGAGCCCCACGCCGACCTCAGGGAACCCGAACTCGGCGTCCTCACTGGCGACCACCACATCGCAGGCGAGAGCGAACTCACAACCGGCACCGAGCGCATAGCCGTGGACGGCGGCGAGGACAGCGCCCGGATATCCCCTGATCCGGCGGGTCACCTCCTGGATGCGGTCGACACGTGCCCGGACCTGCGGCAGGTCACCGCCCTCGGGTGGCTCCTTCAGGTCGTGCCCCGAGCAGAAGGCCCGGCCCCGCCCGGCGAGCAGGACCGTGCGCGCGCCATCCACCTCGGCCCGGTGCAGCGCGGCAAGGAGCCCGTCGACCAGTGCGGGTACGACCGCGTTCAGCCGGCCGGGTCGGTTCAGCCAGATCCGGGCGATCGGGTCTTCGTACTCGTAGTCCACTACCACGCCGCTACTCTAGCCACTCCCGATCGATCGGTCGATCGGGAACCGGTGCGATAGTGTCGGCGCACGTCGAGTGGGGGAGGCGTATGGAGGCGCGGCACAGGGTGCGGGCCGCCGCGCTGGAGTTGTTCGCCGAGCGCGGGTTCCACGGCACCGGGATCCGCGACCTCGCGCAACGCGCCGGCCTGTCCACCGCGACGCTCTATCACTACATGGGTACGAAGGAAGAACTGCTCGCCGAGATCATGCGCAGCAGCATGGATCTGCTGCTCCAAGCAGCCACCCGGGTCGGCGTGCAGGGCGCTGCGGTCGACCGGGTGACCCGGCTGGTCCATGTCCACGTGCTGGCCCATGCAGCCCGACCACTGCACACCCGAGTCGTCGATGACGAACTCCGTGCCCTCTCCCCACCGCTGCGTGTCGAGATCATCGGGTTGCGGGACCGATACGAGCGGCTGTGGCAGGCCGCCATCACCGATGGTGTGGCCGACGGCGTCTTCCACCTCCGGGCGTCGGACGTGGCGCGTCGGGCTCTGCTGGAGATGTGCAGTGGCGTCGCGCGATGGTACCGGCCGGACGGGCCGCTGTCGGTGGAACAGATGGCCGCGCGCTACACCGAGCTGGCGCTCAACCTGCTCGGGGTGGCCGGGCCGGTTCCCGACCTCGACACGGCCATCGCCCGCGACGCGCACCGCCTGGTCGCCGAGTTGTGGCCGGAGGACGCCGCGTAGCGGGCGTCACCACGGACGGAGTGCGGCGGCTCGGCTATCGGCGCTCCACCGCGTAGGGGATGACGGTGCGCCGGTTCTCGTCGATCAGTAGTCCGCCGGCGGCGGGCGGACGCGCGCGTTGGGCGCAGTCGCGGCGTTCGCAGATGCGGCAGCCGAGGCCGATGGGCGTGGCGGTGCGGGGGTCGTCGAGGGTGATGCCGTCGCTGTAGACGAGCCGGTGGGCGTGACGTAGCTCGCAGCCGAGGGCGACGGCGAAAGTGCTGCGAGGGCTGTGGTGTCCGCGTCCGCCGTGGGTGACCGTATGGGCGATCCAGAAGTAACGTTTGCCGTCGGGCATCTCCGCGACCTGGGTGAGGATCCGTCCGGGTGCGGCGAACGCCTCGTAGATGATCCACAGTGGGCAGGTGCCGCCGAAACGCGAGAAGTGGAAGTCGGTCGCGGACTGTCGTTTCGAGATGTTTCCCGCGCGATCGACGCGCAGGAAGGAGAACGGCACGCCGCGTCGGGTCGGCCGCTGCAGGGTGCTGAGCCGGTGGCAGGCGGTCTCCAAGCTGACACCGTAGTGCCCGGCGAGCAACTCGACGTCGTAGCGCACCTGTTCGGCCTGGCTGTGGAAGTCGGTGTAGGGCATCAGCAGCGCGCCCGCGTAGTAGTTGCCGAGGCCGATGCGGGCCAGCGCGGTCGCCTGCGGCGAGGTCAGGCCGGCCGCCAGCTCGCTGATCCGGTCGCCGTGTTCGAGGAATGCCAGCTGCGTGGCCATCTGGAAGGCGCGTTGGCCGTCGGTGTGGTTGGCGGCCAGGTGGAGCACGCGACTGTCGGGGTCGAACCGGCGTGACTCGGCGGTGGGAGCCGTGACGACCACCCGGACGCCGTGTTGGTCGCGCAGGTGTCGGCCGAGCCCCTCGGCCGCCTGGGCCGGCGTCAGTCGCAGTCGGTCGGCGAGCTGCTCGGCAGCGGTGTCCAACGGGTCGAAGTGGTTGTAGTGCTCGTAGAAGAAGTCGCGCACGGCGTCGTGCGGCTCACCGAGCAACGGCGGGCTGCCGGTGGGTCCGGTGAGGGCGGCGGCCCGTCCGGCGGCGTCCTGGTAGCGCTGGTGCAGAGCGACCAGGGCGCGCGCGGCGGCCGGGTAGTCGCGGACGAGTTCGACGACCTCGACCGGGTCGACGCTCACGCCGCTCGCCTCGTCGGCCAGCGCGGTGCGCACGTCGGCGCCGAGCCGCTCGGTATCGGTGTCGGCGAAGTGTTCCGGATCGACGCCGAGCACCTTGGCCAGGCGCAGCAGGACGGGCGCGGTGAGCGCGCGTTGGCTGTTCTCGATCTGGTTGAGGTAGCTGGTGGAGATGTCCAGCCGGCGGGCGAGTTCGGCCTGGGTGAGGCCATGCTCGCGGCGGAGCCGGCGCAGTTTGGCGTGCGCGTAGAGCTTCTTGTCCGCCGTCACTCGTCGCCTCCCTGCGGCGCCCCGGAGCTGCGAATATAACACTTGCAAAGTTCGCAAACTTTGCAGTTTTGCTGCTCCCGTGGTGGAAAGTACGCATCTTCCGGGCCTCGACGCAGGCCCTGTCGGCCGGTGAACCTCACAGGGTGACCGCCGAGCCTGAGGAGTCCCCGTTGATCGAGCACGTCGTACGCGTATCGCCCAGTGCGGAACGGCTGCCCCGCGACCGGCAACTCGCCTGGGCGTTGGCCAAGGTGGCCACCGCGCGCGCTCCGCTGGACGCCGACGCGGCGGCGATGGTCGCCAACCGGGTGATCGACAACGCCGCGGTGGCGATGGCCTCGCTGTCCCGGCGTCCGGTGTCAGTGGCCCGGGCACAGGCCCGACCGCACCGGACGGCCCCCGGGGCTTCGGTCTTCGGCGCCGACCCGGCGCTACGGGTGTCGCCGGAGTGGGCGGCCTGGGCCAACGGCACCGCGGTGCGGGAGTTGGACTTCCACGACACCTACCTGGCGGCGGACTACTCCCATCCCGGTGACAACATCCCGCCGTTGCTCGCGGTGGCCCAGCACGTCGGTGCCAGCGGCGCGGACCTGCTGCGCGGCCTGCTGGCCGCCTACGAGGTGCACGTGGCCCTGGTGACCGGGATCTGTCTGCACAAGCACAAGATCGACCACGTGGCGCACCTGAGCGCGGCGACCGCCTGCGGGCTGGGCGCGCTGCTGCGCCTGCCCACCGAGGTGGTCTACCAGGCCATCGGTCAGGCGGTGCACACCACCACCGCCACCCGCCAGTCCCGCAAGGGCGAGATCTCCTCGTGGAAGGCGTACGCCCCCGCGTTCGCCGGCAAGGCCGCGATCGAGGCGGTCGACCGCGCGATGCGGGGCGAGGGCGCCCCGGCCCCCATCTACGAGGGCGAGGACGGATTCATCGCCTGGTTGCTCGACGGCCCGGACGCCGCCTACACCGTGCCACTACCGGCACCCGGGGATCCCCTACGCGGCATCCTGCGGACCTACACCAAGGAACACTCCGCCGAGTACCAGGCCCAGGCGCTCATCGACCTAGCCCGCGCGATGCGGGACAAGGTCCCCGGCATCGACACCGCCGCAGGAGTGGACCGGATCGCCTCGATCGTCCTGTACACCAGCCACCACACCCATCACGTGATCGGCTCGGGAGCCAACGACCCACAGAAGTACGACCCGACCGCGAGCCGGGAGACGCTGGACCACTCCATCCCCTACATCCTGGCCGTGGCGTTGCAGGACGGCGCCTGGCACCACGTGCGCTCGTACGACCCGCAGCGGGCTGGCCGACCCGACACCGTCGCCCTCTGGCACAAGATCACCACGGTCGAGGACTCGGAGTGGACCCGCCGCTACCACAGCCCGGACCCGGCACAGAAGGCGTTCGGCGGGCGCCTGGAGATCACCCTCACCGACGGCACCGTCCTGGAAGACTCCCTCGCCCTGGCCGACGCCCACCCCGACGGCGCGCGTCCGTTCGACCGCCCGGCGTACGTCCGCAAGTTCACCACCCTCGCCGAGGGGGTCGTCACCGCCGACGCCCAGCGGGAGTTCCTCGACGCCGTCGCCCGCCTCGCCGACCTCACCGGTGCGGAGCTAACGGCGTTGTTCCCCACGGTCGACCACGCGGCGATCGCAGACGCCGACGCCGCCCTGCCGCAAGGAATCTTCCGATGACCTACCTGTACGCCCGTACCAGCGCCACCGCCAAACGCGCGGCACTGCGCGCCGGTCTGAAGAGCGGCGAACTGCTGCGGCTTCCGGGCGCCTTCAATCCGTTGACCGCCCGCATCGTGCAGCAGACCGGCTTCGAGGGGGTGTACGTCTCCGGCGGTGCGCTGTCGGCCGCCGCCGGTCTGCCCGACATCGGCCTGACCACGCTGACCGAGGTCGCCGGCTGGGCCGCCGACATCGCTGCCAGCACCGACCTGCCGGCGCTGGTCGACGCCGACACCGGCTTCGGCGAGCCGCTGAACGCGGCCCGCACCGTGCAACGGCTGGAGGACGCCGGGCTGGCCGGCTGTCACCTGGAGGACCAGGTCAACCCGAAACGCTGCGGACACCTGGACGGCAAGACCCTGGTCACCCCGCAGGACATGGCGCGCCGCCTGCGGGGCGCCGTGGCCGCGCGCCGCGACCCCGATTTTCTGATCATGGCCCGCACCGACGCGCGTGCCGTCGAGGGCCTGGATGGCGCGATCGCCCGGGCGAAGGCGTACGTCGATGCCGGCGCGGACGCGATCTTCCCCGAGGCGCTCGCCGACGCGGCGGAGTTCGCGGCCTTCCGGGCCGCCGTCGACGTGCCGTTGCTGGCGAACATGACCGAGTTCGGCAAGGGCCCGAACCTTGGTGTCGACCAGCTCCGCGACCTCGGCTACAACCTGGTCATCTATCCGGTCACCACGCTGCGACTGGCGATGGGCGCGGTCGAGGCCGGTCTGCGTCGACTCGCCGCCGACGGCACCGCTGCCGGGCTGCTCGACACGATGATGACCCGTTCCCGGCTCTACGAGGTCATCGACTACGACCAGTACGGCCGCTTCGACGGCGATGTCGCCGCCTTCACCCTGCCATCCGACGCCTGACCACTACGGGGGCGCGGCGCGTCCCGACATCCCGGAGGAACGACACCCATGAGCACCGACATCCGCCGTGGCCTGACCGGCGTGGTGGTCGACACCACCGCCATCTCCACTGTGATCAGCGAGACCAACTCGCTGACCTACGGCGGCTACGCCGTACAGGACCTCGCGGCCTCTCGAAGCTGGGAAGAGGTCGCCCACCTGCTGTGGCACGGCGACCTGCCCGACGCGACCCAACTGGCCGACTTCCGTGCCGCCGAGGCCGCCCAGCGTCGACTGGACCGCACCGGGCAGGAGGTGTTGCGCAAGCTTCCCGAAACCTGCCATCCGATGGACGTGCTGCGCACCGCGGTCTCCTACTTCGGTGCCCAGGACCCGACCGAGGACCTCGCCGACCGGGCGGCCAACCAGGCCAAGGCCCTGTCGCTGTTCGCGAAGCTGCCCACCGTCGTCGCCCTGGACCTCCGTCGGCGTCGGGGACAGGACCCGATCCCGCCCGACCCGACGCTCGGCTACGCCGAGAACTTCTTCCACATGTGCTTCGGCGAGGTACCGTCCGCCGATGTGGTCCGCGCCTTCGAGACCACGATGATCCTGTACGCCGAGCACAGCTTCAACGCCTCCACCTTCGCCGCCAGGGTGATCACCTCTACCCTGTCGGACCTGTACAGCGCCGTCACCGGCGCGATCGGCGCGCTCAAGGGCCCGCTGCACGGCGGGGCCAACGAGGCCGTCATGCACATGCTCGTCGCCATCGACGACCCGGATCGGGTGGAGTCCTGGCTGGACGAGGCCCTCGCCACCAAGCAGAAGATCATGGGATTCGGGCACCGGGTCTACAAGAACGGCGACTCGCGCGTACCGATCATGCAGGACGCCCTGGACAACCTGATCGCCACCCACGCCGACGACCGCGTCCGTCGGCTCGCCGAGGTGTACACCCGGCTCCAGACCGCGATGTTCCAGCGCAAGGCGATCCACCCCAACCTCGACTACCCCTCCGCGCTGGCGTACCACGTGATGGGTTTCGACACCCCGACGTTCACGCCGATCTTCGTGATGAGCCGTATCACCGGCTGGACCGCGCACATCGTCGAACAGCTCACCGCCAACGTGCTCATCCGCCCGTTGAGTGCCTACACCGGCCCGCAGCAGCGTCCCGTCCCGGCCTGACCCGACCACGTAGAAGACCTGACCCGTACCGCATCGACTCCGTAGAAGACCCGACGTCCGCCGTCCCACCAGGACGAGGCCGTCCGTTTCCCACCAGGAGACGCCATGGAACAGCTCACCCACTTCATCGCGGGCAGACACGTCGCCGGCGGCTCCGGCCGATTCGGCGACGTGTACGACCCCAGCACCGGACACGTCGCCCGGCAGGTGCCGATGGCCTCGGCAGACGAGGTCCACGCGGCGCTTGCCGACGCGGCGGCCGCACAGCGGGGCTGGGCCGCCACGAACCCCCAACGCCGCGCCCGGGTCTTGATCCGGTGGCTGGCACTCATCCACCAGCAGGCCGATGAACTCGCCGCGCTGCTCTCCGCCGAACACGGCAAGACCGTCGCCGACGCACACGGCGACATCCAGCGAGGCACAGAGGTTGTCGAGTTCGCCATCGGCGTACCGCACCTGCTCAAAGGCGAGTACACCGATTCCGCCGGCGCCGGCATCGACGTGTACTCGATGCGGCAGCCGCTGGGCGTCGTCGCGGGCATCACTCCGTTCAATTTCCCGGCGATGATCCCGCTGTGGCAGGCCGCCCCGGCGTTGGCCTGCGGCAACGCGTTCGTGCTCAAACCCAGCGAGCGGACGCCGTCGGTGCCGTTGCGGCTGGCCGAACTGTTCGTCGCCGCCGGTGGCCCGCCCGGCGTGTTCAACGTGGTGAACGGCGACAGCGAGGCCGCCGCGCCGCTGCTGACCGACCCGAGGGTGCAGGCGGTGGGATTCGTCGGCTCGTCGACGGCCGCGCGTCATGTCTACGCCACGGCCACCGCCCACGGTAAACGGGCACAGTGTTTCGGCGGTGCCAAGAACCACGCCGTGGTGATGCCCGATGCCGACCTCGACCAGGTCGTCGATGCCCTGGTCGGAGCCGCGTTCGGGTCCGCCGGAGAACGCTGCATGGCGGTCTCCGTGGCGGTGCCGGTGGGGGAGCGCACCGCCGACGCGCTCGTGGCCCGCCTCACCGACCGCATCCGGGGTCTGCGGGTCGGTGCCGCAAACGACCCGGATGCCGACTTCGGGCCGCTCGTGACCGACGTCGCCCGGCAGCGGGTCACCGACCACATCGCCGCCGGTGTGTCCGAGCACGCGACACTTCTTCTCGACGGCCGTGGGCGGACCGTGGACACCCATCCGGACGGCTTCTACCTCGGGCCGTCGCTCTTCGACCGGGTCACCCCTCAGATGTCGATCTATCAGGAGGAGATCTTCGGGCCGGTACTGTGCGTGGTCCGGGCAGCGGACTACGAGTCGGCGGTACGGCTGTGTGACGAGCACCCGTACGGCAACGGGGTGTCGGTCTTCACCCGCGACGGTGACACCGCCCGCGACTTCGCCCAGCGGGTACAGGTCGGCATGGTCGGTGTCAACGTGCCGATCCCGGTGCCGATCGCCTACCACACCTTCGGTGGCTGGAAGGCGTCCGGCTTCGGCGACCTCAACCAGCACGGTCCCGACTCGATCCGCTTCCACACCCGCACCAAGACCGTCACCTCCCGCTGGTTGTCCCGAGGCGTCCGCGACGGTGCCAGCTTCGTGATCCCCACGATGAGCTGAGGCCACCATGCAGCTGACCGACGAGCAGATCGCATTGGGTGCCACCGTCGCCGACTTCGCCACCACCCACCTGGCGCCGCACGCGGTGCGCTGGGACCGGGACAGGCACTTCCCGGTCGACGTCCTGCGCAGGGCCGCCACGCTCGGGTTGGGCGGAGTGTACGTCGACGAACGCCACGGCGGCAGCGGCCTCGGGCGTCTCGACGGTGTCGTCGTCTTCGAGGCGCTGGCCACCGGATGCCCGTCGCTGGCCGCCTACACCTCGATCCACAACATGGTGGCGGTGATGATCGACCGGCACGGGACCTCGACGCAACAGGCCACGTACCTGCCCCGCCTGTGCGCGATGGAGACGCTGGGGGCGTACTGCCTGACCGAGCCCCACGCCGGCAGCGACGCCGCCGCCATCGGCACCAGGGCCCGCCGCAGCGGCGACGGTTGGATGCTCGACGGGGTCAAGCAGTTCATCTCCGGCGCCGGTGCGGCCGGTGTGTACGTGGTGTTCGCCCGCACCGGCGCACCCGGCCCGAGAGGCGTCTCGGCGTTCCTCGTCGACGCCGACACACCCGGGCTGGCCTTCGGCCCCAACGAGGCCAAGATGGGGTGGAATGCCCAGCCCACCCGGCAGGTGATCCTCGACCAGGTCCGGCTACCGGCGACCGCCCTGCTCGGTCACGAGAACAGCGGATTCGCGATCGCGATGGCCGCCCTCGACGGCGGACGACTCAACATCGGCGCATGCTCCCTCGGCGGTGCCCAGTACGCCCTGGACCGCGCCACCGCCCATCTACGCGACCGGCCGGCCTTCGGTGCCCCCCTCGCCCAGGCACAGGCTCTGCGGTTCCGCGTCGCGGACGCCCAGACGCACCTCACCGCAGCCCGACTCCTGCTCCACCAGGCCGCCGACGACCTCGACCGCGGCGACCCGGACGCCAGCACCCGCTGCGCCATGGCGAAACGGTTGGCCACCGATACCGGATTCGACGTCGCCAACACCGCCCTGCAACTGCACGGCGGCTACGGCTACCTCAGCGAGACCGGCATCGAGAAGATCGTCCGTGACCTGCGTGTCCACCAGATCCTCGAAGGGACCAACGAGATCATGCGGCTGATCATCGCCCGCAGCATGCTTGACGAACGGAGGGCCGCGTGAGCGCGCCACCGGTCATCGCCCGGCTGACCGGCCATCTCGGGCACCTGACCCTGAACCGGCCGACCGCGATCAACGCCCTGACCGCGGAGATGGTCACCATCATCCGCCGCACCCTGGCCCTGTGGGCGGCCTCCGACCGGGTCCGCACCGTCCTGATCACCGGCGCCGGTGATCGTGGCCTGTGCGCCGGCGGCGACATCCGAGCCATCCACGCCGACGCCGTGTCCGGAGGTACCGCCTCGCTGGACTTCTGGGCCGACGAGTACCGGCTCAACGCCACCATCGCCGCCTATCCCAAACCCATCGTGGCCTGGATGGACGGGCTGGTCATGGGCGGCGGGATCGGTATCTCCGGCCACGCGTCGCTGCGGGTGGTGACCGAACGTTCCCGGCTCGCGATGCCGGAGGTGGGCATCGGTTTCCACCCCGACGTCGGCGGATCGTGGCTGCTCTCTCACGCACCAGGCCAACTCGGCACCCACCTCGCCCTGACCGGCACCCCCATCGGTGCCGCCGACGCCATCGCTGTCGGCCTGGCCGATCACTACATCCCCACCGAGCGGCTCCCGTACCTGAGGCTCGCGCTGGCCCGGCGGGACGCCGCCGGCGCCGTCGCCTCGTTCGCCACCACCCCACCCCCGGCCGCCCTCACCGCCGCCCGAGACTGGATCGACGAGTGCTACGCCGGCGAGTCGGTCGAAGAGATCATCGAGCGACTCACCCGCCACCACACACCCGACGCACGAACCGCCGCCACTGTCGTCGACAGCCGGTCACCCACCGCGCTGTCCGTCACGCTCCGCTCGCTGCGCAGCGCCGCAAACCTGCCCGACCTGCCGGCAGCCCTGGCACAGGAGTATCGGCTGTCCGCCGCGATGCTGCGGCTGCCCGACCTGGCCGAAGGAATCCGCGCCCAGATCATCGACAAGGACCGCCGGCCCCGCTGGCAGCCGTCGACGCTCGCCGACGTGTCACCGCACCTCGTGGACGCCTGTTTCGGCCCACGGGACAACCTGCCGGACCTGACCGTGGAGGCACCGTGACCATCGCGTTTCTGGGACTGGGCAACATGGGCGCCCCGATGGCAGCCCACCTCGTCACCGCAGGCCACCAGGTGATCGGATACGATCCCGCACCCGCCGCCGCTCACCAGGCGACCGCGCGCGGCGTCACCGTGACCGACAGCGTCACCGCAGCGGTCCGCGGCGCCGACGCGGTGATCACCATGTTGCCCACGGGACAACACCTGGCCGACTGCTACGACGCGGTACTCGCCGACGCCGCACCCGGCGCACTGCTGGTGGACTGCTCCACTGTCGCCGTCACCGACGCGCAGGCAGCCGCCGCCCGGGCCGCCGACGCGGGCTTCGCCCCACTCGACGCCCCCGTCTCCGGCGGCGTGGCCGGCGCCGCCGCCGGCACCCTCACCTTCATGGTCGGCGGCCCTGCCGACGCGCTTGAGACGGCCCGCCCGCTGCTCGACGCGATGGGTACCCGGGTCATCCACTGTGGCCCATCCGGATCGGGACAAGCCGCGAAGACCTGCAACAACATGGTCCTCGGCGTCTCCATGATCGCCGTGTCCGAGGCATTCCTCCTCGGCCGGTCACTCGGTCTGAGCGACCAGGCGCTGTTCGAGGTGGCCTCGACCTCGTCGGCCCAGTGCTGGGCGCTGACCAGCTACTGCCCCGTCCCCGGACCGGTGCCCACCAGCCCGGCCAACCGTGACTACCAGGGCGGCTTCTCCGCCCTGCTGATGCGCAAGGATCTTCACCTCGCGCAGGCCAGCGCGACGCGCGCGGACGTCGCCACCCCACTCGGGGCCGCCGCAGCCGTCCTCTACGACCAGTTCGTCGCCGCCGGCAACGGCGCACTGGACTTCTCGGCGATCATCACCGCCCTCGCCACCCGCACGAGCACACCGGAGGCCACCGCATGAGCGACGAGACGATTCTGATCGACGTCGCCCACGACGGCATCGCGATCGTCACCCTCAACCGGCCGCACGCCCTCAACGCACTGTCACTCCAGGTGATGCGGGACCTGACCGCAGCCGCCGCCACCCTGGACGCCGAACCCGCGGTCAAGGCCATCATCATCACCGGTTCGGCCACGGCGTTCGCCGCCGGCGCCGACATCAAGGAGATGGCCGACCGCACCTACAGCGAGATGGACGCCGCCGACTGGTTCGGCGGCTGGTCGGCGATGAGCGCCGTACGCACCCCACTCATCGCCGCAGTGGCCGGCTACGCCCTCGGCGGCGGCTGCGAACTGGCGATGATGTGCGACATCGTCATCGCCGCCGACACCGCCCGTTTCGGCCAACCGGAGATCACCCTGGGAGTCATCCCCGGGATGGGTGGATCACAACGCCTGACCCGCGCCATCGGCAAGGCCAAGGCCATGGACCTGTGCCTGACCGGACGGACGATGACCGCCGACGAGGCCGAACGCGCAGGTATGGTCTCCCGGGTCGTTTCCGCCGACCAACTGCTCGACCAGGCGATCCAACTCGCCACCCGGATCGCCGGCATGTCCGCCCCCGCCGCACGCATGGTCAAGGAGGCGATCAACCGTTCCTTCGAGGTCTCCCTGGCCGAAGGGCTGCTGCACGAACGGCGACTGTTCCACGCCACCTTCGCCACCGCCGACCAGACCGAGGGCATGGCCGCCTTCATCGCCAAGCGCCCACCACAGTTCATCGACCGATAGGGACGTGAGAGGCGCCCTTCGGTGCGGTCCACGTGCCTCGAACGAGCCGGACTTCATCTGGTACGGCACCTCCACCGGCAACCTCACCCAGTACCAGCAGCGCAGGGACGCGTTGCTCAGCCACTGGAAGACCGCGGTCGAGTACATCCGGGAGCACGACCAGGACGCCCGCGTCATGGGCGCCAACGACGCGCTGTTCCGTGAGCGCTTCTACGGCGACTTCCTCACCTTCGCCCGCGACAACGACGTCCTGCCCGACTTCGTCTCCTGGCACCAGCTCGACTCCACCGGCCTGGACCCGCAGCACGGCAACTACTTCCGGACCAACTACCAGACCTACCGCAACCTGGAGCGCGAGCGCGGCATCGCGCCGATCCCGATCAACATCAACGAGTACGGCGGTAACCGGGACCTGACCGTGCCCGGCCAACTCCTCCAGTACGTCGCCATGTTCGAGGAGGCCAAGGTCGACGCGGGCGGCAAGGCGTACTGGACCGCGGCCGGGCTCCTCGGCGGGGACGTCGTGGAGACCAACAAGCCCGGTGGCGGCTGGTGGTTCTACAAGATGTACGCCGACCTGGCCGGCGCCGACACCGTCAAGGTGACCCCACCGCCCGCCACGACCATCGACAAGCTCGAAGCCATCGGGGCCATCGACGACAGTCGCCGCCAGGCCCGGGTCATCGCCGGCGGCGGCACCGAAACCGACTTCGACGTCGTGATCGACAACATCGACCGGAAGCTGTTCGGCGGCAGGGTCAACGTGACGGTCTCCGCGACCACCTGGAGCGGGCAGAACCGGCACAACAGCCCGGGGCGGCGCGGGTCGGTCACCGCGAACATCGAACTCGACCGGCGTCCGGTCGACGGTGCCGTGCTCCGGGCCAACCCGGGCGGTGGCGCGTTCGTCAAGACCGACCGGCACCGCCTCTTCCTGTCCGCCGCGACAAGCTCAGCGTCACCCGAGCCACGAACGCGCCGGCGGTGCGGACGGTGGAAGCCGAATCGGCCACCCTGACCGGCTCGGCCGCAGTGGAGAACCACGGGTACGCCTCGGGCGGGCAGTACGTCGGCTGGGTCGGCCAGGGGCCGCAGAACCGGCTGTCCTTCCAGGTCGACGTGGACCGCGCCGGTGACTACACGCTCGTCGTGCACTACTCCAACGACGAGCGGGACACCGGTCACGTCTACAACGCCGACATCATCTCCCGCCCGGTCGACCTCGCCGTCAACGGCGGCGACGCCACCCGGTACTGGTTCAAGAACACCTGGTCGTGGGGCAACTGGTGGGCGCGTGGCGTACCGGTGACCCTCACGGCGGGGACGAACACCATCACCATGTACAACGACCCGGCCAACGGGGCCACGGCGCAAGGGTGCCCGACGCCCTGCATGCCCACCCTGGACAGCCAGTGGGCGCCGAACCTCGACCGGTTCGACCTGGCCCCGATCCGGATCAACTGATCCTCGCCGCAGCGGCCCGGGACGGGTCTCGGCTCCGGCCGAGCCCCGTTCCGGGCCAGGGCGATCACCCGCGCGGCAGGGCGACGACGTCGGGGAGCCCGTGCCGGTCAGCGCTGCCGGTCAGGTGGCGGTGGGGAAGTGGAAGTCCGGCCGGGCCGTCGGGGTCGTGCCCGGCCACCTGGTGGTGACGACCTTGCCCCGGGTGTAGAACGCCACGCCCTCCTGGCCGTGGATGTGGGTGTCGCCGAAGAGCGACGCCTTCCAACCGCCGAAGGAGTGGTACGCCATCGGAACCGGCAGCGGGACGTTCACCCCGACCATGCCGACCGTGACGGTGCGGACGAAGCGGCGGGCCGCCGCCCCGGCGGAGGTGAACAGCGCGGTCCCGTTGCCGTACGGGTTGGCGTTGATGATCCTGATCGCCTCGTCCAGGCTCTCGGCCCGCAGCACCACCAGGACCGGTCCGAAGATCTCCTGCTGGTACGCGGCCATGTCGGGGGTGACCCGGTCCAGCAGGCAGGGGCCGACGAAGTATCCGTTGTCGTGGCCGTCCACCCGGAGGTCCCGGCCGTCGACGACCACCGTGGCCCCGGCCTTCTGCGCACCGTCCACGGAGGTGATGACGCGGTCCCGCGCCTCGTCGGTGACCACCGGGCCCATCTGGGACGACACCTGGTCGCCGGGGCCCACCACGATGGCCGAGGCCTCCCGCCGCAGCAGGTCGACCAGTTCGTCCCCGGCGGAGCCGACCGCGATCACGGCGGAGATGGCCATGCAGCGTTGTCCGGCCGACCCGTACGCCGCGGACGTGATCTGCCGCGCCGCCTCGGCCAGGTCGGCGTCGGGCAGCACCACGGCGTGGTTCTTCGCCCCGCCCAACGCCTGCACCCGTTTACCGGAGGCGGCGGCGCGCTGGTGTACGCGACGGGCGACCGGGGTGGAGCCGACGAACGACACCGCTGCGACGTCCGGGTGGTCGAGCAGCGCGTCGACCGCCTCCTTGCCGCCGTGCACCACGTTGAGGACGCCGTCGGGCAGGCCCGCGTCGGCGTAGAGCTGCGCGACGAGATTCGACGCGGACGGGTCGCGTTCGCTGGGCTTGAGCACGAAGGTGTTGCCGCAGGCGATGGCGATGGGGTGCATCCACATCGGCACCATCACCGGGAAGTTGAACGGGGTGATGCCGGCGCAGACCCCGAGCGGCGCGCGCAGGGAGTACGAGTCGACGCCGGTGGAGACCTGGTCGGAGTAGGCGCCCTTGAGTAGCTGCGGGATGCCGCAGGCGAACTCGACGACCTCCCGGCCCCGGATCACCTCGCCGCGCGCGTCCTCGACGGTTTTGCCGTGTTCCGCGGTGACCAGCTTCGCCAACTCGTCCTCGTGCCGCTCCACCAGGTCGCGGAAGCGGAAGAGAACCTTGGCGCGGTGGGACAGGGACACGTCGCCCCACGACTCGAAGGCCCGGGCCGCCGCCGCGACGGCCTGGTCGATCTCGGGCTGGGAACCGATCGCGACCTGTGCCTGGGGTGCGCCGGTCGCGGGCTGGTACACGGTCGCGTACCCGGTGCCGGCGGCGGACGCCCCAGCGATCCAATGTTCGATGCTGCGCACCCTCGTCTCCTTCGTCGATCCACGGTTGTGTCGATGTGCGGTGGGTCCGGCGCGATACCGGCCTAGAGCCACCTGGTGCCGATTCCCCGCAGGTCGGGGGTGCTGAAGGAGTACAGGAGCTCCATGCCGTCCGCGCTGCCGGTCTCGATGGCGTGGGCGACTCCGGCGGGGATGTACATCGCGGTGCCCGGGCCCGCCTCGAACTCCTCGTCGGCCAGCGTGAACCGTGCCGTACCGGACAGCACGTAGTAGAACTCGGCCGAGTCGGCGTGCAGGTGCAGCGGGTGGGTCATCCCGGGTTCCATGCGGTAGACACCGGTCAGGAACTCGCACTCCGGATCGCCGGTGGTGTCCCGGTCGACGAGACGGTGCACCAGCCCCTCGTCGTCGGGGTTGTGGTTGAGGGCGGAGATCAGTTCGTAATCCAGCGTGTCGCGGCGCACGACGAAGGCCGGGCGGGACGTCCCCGGTGAGGTGCGACGGTGACCGCCGTGGGGTAGCTGGGTCACCGTCCGGCGTCCACACTGGTGGCCCCGAGGGGGATCTGCGGGCTGGTGAGCGGTCCGTGGTGCTTGGAGAGGCAGAGCGCCTCCCAGCCGGTGACCACGCCGTGGATCACGCCCGGCTCCCAGCACAGGTATTCACCGGCGTGGTAGACGTGCTCCGGGTCGGTGGCGCACCAGCCGCCGAGGAAGAAGATCTCCTCGGTGCTGTGGTGGAACTCCAGTGCGGTCTTCGCGAACCCTCGGGGCAGGACGAACAGGATGGTGTCCTTGCCACTCTCCTCGACCTTGCGCAGCCGGATGCACTGGGTGGGTACATCGAGGTCGCCATGGCTGCTCGTGTCGGTCACCCCCGCGAACGCCTCCCGGACGGGGCGCCAGTTGGCCGGGTCGAAGATGTCGACGGTCTCGCCGAGCGGTGTCGACGGTGCCGGCCGCGCGTCCGTGCGGACCTCGAAGGGGGAGTCGGTCCAGAAGATCAACGTGGCGCCCTCCGCCGAGGAGACCGGGCCGATGTCGGTGCCGGAGGGGAGGAAGAGGTAGTGCCCGGGTCGGCACTGGCGGCCGGCGATGGTCAGGTCGCCCTCGCGGACCAGGAGTTCGAGGTCGGCGCCGTTCCAGTGCGCCGGCATGTGCCAGCCGGGTGGGACGTCGACGACCAGCGTCTGCGCGCCGGTCTCCGGGTCGGCGTTGATCTGGCGGGTGAGAAGTCCGAAGGGCAGGCCCGCTGCCCGCCACACGCGGTGCGGCACCTGATCGACGACGACCCGTCGCTTGCCGGCATGAGTCACGGTGACCTCCTTCACGTTGAGGCAGGATTGTATGTAATCTGTCGGAGGGCGTCTAGGTCTGCGAGCGGCGCTCGCGCTGGCTTCCCAGCTGGTAGCTCTGGGTTCGGCGCATGGTTAGAGTGCGGCACAGCTCATGTATGCAAAGCCTGATAGTGGTGCGGGTCTGGGCCCGCGCGCTCCAGCGTGTGCGGATGTCCGCCAGGTTCGCTGCGGGGTGGCCCCGATCTGGCTGAACGAAGCCTTGACAGGCGAGAACCTGTATACAAACATCGCATCCTGTGATCCGCTTCACCAAGTCAAGTACGCCTGATAAAGCAACCTTGCACACAATGTGGAGGTGTCGGCATGGGAACGAGTTCCGTTCGGATGCGGGCCGTGGCGGCGCTCGCCGTGACGAGCCTGGCTGTCGCGGGCTGTAGTGGGAACGACGGCGACGGCACCGACGCCGGAACCGGCCAGGCATTGACCGTCGCGGCGCCCGGAGTGGTCTCCAGCCTCGACTCCGAGCGCTACCAGGGCTTCATCTCGATCGACCTGCTACCGAACATCTCCGGGACCCTCGTGCGCTTCACGAAGCCCGAGGCCGGCGCGACGACCCTCCAGACGCCGGACCAGATCGAGCCCGAGCTCGCCGAGTCCTGGACGCTGAGCGACGACCGCAAGCAGATGACGTTCACGCTTCGCGAGGCCAAGAGCCAGTTCGGCAACGTCCTCACCGCCGAGGACGTGAAGTGGTCCGTGGAGCGGATGGTCAACAGCGAGGGTGTGCCGATCGCCAAGATCCTCATGGGTATCGGCGGATGGGACATCGAGAACCCGGTCACCGTCACCGACGACCGGACGGTCACGATCAACGTCGCCCAGCCGAACGCGGTCAGCGTCTCGGTCCTGAGCACGTTCTTCATGACGATCTACGACTCGGTCGAGGCCAAGAAGCACGCCACCGGCGACGACCCGTACGCCTACAAGTGGCTGGGCGAGAACACCGCCACCTTCGGGCCGTACGAGGTGCGGTCGTTCGACCCGGGCAAGGAAGTCCGGCTCACCGCCAACAAGAACTACTTCCGCGGTACGCCGACGGTGACGGACGTGGTGGTGCGCGCCGTGGCCGACACCTCGAACCGGCTTCAACTGGCCCAGAGCGGGCAGGTCGACGTCGCCAGCGCGCTGACCTTCGACCAGCTCTCCTCGCTGGAGAACAGCAACGGCGTCCGGCTCGAACGGGTGCTCTATCCCAACATCGACGTGCTGGTGCCGAACCTGAAGGCCGAGCCCTTCGACGACAAGCGGGTACGCGAGGCCATCTCCTACGCCGTCGACCGTACGGCGATCGTCGACTCCGCGTACCAGGGCTACTCCACGGCGTCGACCGACTTCATCCACGACGACTTCGGCGCTCCGGGGGCGACGCAGCCCCTCACCCACAACATCGACCGGGCCAAGCAACTGCTGGCCGAGGCCGGCCTGCCCAACGGCTTCCCGATGGAACTGGCCTACAACGCGGCCAACGTCGGCGCGCACAGCGAACAGGTGGCCGTCCTGCTGCGGTCGCAACTGGCCAAGGTGGGCATCGAGGTCAAACTGAACAACGTGGCCTCCGGCGCGGACTTCGACGCCGCCAAGCGCGAGGGCAAGCTCCAGAGCTGGTTGGCCACCAGCACGCCGCTGGTGCCCGA
Source organism: Micromonospora craniellae (assembly GCF_014764405.1). Lineage (NCBI taxonomy): Bacteria > Bacillati > Actinomycetota > Actinomycetes > Micromonosporales > Micromonosporaceae > Micromonospora > Micromonospora craniellae. The sequence continues at coordinate 123,996 of NZ_CP061725.1, read as the reverse complement.
CCCCGCCTACTACCTCCAGGTCTTCTACTCCACCGGTGGACTCACCAACCTGCAGAACTACAGTTCCCCGACCGTCGACGGGCTGTCCCGGCAGATCCTCGAAACCCAGCCGGGTCCCGAGCGGGAGGCGTTGGTCAAGCAGGTCAACGACTTCCTGGTGGGGGACATGCCGGCCATCCCGTTGGTCGACTCGCAGAAGTTCTACGCCTTCCGTGACGGTGTGACCGGCTTCGTCAGCTACTCCCAGGGTCACGTCAACTACTACGACATCTCCGTCTCCTGACTCGGCCGGCGTCCCCGGTGCACGCGCCGGGGACGCCGACCGGCGGGGCCCGCGGTCGGACCGCCGTCGGGCCGGCGACTTTTCGAGACAGCTGACGTTTCCGAGAAAGCAGGTCGTTGATGTACCGACTTGGAGTTGACGTCGGTGGCACGTTCACGGACGTCCTTCTGATCGAAGAGGCGACCGGCAGGACCCGCCGGACGAAGGTGCCCTCGACGCCGCAGGACCAGTCCGTCGGTGTCGTGGAGGGCGTGACCCGGGTGCTCGCCGACGCCAAGGCGCGTCCGGCGGACATCCGCCAGTTCCTGCACGGCACGACCGTGGCCACCAACGCCGTCCTCGAACGTCGTGGCGCCCGGGTGGGCCTGGTCGTGACCGTCGGCTACCGGCAGGTCCTGCACATCGCGAGGTCGTTCGTGCCCGGCGGACTCGGCGGCTGGATCGTCTGGGACCGGCCGGCCGAACTGGTCGCGCTCGAGGACGTGCGCGAGGTCCGGGGCCGCCTGGACTCGCGTGGCACCGAGATCGAACCGCTGGACGAGACGGCCGTGCGGGCCGCCGTCCGCGACCTGGTCGACCGGGGCGTGGACGCCCTGGCCATCGGCTTCGTCAACTCCTACGCCGACCCCGTCCACGAGCAGCGGGCCGCCGAGATCGCCGCGTCCGAGGCACCCGGCGTACCGGTCTCCACCTCCGCCGGTGTCCTGCCGGAGCTGGGCGAGTACGAGCGGACGTTGACCACCGTGGCCAACGCTTACGTCCGTCCCGGCGTCGGTGCCTACCTGCGCAACCTGAGCGGCAAGCTGGTCGCCGAGGGCCTGGTGGGCGACCGTCGGGTGCTGCGCTCCGACGGCGGGCTGATGACCTTCGAGCGGGCCGAGGACATCCCGGTCAGCCTGCTGATGAGCGGGCCGGCCGGCGGGGTCGCCGCGGCGGTGGCCCTGGGACCGGCCGCCGGCTTCCGTGACCTGCTCACCCTGGACATGGGCGGCACCTCCACCGATGTCGCCCTGATCGAGGACGGCACGCCGGTCATCCGGCGCGAGACGACCGTGGCCGACCTGGCCGTCCGGTCTCCGTCGATCGACGTGCAGACCGTCGGTGCCGGTGGCGGGTCCATCGCCCACGTACCCGAACTGACCGGTGCGCTCCGGGTCGGCCCGGCCAGCGCCGGTGCCCTGCCCGGCCCGGCGACCTACGGTCGCGGCGGCGTGCTGCCCACGGTGACCGACGCCAACGTCGTCCTGGGCTATCTCCCGCACGCGTTGCTCGGCGGCGCGATGCCACTCGACGTGGACAAGGCGCGTACGGCGGTCGGGACCGTGGCTACCAGGCTCGGGGTGACGGTGGAGGCCGCCGCCGCCGCGATCATCGACATCGTCAACGAGAACATGCTCGGGGCCCTGCGGCTGGTCTCGGTGCAGCGGGGGTACGACCCGAGGCGGTTCGCGCTCTTCGGGTTCGGTGGCGCGGGTCCCCTGCACGCCAACGCCCTGGCGAAGCTCCTCGGATCGTGGCCGGTGGTGATCCCGCAGTCACCGGGGGTGCTCTGCGCCTACGGGGATGCCTCGACGGGTGTCCGGGCCGAGGCGAACAAGTCGCTGGTCCGCCCGCTCGACGACCTCGACGAGGGGCGACTGCGGCGCGAGTTCGCCGACCTGGCCGCCCAGATCGACACCGAGTTCGACCGGGCCGAGGTGCCCGCCGACGCCCGTACGGTCCGGTTCGAGGCCGACGTGCGCTACCACGGGCAGGGCTTCGAGGTGCCGGTCGGTGTCCCGGCGTCCGGCCAGGAGCCCCTGATCCCCACGCTGCGCGGCGGCTTCGACGAGGCACACCGACGCCTGTTCGGCTTCGCCCTCGACGAGCAGCACGAGATCGTCAACATCCGGGCGGTGGGGGTCTCCGACGCCGAGCGGATCAGACCCGTCGAAGTCGAGTCGGGAGACCGCGACGCGTCCCGGGCGGTGATCGGCCGCCAGCGGGTGTACGTCGAGGGCGGCTGGCAGGAGGCGACCCTCTACGACCGCACCGCCCTGCGCGCCGGCGACGAACTGCGCGGGCCGGCGATCGTGGTCGAGATGGATTCCACCAGCCTGGTCCTGCCGGGCTGCGTCGCGCGCGTCGACAGGCTGGGCAACCTGCTCATCCTGCCCGCCGAGGATGGAGTGGTCCGATGAGTGCCGTCATCGTCGAGACGACGCGTACGCAGCGTCCGGTCGAGGTCGAGACCGCAGTGCTCGACATCGTCGAGAACGCCCTGCGTAACGCCCGCTTCGAGATGGACGCGGTCGTCCTGCGCACCGCGATGTCGCCGGGCATCCGGGAACAGAACGACGCCTTCCCGCTGATCGCCGACCGCAAGGGTCGGATGGTCGCCGGACAGTTCGGGTCCTTCATCGACGGCTTCCTCTCCGGCTACGACGGCACGGTGGAGGAGGGCGACGTCTTCTTCACCTCCGACCCGTACGCCTGTGACGGCGCGATCAGCCACGCCAACGACTGGCTGGTGCTGCTGCCGATCTACTTCGACGGGGCGCTGGTCGGCTGGGCGGCGATGTTCGGCCACATGAGCGACGTCGGCGGGAAGGTGCCGGGAAGCCTCCCGACCGACGCGGTGTCGATCTACGAAGAGGGAGTCATCGTCCCGCCGGTGAAGCTGTTCCGGGGCGGGACGCTCGACCAGCAGCTGCTGGACACCGTCCTCAACCAGGTGCGTTTGCCCAACTGGAACCGGGCCGACCTCAACGCGGTGCTGGCGTCCTGCCGGACCGCCGAGACCCGGGTCCGGGAACTCTGCGAGCGCTTCGGCCTGGACACCTACCTGTCGACGCTGGACCTGCTGCTGGAACGCAACCGGCAGGCCATGGCGAAGCTCTTCCGGCAGGTCGTCCCTGAGCAGCCGGTCACCTTCGAGGACTACATCGACGACGACGGGCGCGGCGCGGGGCCGTTCCGCATCCGGTGCACGCTCTGGCGCGACGGCGACCGGGTGGTGCTCGACTTCACCGGCACCAGCGACCAGGCCGAGGGCTCGATCAACTTCCTGTTGAACGAGAACGTGCTACGGATGTTCTTCGGCGTGTACACGATCATGGCGGTCGACCCGTTGATCATGTTCAACGACGGGTTCTATCCGCTGGTCGACGTCCGGATCCCCGAGGGCAGCCTGCTCAAGCCCCGACGGCCGGCGGCCCTGTCCTGCCGTACGCACGCCCTGGGCCGGCTCTTCGACGTCCTCGCCGGACTGCTCGGCCAGTGCCAGCCGGACTTCCTCTGCGCGGCCGGCTTCTCGTCCAGCCCACACCTCATGTACTCCGGCCTGGACCGCTCCGGCACCTGGTTCCAGCTCTACCAGATCGGCTTCGGCGGGGTACCCGCCCGACCGATCGGCGACGGCTTCGACGGCCACTCGATGTGGCCCTCGTTCACCAACGTGCCGAACGAGTACCTGGAGGCGTACTACCCGCTGCGTATCGAGTCCTACGAGTCGATCCCGGACTCCGGCGGCGCCGGCAGGCACCGGGGCGGCAACGGCATCCGGGTGGGCTACCGGTTCCTCGAACCGGGCCAGGTCTCCATCCACGACGACCGGTGGTTCACCAAACCCTGGGGTGTGCTGGGCGGCGAGCCGGGGCAGCGAGGCACGAAGATCCTGGAGCGGGCCGACGGGTCGCGGCAGACGGTGCCGGCCAAGTGCGACCACGTCGGGGTGCGGCCCGGCGACCTGCTGCACTTCGTCACCTGGGGTGGCGGCGGTTGGGGCGACCCGCTGGAGCGCGACCCGGACCAGGTGCGCCACGACGTCGAGCGGGGACTGGTCACCGTCGAGGGCGCCCGCCGGTACGGGGTGGTCCTGGTCGGCGACCGAGTCGACGACGACCAGACCCGGAGACTCCGCGCCGAGATCGCTGCGAGCCGGTCGGCACTGCCCCGGTTCCATCACGGCGGCACGGTCGAGGAGTTGCGGGCGCGCTGCCTGACCGAGACCGGTCTGGAACCGCCGCGGGAACCGGCACCCAGCCGCGTGCCGGTGGAGCCGACCGGCACCGACGGACGCGGCACCGCCACGGCGCGGTCCCGCGCATCGGCGGCACCCGAGCGGTCCACCGGGCCGCGAACGGAGACCACCGTGCGCACCCCGCTGGAGGTGCTCGTGCACCGCATCGCCCGGCAGGTGACCGGGCGATGAGCCGGCGCCACCGCCGGACCCGTAAGGCCCTGGACACCGGCGGGCACCCGCCCGCCGACGAACTATCGGAGGAGAACTGTCATGGCTGACCTGCAGATGTCCGCGCTCGGAATGATCGAGACCCGTGGCCTGGTCGCGGCGATCGAGGCCGCCGACGCGATGGTCAAGGCCGCCACCGTCGTGCTGGTGGGCACCGAGTACGTCGGCGGTGGCCTGGTCACCGTGGTCGTGCGAGGCGACGTGGGCGCGGTCAAGGCCGCCACGGACGCCGGAGCGGCCAGCGCCTCCCGGCTCGGTGAGGTCGTCTCCGTGCACGTCATCCCGCGTCCGCACGGCGAGGTCGAGGCGATCCTGCCTACCGGGGCCACCCGGGGCGGAACCAAGGCCTGAACAGGGCGCCGCGTGCTCGTCGAAGGAGTTGATACATGAGTCGGGTATGGACTGCGGTCGATATCGAAGACGTCGCCCGGTCGACCGGGCCGCGCGAAATCCTTCTGGGCGCGCGTGACCTGATCTCGCCGCACGCGGAGGACCTGGCCCGCAACCTGGGCATCGACATCCGCAGAGCAGGACAGGACGCGCCACCGCCGACGCTCGCGCCACCGGCACCAACCGGGTCCGGCGGCACGGGCGCCGGGTGCGACGCCGACGACTGCTCGTGCGGCTGTGCCGGTGCCGAGGAGGAGGCGGAACGGGCCATCCGTACCGTCGCCGCCGCCGTGCTGTCGGCGAACCCGGACGCGGACGCGTCGACGGTCGCCAACGAGACGCTCAAGGCGCTCGGTGCGTTCGGCGGACCGGGTGTGGGCCGTCCCGACCAGGCGCAACCACTGCCCGGGCAGCCGCTGCCCAAGAAGGCGAAGGGTGCCCGCCCGCAGTTCTTCGCCGAGCCGGGCATAGAGGCCCTCGTCTCGACGGTGGTCACCCTCTCCTCCGAGGTGTGGGTGCTGCGGGAACGGCTGACGACCCTGGAACAGCTCCTCGCCGACCGGCGGGTGGTGGAGCGCGGCGCCGTGGACTCCTTCGCGGTCTCCGCCGAGGACGCGCAGGCCCGGGACACCGAGGCGGCGGCCTTCGTCGCCCGGGTGCTGCGGGTCTTCTACGAGTGGCGCGAGGAGATCGTGCGGGAGGAGACCCCGGACTCGTACCGGGAGGTCATCCGGCAGGCCTTCGCACAGGTGGGGGAGGGGAAATGACGCAGCAGGAGCACGGTGTCCTGCCCCGGGAGAACCACGACGAACTCGCGCGGGAGAACTTCGTCCGGGCACTGAAGTCGCACATCTCCACCGAGGTGACCCCCGGGGTCCGGGAGCTGTACGCACACCGCGTCGCCCCCCGCTACCAGCGGGAGATGGGCGTCGCACCCCGGGACCGGGAGGCGGTCCGGCGAGCCATGGAGCCGGAGCCGTACTACCAGCTCTGGAGTTCCGTGCGCCGGGCGAGCCAGGACCTGCTCTGGAACGTGGTGGCCGACAGCATCGCCCGGCAGTGGGACGACCTGAGCGCCCGCGCGCAGCGGGCCGAGCGGGGGCTCGGCTCCCTCGAACTGGATCCCGCCTTCGAACTGCCCTGGTACTTCTGGGGCATCGACATCCACGCCATGCCCGGCGGCTACCGGGGCGAGTACGTGGCGGATGACCTGACCGCTGGCGCACTCTACGACCGGGGCGTCTACGTCTACGCCATGGGCCAGATGGGCGCCCTCAACGACGACTACGGCCAGTCCGTGGTCAACAACTACCTCAAGCAGTCCCACCAGGACTTCCGCCCGAAGCGAATCCTGGAGATCGGGTGCGGCGTGGGCAACTCGACACTGCCCTACGTCGACGCCTACCCGAACGCCGAGGTGCACGGCATCGACGTCGGCGCGGCCCTGCTGCGCTACGGCCACGCCCGCGCCGAGTCACTCGGCCGCGCGGTGCACTTCTCGCAGCAGAACGCCGAGGCGACCTCGTTCCCGGACGGGCACTTCGACCTGATCGTCTCGCACATCGTGCTGCACGAGGTCCCGCCGGACGCGGTGCGCGCCATCCTGCGGGAGTGCCACCGGCTGCTGGCCCCCGGCGGCATGATGATCCACGCGGACTTCCCCGGTTACGCGGGGCTCGACCCGCTGGTGCAGTTCCTCATCGACTGGGACACCTGGAACAACAACGAGCCGTTCTGGGGCCCGATGCGGGACATGGATCTCCTCCAGGCCGCCCGGGACGCCGGATTCACCGGCGACTGCTCGGAGCTGTCCTGCAAGCGGGAGTGCGTCGAGGAGGTCACCACGCCGACCGGTCGCGTCCTGCAGAGCGGCGAGCGCCGGCGCAGCGGCACCCTCTCGCTCCTCGTGGGCAGGCGTTGACGTGGCGGGCAACGAGGTCGAGCTGCGCACGTACGCGTTCGTCGACCGACTCCAGCCACAGATGGCCGCCCTGCTCGGCAGCGTCATGTCAGGTGATCCGGTCGTCGAGGGGATGTCCCAGCTCTATCTGGAGATCTCGCCCGGCAGTGACGTCTATGCCCTGGTCGACGCGGCCGTCAAGGGGGCGGGTGTCCGGCCCGGCTCCCAGGTCGTCGAGCGCCAGTACGGCATGACGGAGCTGCACTCGATGTCGCAGGACGCCGTGCGTCAGGCCGGCCGCACCATCCTCGACCTGCTCGGGATGACCGAGGCCGACGCGCAGCCTGCGGAACTGGTCTCGGCGAAGGTCGTCTCCAACATCGATGCCTACCAGGCGCAACTGGTCAACCGGTCCAAGAAGGGCTCCCTGCTGGTGGCCGGCGAGTCGATGCTGGTGGTGGAGTGCCAGCCGGCCGCCTACATCTCCGCGGTCGGCAACGAGGTGGAGAAGTCCGCGGACGTCAAGATCGTGGACGTGCGGGGCGTCGGCCAGTTCGGCCGGTTGTGGGTCTCCGGACTGCACGCCGAGATCGAGTCGGCCCGGCAGGCGGTCCGGCAGGCCTTCGAGAAGACGCCCTGGTCCCGGCGATAGAGGAACGAGGTGATCCGGCATGCGTATCGCCCGGGTGATCGGGTCGGTGGTCAGCACCGTCAAGGCCGACACGCTGACCGGCGCCAAGCTGCTCGTCGTCACGCCTCTGGGTGAGGGGCACGCCGTGGAGCCGTACGTCGCGGTCGACACCGTCGGCGCGGGCCGGGGCGAGGTCGTCCTGGTCGCGTGCGGCAGCGCCGCACGACTGGCGGAACGGCAATCCAGCCAGGCGCCCGTGGACTCCACCATCGTCGCGATCGTCGACCGGTTGGAGACCGAGGCGTGGGTCAACTATGTGAAGGACTGACGTGGACCTGTGGAATTCGGGTGCGCTCGGCATGGTCGAGACGCGCGGACTGGCTGCCTCGATCGTCGCCGTCGACGTGATGGCCAAGGCGGCCGAGGTGACGGTGATCGGGGTCAGCCGGATCGGTGACGGTCTCGTCTCGGTGTCCTTCATCGGTGACATGGCGTCGGTGACTGCGGCGGTGGACAGCGCGCGGCGGGCCGTCGCGGCGGCCGGCGGGACGATCGTCTCGACCGTCGTCGGCCGTCCCGCCGTGCCGGCCCGTCTCGTCCGTGACTCCCCGCCGGCCGAACCCCGCGAGGCGGCCGCGCCCGGAGGGCGCCCGAAGCGACGGTCCGCGCGGTCGGCCGCCCCGAGGCGGCGGCCTGCGGCCCCGCCGCCCGCACCACCGACCGAGCGAGGGGAGTGACATGCGCGGGTATGTGGGTCCGCAGGGGGCCCAGATCCACTACCGGACGAGCGGCACCCGGGGACCGGCGCTCGTGCTGTTCCACGAGTCGCCGCAGGCGTCCAACGTCTTCGCGCCGGCCATGCCCGCGCTCGGCCGATCACTGCGCGCGTACGCCTTCGACACCCCCGGGTACGGTCAGTCCGACCCGCCGCCCGAGCCCCCGGAGATCCCCGGCTACGCGCGCCTTCTGCTGGACGCGATCGACGCGCTGGGAATCGACGAGTTCGCCGTCGCCGGACAGCACACCGGCGCCTCCCTGGCGTTGGCGGTCGCCGGCCTCGCCGCGCCCGGCCGGGTCACCCACGCGATCCTCTCGGGTCTCGTGCTCGACCGGGCCGAACGGGAGCGGTTGGGTGCCACCTGGGCGCCGGACAAGCCGATCGACCCGGCCGGCGAGCACCTGCGGGACCTCTGGGCGCGGTACCTGGACATCTGGGAACAGCCACCGGAGCTGGTCAACCTCGCGGTGGCCAACATCGCGTCGGTGTTCGAGCGGTACAACTGGGCCTACCGCGCCGCCTTCCGGTACGACCCGACGGAACCGCTGCGCACCGCACCCTGCCCGGTCCTGCTGCTCACCGCGGCACGCGACATGCTCGCCCACTGCGACGACATCGCCCGGCGGATCCGCCCGGACGCGACGTCGATCCAGTTGACCGACACCACCGGGCAACTGCCCTGGCGGGTGCCGGAGGAATTCGCCGCGGCAGTGGTCTCCTTCGTCACCGGATCCGGGCGGGCACCGTGACCGGCCACGCCGACGTCCTGGTGATCGGTGCCGGCACCGCAGGTCTGCCCTGCGCGATCGAGGCGGCCCGGGCCGGGCTCCGGGTCGACCTGGTGGACGCCGGCACCGACATCGGCGGCACGTTGCGGGTCTCCGCCGGGCACATGAGCGCCGCCGGCACCCGTCGGCAACGCGCCGCCGGCATCGACGACGATCCGGACCGGCACTTCGCCGACGTGCTGCGGATCGGGCATCACCAGGGCGACCCCGCCCTGATCCGCCTGGCCGTGGACGAGGCGCCCGAGGTCGTGGACTGGCTCGACGAGAACGGCTTTCCGTTCGCACCCGGCATGCCGGTGGTCTACCACGGGCACTCGCCGTACTCCCGGCCCCGGACCTACTGGGGCGTCGAGCGCGGCCGGTCGATCCGCGAGACGCTGCGGCCACTGCTCGACGCGCAGGTGGACGCGGGTCGGGTCACCCTGCGGCTGCGGTCGCGCGCCCTGCGCCTGACCACCGAGGGGGGCACCGTCACCGGCGCCGTCGTGCGCACCCCCGACGGTGACCGCGAGCTGCGGGCAGGCGTGACGGTGCTGGCGTCGGGCGGGTACGGGGCCAACCCGCAGCTCTTCTCCGCGATGACCCCGGGCGCACCCCGCCTGGTGACCAACGCGGAACCCACGTCGACGGGTGCCGCGATCGAGATGGCCACGCCGCTGGGTGCCGCCGTCCGCTTCGCCGACCTGCACACCCCCCGCCTCGGCCTGCTCGAACGCCGCTCGACGCCGGGCCGGGTGGACTTCTGGTCCGAGGTGGCGCATCTCGCGCCCGCCGAACGAGAACCCCGGGAGATCTGGGTCAACGCGGACGGCGATCGGTTCGTGGCGGAGGATCTCGGCGACGTCACGCGCCACGAGCGGGCCGTGCAGAGCCAGCCGGGCGCCGCGTTCTGGATCGTGTGCGACGACGCGGCGGTCGACGCCGGGTCACCCCTGGTGCCCGCGTGGGGGGCGGACGGACTCCGCGCCCAGGCGAACCAGGGGGACGTGGCCTGGGTCGCCGACGACCTCACCGAACTGGCCCGCCGGGCGGGGATCGATCCGGACGGCCTGCGGCGCGCCGTGCGGGCGTACCACCTGGCGGTCGACCGGGGCGTCGATCCGCTGGGCCGACGGGCCCTGGAGCATCGCGTGGCCCGGCCGCCCTTCTACGCGGTGCGGTCGGCCGCCGCGCTGCTCTGCAGCTTCGGCGGCCTGCACGTCGATCCCGCCTTCCGGGTACGCCGCGACGACGGCGGCGTGGTTCCCGGACTGTACGCCGTCGGTGAGGCCCTCGGCATGGGAGCCACCAGCGGTGCCGCGTTCTGCGGGGGCATGGCGGTGACCCCGGCGTTGGCGTTCGGGCGTCTGCTGGGCCGCCGGCTCGGCGGGTGATCGGCATGGCATACCACTGACCGTCCTGTATGCACGGAGGTGCACCACGGGATTCAGCTCTGGCTCTGGCTGGCAAAAGCCGCTGTTGACAGCGGACGACGCAGAACTGTTGTATACAAACACCCACTCGGGTGGGCTGCTTTGAGAGGTGTCCATGTCTAGCGATACGCACCATGAAGGACCGCTCCACGGCGTGCGCGTGGTCGAGTTCGGCTCCCTGCTCGCAGGCCCCTTCTGCAGCCAACTGCTGGCCGACTTCGGCGCGGACGTGATCAAGTGCGAGCCGCCACGCCAGGGCGACCCGATGCGCGAGTGGGGTCAGGAGAAGCCGCACGGCAAGTCGTTGTGGTGGCCGATCGTGGCCCGCAACAAGAAGTCGATCACCGTCGACCTGCGCACGCCCGAGGGGCAGTCGGTCGCCCGGCGCCTGATCGCGCAGAGCGACGTGGTGGTCGAGAACTTCCGGCCCGGGACGATGGAACGCTGGGGCCTCGGCTACGAGGAGATGTCGGCGGACAACCCCGGCCTGGTCATGGTGCGCGTCTCCGGCTTCGGCCAGACCGGACCGTACTCGTCGCGGCCCGGCTACGGATCGGTCGGTGAGGCGATGGGCGGCCTGCGGTACGTCGTCGGCGACCCGCAGACCCCGCCGAGCCGGGTGGGCGTCAGCCTCGGCGACTCGCTGGCCGGCACCTTCGCCGCCCTGGGCGCGGTGCTGGCCCTGCGGGTGCGTGACCAGAGCGGCCGTGGCCAGGTCGTCGACTCGGCGATCTACGAGGCGGTCCTGGCGATGATGGAGTCGCTGCTGCCCGAGTACACGTTGGGTGGTCACGTCCGCGAACGCACCGGGGCCATCCTGCCCAACATCGCCCCCTCCAACGTCTACCCGACCCGCGACGACGGCCTGCTGCTCATCGCGGCCAACCAGGACACCGTCTTCCGGCGGCTCGCCTCGGCGATGGACATGACCGAGTTGAGCACCGACCCGCGCTTCGCCACCCACGCCGCCCGAGGCCACCATCAGGGCGAGCTGGACGAGATCATCGCCCGGTGGTCGGGTCAGCATGACACCGAACACCTGATGGCCGTCATGATCAAGCACGACGTCCCGGTCGGCCGGGTCTATCGCGCGCCGGAGATGCTGGACGACGAGCACTTCGCCGCCCGCGAGGCCATCGTCCGGGTGGAGCATCCCGAATTCGGCGAGTTCCCGATGCAGAACGTCGTGCCGAGGCTGTCGAGGACACCGGGCCGGGTGAAGTGGACCGGCCCCCGCCTCGGCGAACACACCGACGAGGTGCTGACCGGCATCGTCGGCCTCGCCAAGGCCGAGATCAACGAACTGCGTGCCAGCGGCGTCATCTAGAGGCGGACACGGTGAATGACCTCCACGCGGACTACCGCAACGCCGGCTTCGGCGGCGACCTGGGACACGGCACACGCCGGGCGCTCCTGCTGGTCGACCTGGTGCAGGCCTACCTCGACCCGGCGTCACCGCTCTACGCCGGCGACGAGAATCCGCCGGCCCTGCGTGCCTGCGCCGACCTGCTGGACGCCGCCCGGCGGCACGGCGCCCCGGTGATCCACACCAGGGTCGAGCTGACCCCGGGCGGGGTCGACGGCGGCCTGTTCACGCGCAAGGTGCCGGCCCTGCGGGTCTTCGAGCGCGGCAGCGAGTTCGCCGACGCGCCGCCGACCCTGGCACCGGTCGCCGGCGAGGCGGTGGTGACCAAGCAGTACGCCAGTGCCTTCTTCGGCACCAGCCTGGCCAGCACCCTGCGCGTGCTGGGGGTGGACGCGCTGCTCATCGCGGGCGCCTCGACGAGCGGCTGCGTCCGGGCGAGCGCGGTGGACGCGTTGCAGCACGGATTCGTCCCACTCGTCGTCGCCGACGCCTGCCTGGACCGGGACCCACGCCCGCACCAGGCCGCGCTGTTCGACCTCGCGGCCAAGTACGCGCAAGTCCTGACCATGGACGAGGCGACCACCCTGCTCGGACCGGGAGGTGCGTGATGCGGGTCCTCAGATATGCCCGCCGGCGGACCCTCTTCCTGCCGGTGGGCCTGCTCTCCGTCATCGTGCTGGCATTCCTGCTGGTCAACGCGCTGCCCGGCAACCCGGCCGGGGTCATCGCCGGACCGGCCGCCTCCCCGACGGAACTGGCCGAGATCGAACGCCGACTCGGCCTGGACCAGCCCCTGTGGGAACGGTTCGTCACCTACCTCGACAACCTGGTCCGCGGCGACCTCGGCTCGTCCTACTACACCGACCGGCCGATCCTCGACGAGATCCTGCGGTTCGCCCCGGCAACCCTGGAACTGGTGTTCCTCTCCCTCACCCTCGCCGCGCTCCTCGGTATCGGCCTCGGCACGCTGGGCGCCTACCGCAGGGGCACGGTCGCCGACCGGACCTCCCGCTTCGTCGTCACCACGTTCCAGTCGATCCCCGACTTCTTCCTGGCGTTGCTGCTCATCTACCTGCTCTTCTATCTCGCCGGGTGGGCGCCGGCCCCGGTCGGTCGGCTCGGTCTGATGGACGAGCCACCGCCGACCGTGACCGGGGCGCTGCTGCTGGACTCGCTGCTCTCCGGTGACATGGGGACCTTCCGATCGGCGGTGGCGCACTCGGTGCTGCCGGTCCTGACGCTGGGCATCTACTACTCCGCGTACTTCGCCCGCAGTACGTACGCCTCGCTGGCGCCGGCTCTGGAGTCCAAGCAGGTCGAGTTCGCCCGCGCCAGCGGCCTGCGCGAGCGCACCGTCCTCGCGTACGCCTTCCGCCAGGCCCGGACCCCGATCCTGACCTACGGCGGCATCCTCCTCGCCGCGCTGCTCGGCGGCGCGGCCATCATCGAAACCATCTTCTCCTGGGGTGGCTTCGGCGAGTGGGCGATCGACTCGATCCTCCAGCTCGACATCCCGGCCGTCCAGGGGTTCATCCTGGCCGCCGGACTCGGGACCCTGTTGGCCTTCACCGCGCTGGACATCCTGGTCGCGGCGCTCGACCCGAGGGTGCGCTATGACTGAGACCCTGGCCGCCGACCCCACCACGGTCACCGCCCCGACGACCAAGAAACGCCCCCGGGGCCGCCGGCGGTGGCGACTGTGGGTGCCCGGTGCCGTACTGACGAGCATGCTCGCCGCGGCCTACCTCGCACCGCTGCCGCACGACCCGACGGAACCGTCCACCAACACCCTCACCGCGCCCGACGGTGAGCACTGGATGGGAACCGACAAGTTCGGTCTCGACGTGTTCAGCCGACTGGTGGCCTCGGCGGGAGTGGACATCCCGTTGGCCCTCGCCGGCATGCTGATCTCGCTGGTGATCGGCGTACTGCTCGGGCTGGCCGCCCTGCACCGCGGACCGTGGGGCGAACGGGTCGTCCGGGCACTCGACGTGTTCCAGGCATTCCCGCTGCTGATCCTGGCCATCGCGCTGGTTGCGCTGATGGGCAACAACATCGAGAACGTCGTGGTCGCCATCGCCATCATCAACGTCCCCCGGTTCGTCCGGCTGGTCCGCAGCGAGGGACTGACCATCCGGGAGAGCCGCTACATCGAGGCGGCCCACGCCATCGGCGCGACCGGGCCACGCGTGATGTTCCGGCACGTCCTGCCGAACATGACCGGCATCATCCTGGCCCAGGCGTCGCTGGCGGTCGCGCACTCGATCGTCGTGATCGCCTCGCTCTCCTTCCTCGGCATCGGCATCAACGCCGCGGACGCGAGCTGGGGCGCGATGATCCAGACAGGAGCGCAGAACATGACGACCGGCCAGTGGTGGGTCTCGGTCTTCCCCGGACTCGCCATCTTCCTCACGGTGCTCTGTTTCAACGCCATCAGCGACGAGTTGCAGGACACCTTCGGCCGGGCGAGGCAACGATGAGTCTGCTCAACGCACGACGTCGACCCGACAGCCGTCCCACACCGCCCACGTCCGGCGGATCCGCCGGACGCCTGCTGGAGGTCAGCGGCCTGACCACCCGCTTCGACACGCCGGACGGTCTGGTCCACGCGGTCAACGGAGTCGACTTCCACGTCGACCGGGCAGAGATCGTCGGTGTCGTCGGCGAGAGCGGATGCGGCAAGTCGGTGACCATCCGCTCCATCCTCGGCCTGGTACGGCCGCCCGGCCGGGTGGTCGACGGCACCGCCCGCTTCGACGGTGTCGACCTGCTCGGCCTACGCCGCACCGAGCTGCGCCGGCTGCGGGGCAAGGACATCGGCTTCATCGCTCAGAACCCGTTCAGCGCGTTGAACCCGGTGATGCGGATCCACCGGCAGTTCGCCACCATCATGGCCGCGCACGGGGTCAAGGCCGACGGCGAGGTCCGGGACCGGGCGCGGACCGCGCTCACCGACGTCGGCATCGCCGGACCGGACCGGGTCCTCGACGGCTACGCGCACCAGTTGAGCGGCGGCATGGCCCAGCGGGTGGTGATCGCCATGGCCATGCTGCTCAACCCGACCTTCGTGATCGCCGACGAACCGACCACCGGTCTGGACCTGACCGTGCAGCGGCAGATCCTGGATCTCATCCGCCGCCTGGTGCGCGAACACGACCGCTCGATGCTCCTGGTCACCCATGATCTCGGCGTCGTCGCGCAGTACTGCGACCGGGTCGTCGTCATGTACGCCGGCAAGGTCATCGAGCACGGGACGGTCCGGGATGTCCTCAAGGACCCCCGCCACCCGTACACGCAGGCGCTCATCCGGGCCATTCCCCGGCCCGGTGAGCCGCTGGTGCACCTCACCGGTCGACTGCCCGACCTGATCGACTACCCGTCCGGATGCCCCTTCCGGGCCCGCTGCCCGCACGCCTTCGAACCGTGCGCCCAGGTGGTTCCGGCCGCGGTGACGGAGCCGTCCGGTCAGACGTACTGGTGTCACCTGCCCCAGGAGAGGGAGGCAGCTCGGTGAGTCTGCTGGAGCTGACCAACGTCAGCAAGGAGTTCCACGTCGGTGGCGACACTCGTGTCTACGCCCTGGACGACGTGTCGCTGTCGGTGGACGCCGGAGAGACCGTGGCGGTCATCGGCGAGAGCGGATCCGGCAAGTCGACGCTGGGTCGGCTGGCCCTGCGCCTGATCGAACCGACCCGGGGGTCGGTGCGCTTCGACGGCGCCGACGTGCTCGCGTTGCCCGCCGCCGAGATGCGCAAGCTGCGCGCGAAACTGCAGATCATCTTCCAGGAACCGTTCGAGTCGCTGAACCCCCGGATGCGGGTGGCCGACATCATCGGCGAACCGCTCGCCATCCACCGGCCCACGATGTCCACCGCACAGCGCCGTGCCCGGGTCGCGCAGATGATCGAACAGGTGGGACTCGCCCCCGACATGGCGCGGCGGTATCCCGGCGAACTCAGCGGCGGGCAGCAGCAGCGGGTCGGCATCGCCCGGGCTGTGGTGACCGAGCCGTCCCTGGTCGTGCTCGACGAACCCACGTCCTCGCTGGACCTGTCGGTCCGTGCCCAGATCCTGCGTCTGCTCGCCGATCTGCAGGCCGAACTCGGCATGGGTTACCTGTTCATCTCCCACGACATCCACACGGTCCGGTACGTCAGCGACCGCATCGCGGTCATGTACCGGGGGCGGGTCGTCGAGACCGGCCCGTCCGAGCTGGTGTTCGCCGATCCGCAGCACCCGTACACCCGCGCCCTGCTGGCGGCGGCACTACCCGTCGATCCCGACCAGGAGCTGGCACCGGCCCGGCTGGTCGGTGACCCGCTGAGCCCGACCCAGCTCGTGCCGGGATGTGTCCTGTACGGACGCTGCCCGGTCGGCGAGGACCGGTGTGTACAGACCGAGGTGCGCCTGACGCCGTTCGACGCCGATCGAGAGGTGGCCTGTATCAAGCCCGGAGCGCCCGGAAGCTGACGGCTAACCAGGGCGTGAGGCGGTTGCGGGCGGCGGGTGCGGGACCGGCCACCGGTCACCGCTCGGGGCGGTCCACCATGCCGTCCAGCAGCACCGTCCGGGCGGCCAGCACGTGGGCCCGCATCGTGCTCGACGCCCACTCAGCGTCCCTGGCCCGCAGCGCCGCCACCAGGTCCCGGTGGTGTGCCATGCTGCGGGCCAGGGCGTCCGGCGTGTAGAGGCGGAACGCCCGTACGACCAGCGGCACCTCCACGACCGCGGACAGCAGCGAGGTGAGCCGAGGGCTGGCGGCGGCCTTCAGGACCAGGTGGTGCAACTCGGAGTTGAGGGTCGCGATCCGGTCCAGATCCTGCGGACCCATCCGTCGGGCCAGCTCCTCCATCTGATCGCAGAGCACGTCCAGCCGATCCAGGACGTCGGCGTCGATGCGCCTGGCGGCCAGGGCCGCGCCATAGCTCTCCAGCCGGGCACGGATCTCGTAGATGTCCTGGAGATCGCTGAGTGACCATTCGGCGACCCGGGCCCCGCGGTTGGGCTGGAAGACGACGAGGCCCTCCGCGGTGAGCCTGCGCAGCGCCTCCCGGATCGGCGTCCGGCTGACGCCGAACTGCCGGGACAGCTCCATCTCGCCCAGGCGGGCGCGCGGGCCGATCGAGCCGTTCAGGATCGCGCTCCGCAGTGCCTCGTACGCATCCTCCGCGGCGTTCGTCACCCGTGCCTCCGTCGTGTGAGCCGCATGTCGTCGGCACCCTTGCCGCCGGTCTGACAGTCTGAGATTGTATACATATGGTGGTTCAGGTGGTGGAAGTGTCTCCTCGGGACGGTCTGCAGAACGAGCCCGAGATCCTGTCGACGGCAAGCAAGATCGAGTTGATCCGGCGCTGTGTCGAGGCAGGAGCCCGACGGGTCGAGGCGGTGTCGTTCGTCCGTGCCGACCGGGTGCCGCAGATGGCTGACGCGGAAGCGGTGATGGCCGCAGTGCCACGGCGCGGCGACGTATCGTACATCGGCCTGGTGCTGAACCGGCGCGGGCTGGACCGGGCGCTGGCAGCCGGGGTGGACGAGGTGAACTGCGTCGTGGTCGCCACCGAGACCTTCAGCCAGCGCAACCAGGGTGCCTCCGTCGATGCCATGCTCGGTGCCTGGACCGACATCGCGAAAGCCGCCCACGCGGCCGGTGTGCGGGCCAGCGTGACCGTGGCCGCCGCGTTCGGCTGTCCCTTCGAAGGCGATGTCTCCCCGGCGACCGTCGGTGACCTGGCGCGGCGGCTGGTCGAGGGCGAACCCGACGAGATCGCGCTGGCGGACACCATCGGGGTGGGCGTACCCACCCAGGTGCGGGCCCTGGTGTCCGCCGTGACGGCGGCGGCACCGGGCGTGCCGCTGCGTGCCCACTTCCACGACACACGGAACACCGCCGTCGCCAACGCGTTGGCGGCGGTCGAGGCCGGCGTGACCGTGCTCGACGCGAGTGTCGGTGGTATCGGAGGATGCCCCTTCGCCCCGGCAGCCACCGGCAACGTTGCCACTGAGGACCTCACCTACGCGTTGCACCGCTCCGGCCACCCCACCGGTCTCGATCCGACGAAGGTGATCGAAACGGCGGCGTGGATCGGCGACCAACTGGGCAAGGACCGGCTGCCCGGTGCGCTCGGTCGGGCCGGCTGGTTCCCGGCCGACCCGCGGTAGCCGGGCCGCGCGCCCAGGGAACCTCCATCCGCCCGCTATCCCGCTGTCCGGGCAGCCATGTCTGCCCGCCTGGTAGCTTCCTACGGCACAGCCGGCCGCCACGGATGGAGTGTGATGATCGCCGAGCACGTCCGTGATGCGGCAGCCACCGCTGTCGTCTTCGGGTTCTTCGCCTCCAGCTGGTTCGGGTGGGCGCAGGAAGCACCGCCGCCGCGCTGGCGCAAGCCACTCGTTGCCGGTGCGGTCGCGGCCGTCCTCGTGCTGGTGGTCGGGGCGCTCGTGACCTGGCAACACTGGTCGGAGGGAACGGCGTTCACCGCGGAGACCAGCCGCGCCTTCGGCATCGTGGTCGGCATCGAGTTCGGGCTCGCCGCGCTCGGTGCCGGCATCCTTGCCGCCGTACGCCACCGCGACATCATCCCGGCCTGGATCGCGTTCGTCGTCGGCGTACACCTGTTCCCGGTTGCCGCCCTGATCAACTACCCGCTGATCCATGTGGTGGCGGCGCTGATCACGCTGGTCGCGGTCGCGGCCGTCCCGGTGGCCCGCCACCGTGCCCTACCGGTGAGCGCGGTCACCGGGCTCGGCACCGGCAGCGTGCTCCTCACGGCCGCCGCCTCCTCGCTGGTCATCGCCCTGCTCGGCTACTGAGCTGTGTCACGCTGGTGGTGGTCGCTTCGGGCAGCGTGCGGCCGGGGTGCCCGGTCGGGCACCCCGGCCTGTCGACGCCGACCCGCACGTGGCGATCAGGACATCCGTGATCGTGGGCCGGGGCCGGGACCCGGCTCTCTGTTCGACGGAAACGGCGACGCCGGGATCGCTAGTCCTGCCAGATGTTGAGGGCCCAGGCGAGGACGTACCAGACGCAGACGTACTCGCGACCGGAGGCGACTCCGGCGATGTGGCAGGTGATCGGGTCGGGGAAGACGCCTTGGAGTAGCCAGGCACCCGCAGCGGCCTGCGTGACCGGCGCGGCACTCACCGCCGCGTTGACGGCGGGAACGGGGGCGGCGTGGGCGGCCCCGGCCGTCGTGCCCAGGCCACTGGCCACCAGGGTGACCACCAGGGTCGTCCGGACCAGTCGTTGACGCAGTGATTGTTTGCGCATCGGGCTCTCCTCCCACGTGCCCAGGCCGCATGTCCGGCCGTGGGCATCTGTCGATGAACGATGCGCTAATGCTGCGCCGAGAACGGGCTCAAGTCGTCGGCCCACGACCTGACCGCCGCGTACACCAGGCGGGTGAGTCCGGCCGCCCGCGTCCCCCGGCAGGTGGACCCGACACCCCGGATGCGCCACCGAATCCCCGCGTTGCGGTCACTTGGCGTACCGGTGGTCGCCATCGCCTTCGGCGGGGACGTCGAAGGGTCTGTCATCCGAACGGTGTGACTTCTCTGCATTCTATCGATGATGTTGTGTGTTTTACCTGCGGGTCACAGTGCGTTTCCCCTTGTGGACATGGCATGCAGCAGGAGTCGAAGGAGGCCCGCCACTCGGCAAGGATGGAGGTGCGCCCCCGCCGTGTTGATCAAGAGGTTTGCGTCAGGATTCCGCCCGCCCCTGACGCAAACTTCTTGATCAACCGGGTCCCGCGCCCGTCGCACGGGGCCGGAGCGGCCGCTACCGGCGATCTGCGCGTATGGCGCGGCCGCCTGCGATCATTGCCCTACCTCCGGGCCGCGGTGGCCCGCTGGCGTGCCGATTCATACAGCACGACAGTCGCGGCGGTCGCCGCGTTGAGGGAGCTGGCGGACCCGAACATGGGGATCCGGACGAGCTGGTCGCATGCTTCGCGCCAGCCGGAGCTGAGGCCGGTGGTCTCGTTGCCGATCAACGCCAGGGTGGGTTGTGTGAAGTCGTACTCGGCGGCGTCCAGGATGCCGCGCTCATCGGTTCCCATGATGACCATGCCGATGCCGTCGGCGCGGACGTCAGCGACCCAGGAGAGAACGGCCTGGTGGGAGGGCACCCGGACCACGGGCAAGGCGAACAGCGAGCCGGTGCTCGCCCGGACCGCCTTCGGGTCGTACACGTCGGCGGCGTGGCCCGTGACGATGACGCCGCTGGCGCCGAAGGCGTCCGCCGACCGAACGAGGGTCCCGATGTTGCCGGGGCTGGTGGGCCGATCGAACACGACGGTGAGCATGGTCGGACCGATCGGGATACGGCGCAGGTCGTCTTCCGCCAGCGCGACCACGGCCAGCAGCTCGGGAACCGTGTTCGCCTTGCCTCCCAGTTCGTGCATCAGGTCATGCGAGACGGCGAACTTCTCGGCCCGGACCGTGTCCAGGGCCTCGCGTGCCCAGCCGGACAGCGGAGCGCTGGTGTCGTAGAGCAGCTCCCGGATCTGCCAGCCGTGTGCGATCGCCATGGTGATCGGGCGCACGCCCTGCACGAGGAACTCGCCACGTCGCTGCCGCTTGGTCCGATTGCCGAGGAGAGCTTTCCACTGCTGGAACCGCGCATTGTGCGCACTTACTCGCAGAACCACTGCCCACCCCGCCTCCGACGCACTTAGCCCGCCCATGCCCTGCCTGCCACTCTTCACCGGCCTCTGGCTCCCCGAGGTTTCCGACAGGACCGTCGGCCAGGCGCTCAGGAACGGACGGTTCCACTCTCCACAGCGCTGCGGTCGATGCCGTCCCCGTCCGGACCGAGGGCATCCTGTCCAAGACCCCGACGGATCGCGATCTCTACGGGGGAGTATGCGCCATCGGCCCGCTCCAGTTCGTACGGCGCGGCTGGCATCAGCGGCGGTTGGGCCATGAAGCGAGGCCGCGTTCCGTGGTGCGGTTGCGCCGCGTGCACCAGGAACGGGTGGCACAGGAAAACGTCGCCCGGAGATCCGGTGGCGAGGGCGATCGGCCGGTGATCGGACGCCGCCACCAGGTCGGGCGCAAGGGCCAGTCCGCTCGCTCCGTCATCCCCGTACTTCTCCAGCACTTTCGGCACGTCGAGGTGGGAGCCGACCCGGATCCGGGTCGGGGCGTCCTGCTCACCGACCTCACTGAACAGGAACAGCATCAGCAGTGCCCGGCCGTGGGAGCGCACATTGGTGAAGTACCAGCTCTCGCCCTCCGGCAGATAGCTGCCCTCGATGTGCCAGCCCGCGTCGTCCGGCTCCTCATCGTGCGGGAAGCGCCGCGGGAACGTGCCCAGCGAGTAGCGCGGCTCCCAGCGTCCCGCGCCGACGAGCAGGTCGTACGCGTGATGGAGGAACGGGGAATTGGGAGCGGCGGCGAACGGCCCCTGCGCCAGGCCGGGCACCCAGTGCACGGGCTGCGTCCACGTCGCTGGATCGTCCGGGTCACAGCCCGCCTCCCGCCACAGCAGCCGCGCGCAGTCCGCTGCCACGCGCGGCGCGACGGCGCCCTCCAGCTTGACGAAGCCGTCGCGAAGAAAACGGGATACCAGGGTCGTGTCATCCATACCCCCATCGTGCGGCGGCGCCGGTCCCGATCACCCGACACTTTCCGCGCCGCTCTTGTCGGGTGCCCACCGGTGCGCTGCGACCACGGTTGACGACAGCCGAGGCGATCCGGACCGCCGGCAGGGGGCGAACCCGCCGTGGTTGTCGACGGGGTAGCCCTCGACCGCTGGTGCGCCGTGTTCGCGGGCGAAGTCGACGGCGCCGGCTAGGTCGTGTGTCATAAGTGCCGTTCGAGGCGCCGGAGCCAGTTGTCGATCATGCTGATGGTGGCGGTGGCTTCGTAGCGCACTGCGAGTTTGTCGTAGCGGGTGGCCACGGCACGGTGCTGTTTGAGCAGGCTGATGCCGCACTCCACGGCGTGACGCTGCCGGTATGCGCTGGGGTCGAAGGCGGGTGGCCGGCCACCCGCCGAGCCCTTCTTACGGCGGTTCGCGGCCTGGTCGGCCTTGACCGGGATGACACAGCCGATACCACGGCGCCGCAGGTAGCCGCGGTTGGCCTTGCTGCTGTACGCCTTGTCCGCCAGGACCCGCTGCGGCCGACACCGGGGCCGGCCGACACCGAGACGAGGCACCCGGATGCGGTCCAGCACAGTGGTGAACTGCGGGCTGTCGCCGCGCTGCCCACCGGTGATGACGAACGCCAGCACCATGCGGCCCTGCTCGCAGGCCAGGTGCAGCTTGGTCGTCAGACCGCCCCGGGACCGGCCCAGCGCGTGATCCGCCGGCTCGGCGGCGCTGCTGCCGCCCGGCGGCTCGACCTGCGTGTGACTGCCCCGGCGGGCGCCGGCGGCGTGCTGATGCGCCCGCACGATCGTGGAGTCCACACTCACGTCCCAGGAGATCAACCCGAGCGCGTCGGCCCTACCCTGCAACCCGGCCAGGATCCCCGCCCACACCCCCGCCCGCTGCCAGCGCCGGTACAGCCCGTACACCGTGCGCCAGTGCCCGTAGCAGTCCGGCACGTCCCGCCACGGCGCACCCGTACGGACCCGCCACCTGATCCCGTCAATGAGCTGCCGCTTGCTCCACTTCGGCGGCCGACCCGGCTTCTTCCGCCCGGGCAGCAACGGCTCCAGCACCGCCCACTGCGCGTCGGTCAGGTCGTGCCGCCTCGTCACCACTACGCTGGCCACGAGGTCTCCGTGCAGATGGTTGTCTTGGTCGATAACCCATCTACCGGAGACCTCACCGCATATCGATCACCGACACACCCAGCCGATCACCTCACAGCCAGGGCCACGAGCACTTATGACACACGGCCTAGCAGGTGGTGGACGATGCCCTGCTTGCGGTGGCCCGGCCGGACCCGGAAGCACCACACGCTCCACACATCGAGGTCGTCGACGTGCGGGATGCGCTTGTTGGTGGCGAAGCTGGTGTCGGCTCGCGGATGCACCGCGGCCCAACCGACGACCTCGTCACCGTGGTAGGCGAGCACCCCGGGAGGGGGATCCATGCCGACAAGTTCGCGTACCCGGTCGCCGCGCATCGGCCCGCGCAGCTGCTGGTTGGCTTTCGCGCCGATGCGGTAGCTCAGGCACCAGCACACGTTCGCGTCCGGCCGTTTCGGGCCGACGAGGGCCGCGACATCCTCGAACACGGTAGCGGGACGTACCTCGATCTCCATGACATCCACCCTGCCACCGCCCACCGACACTGCACTCCGAACCCGGCAGGCACCACCGACGCCACCGCCCACGCGACGGCTGCTCCTCCGATACCGACGCGTCCGGTGCGCTGCGTCGTCTGCTGGCCGAACTGGGGACTGATCGACCCGGCCCGCATCGCGGGCGCCCGCCGGGCGATCGAGGAGCGCTTGTGCGCCACGAGGCGCCTTGTCGCATCCCCAACACAGTTGGGAGGAACTCGGGAGGAGGTTTCTGGGTCTGAATGGCTTACCCGCAGCCGAAAGGTGGGCGGGGACAAGAGCATGCCAGGAAACCAGCGGCCGGGCCCAGACGTCAGGGGCGGTGCGCTGGGAGACCCGCGTGATATGGCGAAAGCTGAATTGCCTGAAGCCCAATCTCCAGTCGATGCAACTTCCCATCCATCGGAAAGACGTTTGAAACCGGTGACGTGTTCTGCCGCGGTGATGAAGCATAACCGCGGCAACTTCCGGAACGCGAAGCGATGCCCAGCGAGGGTATTTAAGGAGATGAGTGGGCCGCCTAAGTCATGCTCGGACGTGCGGCAAGGACGAACGTGGGATCGCCTAAGGGACGCGAGTCCTAGGGCGACGCAGGTCCCGTAGTAGTCGCAGGATTCGCGCCCTGCCAAGGAGGACGGGAAAGCCGTCCGCACGGGCGAAGGGGACCAGGTGATCGGATACCAAAGGTCGGGAGGTATGCGAAATGCAGAACGCCGAAACGGTACTGGGTGTCCTCCGTGAGCGCGGCAGGAAGGGTCTGCCGCTGACGGAATTGTATCGACAGTTGTTCAACCCGCAGTTGTATCTGATGGCCTACGGACGCATCTACGCCAACCACGGCGCGATGACTGCCGGGGTCACGCAGGAAACCGTGGACGGAATGTCTTTGGGGAAGATCGGTCGCATCATCGATGCGATGCGCCACGAACGCTACCGATTCAGCCCGGCGAGACGGGTATACATCCCGAAGAAGAACGGCAAATTGCGCCCGCTCGGCATGCCGACCTGGTCGGACAAGCTGGTGGGTGAGGTGGTCCGGCTGCTGTTGGAGTCGTACTACGAGCCGTCGTTCTCTGACCGGTCCCACGGATTCCGTCCCCGCCGGGGATGTCACACCGCGCTACGCGAAGTGGCGAACACCTGGCCGGGGACGGCCTGGTTCATCGAAGGTGACATCTCCGACTGCTTCGGGTCGCTCGACCATCAGGTCATGCTCGACACGCTGGCGGGGAAGATCCACGACAACCGCTTCCTGAGGCTGCTGCGCAACATGCTGCAAGCCGGATACCTGGAGGATTGGACCTGGAACGCCACGCTCAGCGGCGCGCCGCAGGGCGGAGTGGCGTCCCCGATCCTGTCCAACATCTATCTGCACCGGCTGGACCGCTACGTCGAGACCGTTCTGATTCCGCACTACACCCGAGGGGAACGGCGGGCCCGAAATCCGGCCTACCTCCAGGTGGCCAACGAATTGGCCAAGGCTCGCAGACGAGGCGATCGCACCCAAGCCAGGGCGCTACGCAAAGTGATGCTGGCCCTGCCCAGTTCGGACCCGAACGACCCGGGCTATCGCCGGCTGCGCTATATCCGCTACGCCGACGATCATTTGCTCGGGTTCGCCGGACCTAAGGCCGAAGCCGAGGAAATAAAACAGCAGCTGACCCAGTTCTTGCGTGACGATCTCAAGCTCGAACTGAACCACGCCAAAACGCTGATCACCCACGCCCGCACCGGCATGGCGAAATTCCTCGGCTACGAAATCACCGTCCAGCACAACGACCGCAAACTAACCCGAGGCCGTCGCAACACCAATGGTCAAGTGGCTTTGCGGGTGCCCCGGTCGGTGGTTCAAGCCAAAATTGCCCGATATCTCCAGCGCGGCCAACCCGCGCGCCGGACCCCGATCATGAACCGCGACGACTACAGCATCGTCGCGACCTACGGGGCCGAATATCGCGGCATCGTCCAGTACTACCTGCTCGCCAGCAATATCAGGCGACTTCACCGGCTGCGATGGGTCATGCTCTCCTCGCTGCTACGGACTCTGGCCTCCAAGCACCACTCGACGCCGACGAGAATGGCTCGCAAGCATCAAGCCAAAATCGTGACGCCGAATGGGCCACGAGTCTGTTTCGAGGCGACCCTGCACCGCGAGGGCAGGAAACCACTGGTCGCCAGGTTCGGCGGCATTCCCCTCCAGCGGCAGAAAACGGCGGTCATCGACGACCGTCAGCCGGACGGGCTGCATCAACCCCGCAAGGAGCTGATCACCCGCCTACTCAAACGGCGCTGCGAGCTCTGCGACCAAACCGGACACATGAATGCGCACCACGTCCGCAGCCTCGCCGATCTCGGCCCACCCGGACCCGCCCAACCCGCATGGGCAGCCATCATGGCCCGACGCAAACGCAAAGCCCTTGTCGTCTGCGACGCCTGCCACGACCACATCCACGCGAGACAACCCGACACGCTCACGGCATAGATCACTGGAGAGCCGGATGCGGGGAAACTCGCACGTCCGGTGTGCGCCGTGAGGCGCTTCGTTGTATCCCCCGCGCAGCGGGGAGGAACTGGAGGGAGGTTCCTGGGTCTGCCGGCTTACCTGGACGCGAAAGCGCGAGGGGACAAGAGCATGCCGGAAGCGTGACGGTTGTCTGGAGGCGTCCAGGGTGACGCGTCACGGGACCCGCCTGATATGGCCAAGGCTGGATTGCTTGAAGCCCAATCCCCAGCGATGAATGTGCGCATCCATCGGAACGACGCTTGAAACCGATGCCGCGTCGTGCGTCGGCATGAACCCGGAGGTCGATGCAACCTCCACGGCGTGGGGCACCGCTCAACGAGGGCGGGTGAGGGGATGAGTGGGCGGCCTACGTCGGGCTCGACACGTATGACGAAGACGTACCACGGGATCGCCTACGGGACGCGAGTCCTACGGCGACGGAGTGCCCGTAGTAGTCGCGGGAGTCACGACCCGCCAGGGAGGCCGGGAAAGCCGGACCGCAGGGCGAAGGGGCACAGGTGATCACGACGTCCAGCGATGGGAGGTACGCGTGATGCGGAACGCCGCAACGGTGCTGGGCGTCATCCGGGAACGCGGCAGGCGTGGCCTGCCGATCGAGAGGCTGTATCGGCAACTGTTCAATCCGCAGTTGTTCCTGCTGGCCTACGGGCGCATCTACGCCAACAAGGGGTCGATGACGCCCGGAGTCACGCCGGAGACCGTGGACGGCATGTCCCTGGCCAAGATCGAAGCGATCATCGACGTGCTACGTCGTGAGCGCTACCGATGGCGGCCGGTCAAGCGGGTGCACATCCCGAAGAGCAACGGGAGATCGCGCCCGCTGGGCCTGCCGACGTGGTCGGACAAACTGGTCGCTGAGGTGGTGCGTCTGCTGTTGGAGGCGTACTACGACGTCCAGTTCTCCGACCGGTCCCACGGTTTCCGTCCGGGCCGGGGCTGCCACACCGCGTTGAGTGAGGTGGTCGAGGTCTGGAAGGGAACGCACTGGTTCATCGAGGGCGACATCTCCGACTGCTTCGGGTCTCTTGATCACCAGGTCATGGGCTCGACTCTTGCGGAGAAGATCCATGACCTGCGTTCCGCAGCTCAGCGTCGATATAGTCGGCGTCGCGGTGTGAAGGTGCAGTTCAGGGCGTTGCGGCCTGGCGGGAACGGCGAAAACGCCTAGTGACACGCCTGCCTGTGGATAACTTTGTTGAGCTGCTGATCTGTTGCTGGTCTCATAGTCGGTGTACGGTCGTGCCTCGTGTACGTGAAAGCGTCGACCCGCAAGACCCGCGACGGGCAGACGATCCGCTACCTGCAACTGGCTCACAACGAGTGGGACCCGGCCGCGAAGGCGTCCAAGACCCGGGTGTTGTACTCGTTCGGCCGCGAAGACCAGCTCGACGTGGCCGGTATCCGCCGCTTGGTCGACGCGTTGTCGCGGTTGCTCGCCCCGGCCGACGCCCTGGCCGCGGCCGCGCCGGCCGGCCTGTCGTTTGTGGAGTCCCGTTCGCTGGGCGGGGCGTGGCTGCTCGACGGGTTGTGGCGCCGGCTGCGCATCGACACCGTCCTGCGGCCGCTGGTCGGCTCGTCCCGCCGGGAGGTCGACGTCGAACGGGTGCTGTTCGCGCTGGTCGCCAACCGGGCCCTGGCCCCGTCGAGCAAGCTGGCCGCCGCCGACTGGGTCTGCCAGGACGTGTACCTGCCCGACCTGCCGCACGTCACCGACGACACCTGCTACCGGGCGATGGACCAGTTGATCGAGGTCGAGCCCGCGTTGACCCGCGGGGTCTACGACCAGATCGCCGACCTGCTCAACCTTGAGGTCGACCTGTTGTTCTTCGACACCACCAGCACCTACTTCGAACTCGATGAGGCCGACGAACCGCTGTGGCGTGACCAGCAGGGCCGGGTCGTGGCCGAGGACGATCCGGCGGCGGTCAAGCAGGCAGGGTTCCGCACCCATGGCAAGAGCAAGGACTCCCGCGACGACCTGCCCCAGGTCGTGGTCGGGATGGCCGTCACCCGCACCGGCATTCCCGTGCGGGTGTGGTGCTGGCCCGGCAACACCAGCGACTCCGCCCTGATCCGGCAGGTCAAGACCGACATGCGCGAGTGGAGCCTGGCTCGCGTCGTCTGGGTCGCCGACCGCGGCTTCGCCTCCGCCGAGAACCGCCGCTTCCTGCAACAGGGCGGCGGGCACTACATCCTGGGTGAGAAGCTGCGTGCCGGCACCAGCGAAGCCGACGCTGCGCTCGCCCGGCAGGGCCGCTACGCCACCGTCGCGGAGAACCTGCAGGTCAAGGAAGTCAACATCGACACCGACGACCGGTTCGTCATCTGCTACAACCCCGAGGCCGCCGACCGGGACGCCGCTGTCCGCCAACGGCTGATCGCCCAGCTCACGGACCTGATCGACGACACCGACCGGCTGCCGGCCACCAAACGCGCCGAGCTACGCGGCGTGATCTCCACCAAGCCCGGCCTGAACCGGTTCCTGCGCGTCACCCCCAAGGGCCTGCTGCGCCTCGACCAGGCCAAGGTCAAGGCCGAACAGCGCCTGGACGGCAAGTACCTGCTGCGCTGCTCCGACCCGACACTGTCGGCCGAGGACATCGCCCTGGGCTACAAGCAGCTCCTCGAAGTCGAACGCGGCTGGCGCGACATGAAGACCACCCTCGACCTGCGCCCGGTGTTCCACCGCCGCGAGGACCGCATCCGCGCTCACATCCTGCTCTGCTGGCTGGCCCTGCTGCTGATCCGGGTCGCCGAGACCGAGACCGGCCGCACCTGGACCGCGATCCGCACCGAGATCGACCGGCTGCACCTGGGCGTGTTCACCGGCCCCGCCGGCACGTTCGCCCAGCGCACCGAGCTGTCCCAACCCCAGAAGGCCCTGCTCACCAAGCTGAAGATCGCCGAGCCGCCCCGGATCTTCGACGCCACACCCGCAACCGCCTGACCTGCGACAACACAGCCGCCTAGTGACACGCCCCGTCACCGGGCCCACCGCTGTTTGCCCAGCTCACAGCCCAGATCCGCCGCCTATATCGACGCCGAGCTGCGGAACGCAGGCATGACGGCCGGTTCCTGCGGCTGGTGTCCAACATGCTCACGGCCGGGTACCTGCAGGACTGGCGATGGCACGCCACGCTCAGCGGTGCGCCGCAGGGCGGGGTGGCGTCACCGGTCCTGTCGAACATCTACCTGGACCGGTTGGACCGGTTCCTCGAGCAGACCCTGCTGCCTGAATACCATCAAGGCGTCCGGCGTCGGCGCCACCGCGCCTACCAAGTCGTCGTCGACCAGATCGCGAAGGCCAAACGCCACGGTGACCGTGCTGCGGTCCGGCTGCTCACGCAGCGCCGCCGCCGGATACCGAGCCAGGACCCCAACGATCCGGGCTATCGACGACTTCGGTATGTGCGCTACGCCGACGACTGGCTGCTGGGGTTCGCCGGACCGCGGCACGAAGCCGAACAGATCAAGACGCGGATCGCGACGTTCCTGCGCGAGGAACTCAAGCTGGAACTCTCGCCATCCAAGACGTTGATCACCCACGCCACCAGCCAGGCGGCGCGGTTCCTCGGCTACGAGGTCAAGACGCAACACTCGGACACGAAGATCACCCGGGGCCGCCGAGCGGCCAACGGGGCAATCGGACTGTTCGTGCCCCGCGACGTCATCAGGCAGCGATGCGCGAACTACCTGCGCGAAGGCAAACCCGCTCAACGCGGTGCGCTGCTTCACGACGACGACTTCACCATCGTCGCGAAGTACCAGGCCGAGTACCGGGGCCTGGTCCAGTACTACCTCCTCGCCCAGGACGTGTTGCGCCTGGACACCCTGCGCTGGGTCATGGAGACCTCCATGCTCAAGACCCTCGCAGGCAAACACCGGTCCACCGTCACGAAGATGGCCCGCAAGTACAAGACGGTCATCGGCACCCCTGACGGGCCACGGACCTGTTTCCAGGTCACCGTCCCCCGGGACCGGGGCAGGAAACCACTGGTCGCCCGCTTCGGTGGAATACCACTACGCCGCCAACGCGCAGCGGTCCTGACCGACACGTCACCGATCATGGCCAGCGCCAAACGCAACGAACTGATCCACCGGCTGCTGGCCGGACGCTGCGAGCTCTGCGAGTCCACCGACAGGTTGGAAGTCCATCACCTGCGGAAACTCGCCGACCTCAACCGCCGCGATCGACCCGACAAACCCGCATGGGTGCACCTCATGGCCAAACGCCGCCGCAAGACCCTCGTGATCTGCCGGAACTGCCACGAGGACATCCATGCCGGTCGGACACGCACATCCACCCGGAACTGACCACTGGAGAGCCGTGTGTCAGGGAAACCGACCAGCACGGTTCGGGAAGAGGCCGACGGAAAAGGACCCACACCACGGGCACCTCGCCGGCGGCCCACTTCACTCGGCGGGAGGCCGCGCGGAAAAGGACCCTCATAGGGCACCTCGCTGCGCGGCCCACCCAACCCAATGCAGTGCCAGGTCGTCAACCGCCGTCATCGTCCCGGCCAAAGGGGCGATGACGCCCCAGGTCCTGCTGGTGGCCACGAGGGCGGGAACCTTGCCGGTACGCCGCAGCCAGCCGAACGAACCCTTCATCAAGCGTCACCTGCGGTGACCAGCGCAGTGCCTCTCGGGTCCGGCGTTGGTCGAACCAGTGTGCGGTGGACAACTGCTCGGCCAGAAACCGGGTCATGGGCGGTTCTTCGGTGCGCCGAAGCGCCGACCATAGCCGCTCCACTGCGGTGCCGCCGGCCTTTGCCGCAGCCACCGGCACCCGAAGTCTCGGGGGCGCCGACTCGGCGGCGAAACAGATACGCTCGATGAGTTCGTATACCGTCCGTGGCTCGCCGTTGGTGACGACAAAGGCCTGCCCGTGTACGCCCGCCTCGGGCGCCCGGTCGAGCGCGGCGACGAGGGCGTCGGCGGCGTTATCGACGTACGTCGTGTCGATCAGGGCGGTTCCCTGGCCGACCAGTGCCAGCCGGCCGGCCTGGGCCCGCTCGACGATTCGGCCCACCAACTGGGTGTCACCCGGTCCCCAGACCAGGTGGGGGCGGATCGCCACCACGGCGAAGTCGGGCGAGTCGGCGGCCAGTGCGAGCAATTCCGCCGAGGCCTTGCTGCGAGCGTAGTGTCCCCGGGCCCGATCCGGGTCAGCTGCGCCGGCTTCGGCGCCGACCAGGCCGGTGCCATGATGAGCGACCGACGGCGAGGACACGTGCACGAATCGCGTCACGCCGGCTGCCCGGGCGGCGGCGAGCAGGGTGGCCGTACCACCGATGTTGATGTGCTCGAACTGTCGCCACGGTCCGGTCATCGATACTTTCGCGGCCAGGTGGACCACGGCGTCGACGCCCTCCGTGGCCGCACGTACGACTCTCGGATCGGTAATGTCGCCTCGGTGCTCGTCGACCCCGACCAGGCCGCTGGGGCGACGTTGCAGGACGCGGACCTCGTCGCCGCGCATCCGCAAAGCTGTGGCAGCGGCGCTGCCGAGCATGCTGCTGGCACCGGTGACCAGGATTCTCACAGTCCGCTGACCCTCCCGCCTGCGAGCACTCGTTCCGCCCAGCGACGTAGCCGGGTACGGTCGATCTTCGAGTTGTGGCGGATGTCAGTGGGCAGGGACGGGACCACCAACACGGCCGCGACCGGCGGCACGGCCGCGGCACGTACCGCGTCGGCCAGTTCCCGGCTTGCCAGTCGGGCATGGCGGGTCCCGGGCAGGGTCTCGGCGATGACCACGACCTTCGCCACACCGGGCGGTCCCACGCCGACCACTGCGGCCCGCGCGATCTGCGGCACCGATTCGACCTGCTGCTCGATCCCGACCGGGCTGAGCACGCCGTCGGAGGTGAGCAGGATATGGGCCAGCCGACCCTGCACCCACAGCCGGCCTTCGGGATCCAGGTAGCCCACGTCGCCGGTGCGGTGCCATCCGGGATTGCGGGAGCTGGCCCGCTCGGTCAGCCAGAGCCCATCGTAACGATCCTTCACATGCCCGGCCCTGACCACGATTTCGCCGGTCAGCCCAGGAGCGCAACCGGGTTGCTCGGAAGGCGTGCCGGTCGAGTCCAGGGCCGCGATCGCCACCTGAATGCCGGGCAACGGCCGGCCGACGCAGACTCCGTCGCCTGGCTCGGCATCGACGATCTCGTCGAGGGTGATGTCGGTGACCGGAAGGACCTCGGTCATCCCGTAGGGGGTGTGCGGCTGTGCCTTGGGCATCAAGGCTCGCGTCTGTGTGAGCAGCGCGGCGGGCACCGGCGCGCCCGCGCTCAGCAGCAATGTGACTTCCTCCAACGCGGCGCGCTGGCGATCGTCCACCACGTCGCGGGTGTCGACCACGTTGCGTAGCGCGGCCGGTGAGGCGAACACCGCCGAAGCGTCGACTGCGGCTACCGCTTCGGCGAGAGCGGCGGCGGTCAACGTCCGTGGGGCGGTGACCCTCATGTCCGGGATCGCCGACGGGGCGCCGAGAGCCGGTCCGAATAGTGCGAATGGCGCGAAAGCCGCCACGATTCCGGCGTCGGCGTTCACTCCGAGGCCGAACAGCGCGTCACGCATCGCGGCGAGTTGACGATGGGTGTAGACCACACCCTTCGCCGGTCCGGTAGAACCGGAAGTGAACAGTACGGCCGCGTCGTCGTCCGGGTCTGGCGCGGCCGGAAGGTCCAGGACGTCGGCGCCGAGGCGGGCGAGCTTGCCCAGGGTGAGCGCGCCCAACACGGCGGCGCCAGGTCCGGCCCCGATGGGCTTTCCGGGCCAGCGCAGGGCCCGGGCGACGGCGAGTCCGCGACCGACGGCGACGAGGTACGAGGGGTCGGCGCTGCGTAGTGCTCGGCTCATGCCGTCAAGTCCCAGCCCTGGATCGACCACCACGATCACCGCACCGATGCGGAGGCACGCGTAGACGGCGGCGGTCAGATCGGCGCCGGGCGGTACGAGCAGTGCCACCCGATCGCCGCGACGCACTCCGGAGGCGGACAACCCGGCCCCGATCTCCCGAATTCGTTGCCACAGCAAGGACCAGCTGATCTGCCGGCCGTTGTTCGCCAGCTCGACCAGAGCGACCGACCGGTCCTCGGCACGCTCTGCCAATGCCGCCCACAGCGGACGCCACGGCACCGCCGGTTCCGGCGTCGCAATCGGCTCGGCGGGCCGGCGGTCCAGGTCGACCAGCCACTGCGCGACCGCACCGGCGACATCAGCGTCCTCGGTGAGCAGGTGACCCGCGCCTTCGAACCGGTGCACCTGCGCATGCGGCAGCCGGTTCCGCAGGTCTCGCAGGTGCACCTCGCCGAAGACCGGGTCGCGTGGCCCCCACAGCAGCAGTGTCGGTATCCCCGCCAGCGTGTGCAGACGCTGCGCGACCTCTTGCAGCGCCTGCCAGCTCGGGTGGTCGGGACCGAGCGGGATGTCCGCGACGAAGCCGCCGATCGCCGCCCGTCGGTCCGCACCGTGGTACGGAGCGAGATAGCCCTCTCGGACAGGCTTCGACAGCCACGGGTTCGCCAATGCGAGGGTGGCCTGCAGGAACGTCGGCGTCCGCACGGTCACTGCCGGCAACACGCCGGGCAGTCGGGCCAGGCGGATCAGTGCGGGCGCCGGCGACCCACTCGGCTGGTGCACCGCAGTGTTGGTCAGCACGACACCACGTAGCTGATCACGGTGACGCAGCGCCCAACCCAATGAGATGGACCCGCCCCAGTCGTGCCCGACGGTGACGACCGGCCCGGTTATGCCGAGCGCGCCGGTGACCGTGGTGAGGTCGTCGATCCGCTGCGCCAACCCGCGTACGGTGCCAGTTCGCTCTGAGAACCCCATGTCCAGATGGTCCACGGCGACCACCCGCCACGGCGGAGCGTCAGCCCGTCCGAACCGGGCCAGCAGGTGCCGCCACAGGTACGACCAGGTGGGATTGCCGTGTACGCACAGCAGCGTTCCCGCAGGTTGGATCGCGCTGTCCGAGTCCGTACCGGCGGTGTCCAGGACATGCCAGGTGCGCTGCACGCCCTGACTGTCCGTCGCAGTGACCCACCGGGACCAGGCACTGTCCAGACCGGGTGACCCGAGCGGCGGCACTGCCTGTCGACGGCTCACCACACGACCTCCAGGGCGCACGTGTTCAGGCCGGAGCCGACCCCCATGCACAGCACCCGGTCACCGGAGTGGAGCGATCCAGCGTGGTGGGCCAGGGTCATCGGTAGCGACGCCGGGCCGACGTTTCCCCACAGCGGGAACGTCTCCGGGACCCTCCGAGGGTCCAGGCCGAGCCGCCTGACGACGCTGCGCGTGTGGGCCGCCGAGACCTGATGCATGACGTAGAGGTCCATGTTCTGCCAATCCCACGACCCGGCATGCGCCCAGGTCGCCTCCGCGAGGCCCACACCCGCGTCGAGTAGCCCCTTCGCGTCGGTGCGCATCCGCGTGTTGTCCCCGACGCACAGCTCGTGATGTTGGGTGGCCGCCCTGCTCACACCGCCGATCAGCCGGTGCTCCTGGTGATGGCTGCCTGCGGCGGCCAACACCATCGCGGCCGCGCCTGAACCGAGGGTCAACGTGGCGAACTGCTCCCGGACGTCGTCGCGGGTGGAGTCGGCCCTACGTAACCGCTCGATCGTCGTCTGTTGAGCCGCGCGGGAACTCTCGCCCGCCACGATCAGCGCGTACCGGATCTGTCCGGCGTCGATCATGTTGGCAGCGACCTGGATCCCGTTGACGAACCCGAGGCAGGCGTTGGCGATGTCGAAGTTCAAGGCCGACGGCGGCAGGTCCAGAGCGTGGTGGATCGCGACCGCCGTCGACGGCTCCAGATACGCGCGGGACACCGACGTGTTGATCAACAGGCCGACGTCACGCGCGTCGACACCCGCCTCCGACAGCGCCTTGGCCCCGGCCGTCGCCGCCGCGTCGGCGAATCCAAAGCCCTCCGGCCACCAGCGCCGCTCCTGAACTCCGGCGATCCGCTGAAGCATCCCCGGGCGCATTCTCAGCCGCCGGAAGGTCTCGCTCAGATGTTCATCGAACTGATCAGAGGTGACGATGACCGGCGCCTCCAGAGCTGTCACTGACAGTATCGCCGTGTTCGCGTAGCGATACTCAGCGTTGCCATGCGTCATCCAGCCTCCGCCCGTCGCCCACCCTGAGGGCTCGAAGTTATCCACTCGGTCACCCTCCCACCAACGGTCAACCGGCATCGCGGTGAACGTCACTCACCCGCGCACACCATCGACATGACGCGGTCCGCCAGTTCACCCACGAGTGGCGACTTTGACCCGCAGTTGCACATTTTGCGCGCCGGTCGGAGGGTACGGGCCTTCAGCGGGCGCAGCGCCTGAACCGCCTCGTTCTCAAATCAGATCCAGTTGGCGGAGCAGGCTGGACACGCCCGGCCGGACGTGACCCTCAACGCAGGACGGGCACGGCGATTGCTGCCACGAGCACGAGTGTCGGTGCCGCAGCGGCGGTACCGAGCACGATCGCAGAGTGGATCCGACTTCTCGTCAGGAGCCGCCGGAGCAGGATCACACCAACCAGCAGAGTCCCGAGAAGTTCCGGCGTGCTGCAGAGGCGTGGGAGTCGCGGGCGCAGTGTCGGCAGCGTCGGGGGCAGGGGGTCTGCGGCGAGGCGGTGGCCTGGCCGCTGGTGTGCAGGATCGTAGTGACGGTCTGTTCGAAGGTGCTGGCTTCGCTGATCACGGTTTCGGCGATCTGCTCGATGTCGCGCGGCGGCGGTATGGGCGGACCTGGCGGGAGTGGCGGACTGCTCGCGGGTCGGGGGATTGATACATTCGCCCGAGCCAGTCGTCATCCCTGGACCGACTCGAACAGAGGCGGGATCGTGCGGGGGGCAGTGAGGATGAATTCGGCAGCGTCGGACCGTCGGTGACGCAACTCGGCCGGTAGCATGGCCAGTGCGATCAGGGCGCCGAGCAGGCCCGTCGCGGCGAAGCCCCAGGCCGGTGCGGAGGCATCGATTGCCGCCCCGGCCAGCGGGGTGCCGAGGGCCACTCCGACCACCATCGCCGAGCCGTGCAGGCCCATCGCCTCACCCCGTACGCTCGCCGGTGCCAGCCGGCTCACCGCGTCGGCAGTAGCGGCGATGGTCGGGGCGGTGAGCGCCCCGGACGGCAGCAGCACGAGGGCCAGGAGCCACCATTCGCCGCTGCCCAGACCGACCGGAATGGTGACGATTCCGAGTAGTAGGGCAAGGATCAGCGATGGCACGGGGCGAGATAGCGTGCCGTAGGTGAAGCCGCCGACCAGCGAGTATGAGGCCCAGAGCGCCAGGACCACGCCGGTCCATTCAACCTGATCGGCGTCACGCAACACTGCCACCACCGCTACTTCGGTGCCGGCGATCACCAGTGTGCCGGCCGCACCACCGGCGAGCAGCCCGATCAACCGTGGGGTCAGCCACTCCCTGCGGGGCAGCGGCTGCGCCGGCGTCGTCACCTCGTCTTGGGCTTGGGTCGGCGGATTGAGCACCAGCAGGGTGAGTCCGGCCAGCACTATGCCGCCGCCGACGGCGTACATGGTCAGGGTGGGCGAGACACTGGTGGAGAGGGCCACCGCCGCCGCTGGTCCGATCATGAAGCTGAGTTCGACCGACATGGAGTCCAGCGCGTAGGCATGGCGCCGTCGGGTCGGCGGGACCAGCGCGGCGATCGACTGGCGGACCACGGAGAATACCGGGAGGGTGAGCAACCCACCGACGAGCGCGGCGCCGAGAAGCACCGGGTAGGGCAGAACCGGCGCCGTGCCCCAGAACAGCGCCGAGGCCGCTGTGGTCAGCAGCAGCATCGGCCGTAGGCCCCGCCGGTCGACCAGCCGGCCGAGCAGCGGTGCGCCGAGCGCCGAACCGACCGTCATCGCGGCCCCTACCAGTCCGGCGGCGAAGAATCCGCGACCCAGATCGAGTACGTACAGCGTCATCGCCACCGCCGTGGCAGCCACCGGGACCCGGGCGAGGATCGCGACCAGCAGCAGGGGCCGTAACCCCGGAAGCGCGAGGGTGTCCCGGTAGGGCTTCACATTCAACATGACCCATGCCTTCCAGGCTGAGCAGCTAAATCGATCGACGAAAATTGATCGAATGCGTGGAGTGGCGGGTCCGTGAAAGCCTGATTCCGCTCTTGCCGTCGATGTGAACCGGCGCGGTTCTGTGTTGTGGTGCGTCAGGGGATGAGCTGGTCGAGCAGTTCGAACCGCTCGTACGGCTGGTTGTAGTCGCCGAAGTGCCCGTCGTCGCGGACGATCTGGGTGCCGCCGAGCCGCTCGAACATGGCGCGTCCCTGTCGGTCGTCGCAGCCGTACGGATCCTTCCGGGAGTTGATGAAGTAGATGTCTCGCACATGCGACCGGATCGCGGCCCAGTCGTAGCCCTGTTGGAGGACCGGTTCCTCCTCCGTGTTGGGCCGGGTGCAGTAGCCGGCAACCAGGATTGCCTGAGCGACGGTTACGTCCACATGCTCCAGAAGCGCGAGCAGGAGGGCCGCGCCGCCGGAATGGCCCACGAGGACCGTGTCCTCGTCGAAGCCGTGCCCGTTCAGCACCTTCGGCAGGAACGTAGCGATCGGCTCGACGTTGATGCCCGGGTAATGCGGCACCTCGACGGCGTATCCCCGGGCCGCGAGCCGCCCTGCCAGCCAGGGATACCAGCATATGTCCGGGCTGCCGCCGGTCCCGTGGAAGATGATCGCTCTGCGTTCCACCCTGTCTCCTTGGGCCTCGACGCTTGATCAAACCATGTGATCCGCACGAGCGGGCTCGCGGCGTGCCGACGCAAGCGCGGCGGAGTCGAGTCACCCTCAGGTGCCACGAATCGTGGGCGGTTGGCTGGGGTGCCGACTTGGTGCCCGCTGATTGGGCGCGCACATCTGCCGCGATCAGCGCGCTGAGGTGTCGCACATCGGGTGGCCACAGCGTTCACCGAACTCGCCCGAGCGATCTGACCGGCGCCCCCGCCGCAGCTCACCACGCCCAGCCGACCTGATCCACGGATCGAGGCTTAGACCATGAGATAGGCCACGGTGACGGTGCTGCCTGCTTTGGTTAGGGTGACCTCGCCGTGGTGTTTGGGAAGCCGGTGTGAGACCGGTGCGGCCCTCGCCACTGTGATCGGGATGCTGGAGGCCACCGCAAGGTCACTGGGCGTATGCCTGGGAAGGCCGGTCGCCGGCGCACCACCCGTCAGTCAGGAGACCGGCCACGGCACCTGTACGACCCGTCCACGAGGTGCTGGAAGGTGGTCCCGCTATGCGGTTCCTTACGTCCTGGCGCGTTGCCGCGCCGCTCTCCGTCGTGCTCGCCCTGGTCGGTGGCTGCGCCGCGTCCGGCGACAGCGAGCCGGCTGCCACAGCGTCCGCCGCCGGGCCTGTCGCATTCACCAACTGTGGCACATCGGTCACGGTCCCGAGCCCTCCGGCGCGGGCGGTGACGATGAACCAGTCCGCCACCGAGATCATGCTGGCGCTCGGCCTGGAGGACCGGATGGCCGGCACCGCCTACCTCGACGACGAGGTGCTGCCCGAGTACGCCGCCGCGTACGCGAAGGTGCCGGTACTGGCCGAGGAGTACCCGTCGAAGGAGAAGTTGCTCGAACTGGCGCCCGACTTCGTCTACGGCTCATTCTCGAGCGCGTTCGGTGACGAGGGGGCTGGTGACCGCGCCGATTGGCAGAAGCTCGGCGTGGGCACGTACATCTCCGCCGCTGGTTGTCCGAAGGAGACGCGGCCGGCGAAGCTGGCGATCGACGACGTGTTCGCCGAGATCCGTGAGATCGCCGCGATCTTCGGCGTCGCGGATCGGGCCGAGACGCTGATCGCCGGCCAGAAGCAGCGCATCGTGGACGTGTCGGCGGGCGCGAAGGGTACGGGGGTGCTGTGGTGGGACAACGGTACCGACGCGCCGAGTGCCGGTGCCTGCTGTGGCAGCCCGGCCATGATCATGTCTGCCGCCGGGGTCACCAACATCTTCGACGACCTGACCGGCAATTGGGCCGACACCAACTGGGAGACCGTCGTCGAGCGCAATCCGGACGTCATCGTGCTCATCGACGCGAGCTGGGACACCGCCGCCGCCAAGCAGGCATTCCTTGAGAAGCACCCGGCGCTCAAGGACCTGCCCGCCGTCAAGGGCAAGCGGTACGTCACCCTGCCCTTCTCCTCCACCTCGGCCGGCGTGCGGAACGTACTCGCGGTGGAGGCACTGGCGCGGGGTGTCGGCGGGGTGAGCAGCTGACCACCGTCACCACCCGGCCGGCGCAGACCCCGGCGAGCCCGGTCCGGGCGGTGCGCATGGTGGCCGCGGTAGTCGTACTCGCGGGCGGCCTGGTGTTGTCGGTGGCTGCGGCCGTGACGGTGGGGCCGGCAGACCTGTCGCTGGGCACCGTGTGGCTGGTCATCACCGGCCATCTCGGCCTGACCAGTGCCGACGTGCCGCTGCTGCGCGACCACATCGTGTGGGAACTGCGGCTGCCGAGGGTGCTGGGCGCCGCGCTGGTCGGGGCCGGCCTCGCCGCCTGTGGGGCGGTCATGCAGACCGTCACCCGCAACCCGCTCGCCGACCCGTACCTGCTGGGTGTCTCCTCCGGAGCGTCGCTGGGGGCCGTCGCCGTCCTGGTCCTGGGACTCGGCGCGGGTGCCGCGGCGCTCACCGGAGGCGCGTTCGTGGGGGCGCTCGCCGCGTTCGCCGTCGTGGTCGCCGCCGCCGGCCGGCGAGCGGTCCTGCGACCGACCCGGGTGGTGCTGGCCGGCGTCGCCGTCGCGCAACTGTGCGCCGCGCTGACGACGTTCGTGATCATCTGGGCGGCCCACCCGCACGCGACCCAGAGCATCACCTTCTGGCTGTCCGGCTCCCTCGCCCGCGTCGACTGGACCGCACTCGGGTGGGCGACGCCGCTACTCGCGGCGGGGTTCGCCGTGATCCT
Source organism: Micromonospora craniellae (assembly GCF_014764405.1). Classification (NCBI taxonomy): domain Bacteria; kingdom Bacillati; phylum Actinomycetota; class Actinomycetes; order Micromonosporales; family Micromonosporaceae; genus Micromonospora; species Micromonospora craniellae. The sequence continues at coordinate 84,509 of NZ_CP061725.1, read as the reverse complement.
CCGGTGTGCTCGCGCGCTCAACGCGTTCGCGTTCGGCGAGGAGGCCGCCGCCGCCCTCGGCGTGGACGTCGGGCGTGTCCGGTGGCTGCTGCTGGTCACCACGGCGCTGCTGACCGCCGTGCTGGTCTCGATAAGCGGCGCGATCGGTTTCGTCGGGCTGATACTGCCGCACGCCGTGCGGCGGTTCACCGGCCCCGACCACCGGCGGCTGCTACCGGTCGTCGTCCTCGCCGGAGCGATCTTCCTGATCTGGGTGGACACCGCGGCCAGGACCCTGTTCGAACCCCGCGAGCTACCGGTGGGCGTCCTGACCGCCCTGATCGGGGTGCCCGCGTTCGTGCTACTGCTGCGCCGAGGGGACAGGAACACCTGATGCTGGACATCCGCGATGTCTCGTGGTCGGTGCCCGCCGCTCGGCTCCTCGACGGAGTGACCTGCTCGGCGCCGCGCGGCACCCTGGTCGGACTGCTCGGCCCCAACGGGTCCGGCAAAACCACTCTGCTGCGGGTCGTCGCCGGGTTGATCGCCCCCGGATCCGGGACCGTGACCGTCGCCGGCGACGACGTGGCCGGACTACCGCGTGCCACCGCGGCGCGGCGGATTGCCCTGCTCGCCCAGTACGCCGAGACCGACCTCGACCTGACCGCCCTCGACGTGGTGTTGCTCGGCCGCACCCCGCACCGCCGCTCCCGCTGGTCGGACACCGACACCGACCGGGCAGCCGCCGCCGACGCTCTCGACCGCGTCGACATGACCGGGTACGCCCACCGTCGCTGGCAGACGCTCTCCGGCGGGGAACGCCAACGGGTCCAGCTCGCCCGAGCCCTGGCCCAGGAACCGCAACTGCTCCTGCTCGACGAGCCCACCAACCACCTCGACATCGGCCACCAGCTCCAACTGCTGGGCCTGGTCCGCCGCAGCGCCGTCACCACTCTCGCCGCACTGCACGACCTCAACCTGGCCGCGATGTTCTGCGACCTCGTGGTGGTGCTGCACCACGGCCGGGTCGTCACCTCCGGACCGCCTGCCGACGTGCTGACGCCCGCGCTGCTCGCCGACGTGTACGCCGTGGACGCCGACGTCACCGTGCACGACGGACGCCCGGTCATCACCTACCGGGCACCGGCAGCATGAACGTCCTGCTCGTCTCGCGCGGGGCAACCCACCACGGCGGCCACGACGCGATCCACCGCCTCGCCGCGGCAGTCGCCGAGGCCACGTCCGTACCGGTGCGAGCCTGTTTCCTCGACGGCGCCGAGCCGTCCCTGCACGCCGCCCTCGACGCCGCACCGGAGCATGCCGAAGTCCTGCTCGTGGCCACGCACCTACCGCCCGACCGGTACCTCGACACCTGGCTCCGCCGCGCGGTCGCCCACTGGCGCACCACCCGGGACCGGCAGGTACGAGTCCTCCTCGCCCCGCCGCTGGCGACACAGCCCGCGCTGGTCACGGCAGTCAGCGACGCCATCACCGGCGCACACACCACGCTCGACGGCAACCCCGGACCGTTCCGCAGCCCGGCCTGGTCACAGATCACCCGACACCGTCGACACGTGCTGGTGTGCCGTGGGCCGCGCTGCACCGCGTACGGGGCCAATCAGGTTGTCGCCACCCTCGGCAACCGCCTGAAGGAGCACGGCCTCGGCGACGACGACGTCCTGGTCACCGCGACCGGCTGCCTGTTCCCCTGCAACCTCGGCCCGCTCGTCGTCGTGTATCCCGACGACACCTGGTACGAACACGTCGACGCGGGCCTCGCCGTCCGCATCGCCGACGTGCACCTGCGTGACGGCACGCCGATCGACGGCAGACGCCATCACCGTGGCGACACCGCCGTCAATCCCGAGCCGTAGTAGGTTCCGGCGGGTGGCCGAAGCGTCGTACGACTGCGGGCGGCAGCCCACCGCCGTCGACCGTGTCCAGGTCGGCGAGCATCGTGTAGTAGCCGACGAGGCAGATGACGGTGGCCAGGCCCGCCCGGCCCAGGGTCTCCCGGGCCGGCTCGGTGTCGAAAGGCGTGCCGGTGACCAGGCATCGGGTCACCCGCAGGGCTGCCCGGGCCGCCGCTGTCACACCGACGGGTGTCTCGCCCTGCCCGACGGCGTGGACCACGTCGGCGGGCACGCCGAGCGATGCGGCGACCGCCGCGTGGGCGTACCACTCGTACTCGTTCCGCTTCGCCGCGGCCACGGCGAGGATGACCAGTTCGCGGACGGCCGGGTCGACGCCGGTCGTGTACCGCAGCGTCGCGCCGAGTCGCTGCAGGGCCATGCCGGCCTCGGGGTTGGCGAGCATCGCGTGGAAGGGGCCGTAGAGGCCACCGTCCGGCGCGACCATCTCGAACAAGCGTGGTCCCTTGCTGCGCCGGCCCTCGGTGAGAGCGCGGTAGACCTCGTCCTGGGCCGATGTCAGCGTGGTCCGGTCGAACTCCACGTCATCACCCGGCAATCCGGCTGGCGGATTCGAGAGCGGTGAGTTCGGCGGGTGTCAGGGCGAGTTCGGCGAAGGCCATGAGCTCGGCCAACTGCTCCGGGGTGCGTGCGCTCGCGATCGGCGCGACGACCGTCGGCTGGTGGGCGAGCCAGGCCAGCGCCACCGCGCCGACGGCCACCGCCCGCTGGTCGGCGATCGCCCGCAAGGCGTCGATGACCTGTTGGCCGGCGCCGTCGCGATAGCGGCTCGCCGCTGCGGCGCGGGGACCTGTCGAGGTTGACCGGTCGTCGTACTTGCCGGTCAGAAACCCGCTCGCCAGGGCGTAGTAGGGGAAACATGCCAGGTCGTGCCGGGCCACCACGGGTCGAAGCTGCGTCTCGTACGCCGCCCGTTCGACGAGGTTGTAGTGGGTCTGCAACGCCACGAACGGTGCCCAGCCGTTCGCCGAGGCAGTCTTCAACGCGTCGGTCAGCCGTTCGGCGCCGTAGTTCGACGCGGCGACGTATCGGACCTTGCCCGCCCGTACGAGACCGTCGAAGGCGTCCAGCGTCGCGTCGAGGTCGGTCTCCGGATCGTCCATGTGGGCGTACAGCAGGTCGATGTAGTCGGTGCCGAGTCGGCGCAGCGAAGCGTCGACGGCGGCACGGACGGTGTGGGGCGCCAGGCCGGTGAGGCCCGGCTTACGGCCGCACTTGGTCGCGATCACCACGTCGCCACGGTCGACGCCGGTGGACAACCACCCGCCGATGATCGTCTCCGATTCGCCGCCGACGTTACCGGCGACCCAGGATGAGTACTGGTCCGCGGTGTCGATGAAGTTGCCGCCGGCCGAGCGGTAGGCGTCCAGAATGGTGCGGGACTGTTGCTCGTCACAGGTCCAGCCCAACACGTTGCCGCCGAAGCAGAGCGGGGCGACCTGGAGTTCGGTGCCGGTGACCGCCCGGCGGGCGGCGAGTGCGTGGTGGTCAGACAAGGGTTCGACCTCCGTCGACGTGGATGACCTGTCCGGTGAGGTAGGCGGATCGGGGCGAGGCCAGCAGCGCGACGATGCCCTGGACGTCGTCGACCGCTCCGAGGCGTCCGCTCGGCACGAGGCCGGTGAGCGTCTCCTCGACACCCGGCCGGGCCAGGTGCTGGCGGGTCAGTCCGGTGGGCGTGTAGCCCGGGGCGATCGTGTTGACGGTGACGCCGTACGGCGCCCATTCGTTGGCCATGACCCGCGCGAGCTGGTTGAGCGCGCCCTTGGATGCGGCGTACGGCCCGTGGTCGCGATGGGCCAGCGTGCCCGCGACGGACGAGAAGAGGATGAGCCGACCGTCGCCCTGTGCCGTCATGATGCCGCCGGTCACCTGCGCGAAGTGGAACGCCGAGTCGAGGTTGACGGCGAGCAGGTCACGCCAACCGTCCGGGGTGACGGACAGGATGGGCCGGCGGTCGTTGACGCCCACCGCGTGAACGGCCACGTCCAGCCCGCCCAGCCGGCCGACCAGTTCGTCGACGGCGGCGCGGACCGCCGAACGATCCGTGAGGTCCGCCACGTGTGTGTGCAGGTCCGGATGGCTGGTCGCCGCTGCCCGTAGGGTCTCTGCCGACCGGTCCACGGCCGCGCAGACGCAGCCCAACTCGGTCAGGGCCGTGAGCACCGCGCCGCCGAGCCCGCCGGCCCCGGCAACCAGGACCCGCCGGCCGGCCAGTCCCCACCAGTCAGTCATCTGAGGTCTCCGCTCCGTACGCCGCGGCGATCAGCCGGCGGATCGCGTCCATGCTCGTCTCGCACCACAATGCGAGCAGTTCCGGATCGATGAACGGGTCGAGGACGAGCCAACCGTCGTACCCGTCGGCGGCGAGCCGGCCGATCAGCGCTGGCCAGCCGACCGCGCCCGCGCCGACGACGACCGGCAGAAACGGCCCTTCGAGCCCGTCGACGAGGAGCCGGTTCGCGGCCGGGTCGTCGCGTCGGGTCTCGTCGAAGCGGACGCAGTCCTTGGCGTGCACCGCGCCGATGTGGTCACGCAGCCGCTCGTACGCCTCCGGGAAAGCCGGTTCGCCGACCGTCACGAAGTTCGCCGGGTCGTAGCAGATGCGCAGGCCGTCGGAGCCGGTGCGCCGGGCGAGCGCCACCAGGCTCTCCACCGATCGCGACGGGTTGACGCCGTGGCCGTCCTCGCGGCGCTGGTCGAGGTTGTTCTCCACGAGCACCGTGAGGCCACGGTCACGGGCCTCGTCGAGCAGCGGCGCGAGCCGATCGGCCAGGATGGCCACGGCCTCGGCCCGGGTCCGCACATCGGGCGTGGCGCAGTACACCTGCACGGCTGGCGCGCCGAGTGCGACCGCGTCGTCCATGGCGCCGACGACCAGGCGCCGGCTGACCTCCGGCCGCTCGGTGCCGCCGAGCCGGATCTCACCGCTGGGCACGTTGACGCAGCAGACGCTCATTCCCGCGTGGTCGAGCAACCGGCGGTAGGTGCCGATCGGATGTGATCCGCGGTTCCACGGCCAGTAGTCGATGCCCACCACGCCGAGGTCGCAGGCGAACGACAGCAGATCCTCGGGGGAGTAGTCGTCGAAGGCGAACCCCGACAGCGCGATCTTCGGGCTCACCGGGTCACCTCCACGCGCTGCAACTCGGCGAGCACGTCGAGGCCGGTGGCGACGAGGTGCTTCTCCCACTCCGGTGTCGGCCCGGCGGGCCGCAGATAGTTCTGGTGCGACTCGATCTCGTACCCGCCCTGCTCGAAGGCGGCCGCGGTGGGCACGTAGAACAGCACGCCGTTGGTGTAGCCGCTGACCAGGGTGGTGCGGAAGGGGGATCCGGCGCGGATCCGCAGCCCGATCTCGACGAAGAGTTCGGCGGGGATGCCGAGCAGGGCGAGGTCGCCGATCCGGATGCCCTGGACCTCGACGTCGATGGTGGGCGTCCGGTCGTCCCTGGCGGCCGCCAACTGCATGCCCGTCCAGATCACCCGCCGTCGCGCCCGCAGCCGCGTCGGCAGGTCGGACTCCTGCCGGCGTACGGCGTCGAGGTGGTCGACGGCCGCGGTGTACTCGGCGTGGGCCTCGTCGGCGCTGGGCGGCTCCCGCAGCGGAAGGGTGATGGTGGTGGAGATGCTGGCCAGGATGGGGTCGTGCCGCGGGGCGTCCCGGTACACCCAGCCGGTGACCGAGGAGGTCGACGTGGACGAGCGCCAGTGCACCCGGTGATCGCGGCGCCGGTGTCGCACCAGTCGCTGATACACCCGGACCGCTTCGCAGCCCAGCTCCGTACCCAGCCGATCGGCCTCGCGGATGCCGTCGTCGCCGGTGACGATGCCGCAGAGCGGATCGATGTCGCCTGCGCAGCCCTGCAGGAACAGTGCCGTGGCGCCGGTGAGCTGCTCGACGACCGCGCGGGCGGCGCCGACGAAGTCGGGCGAGATCAGGCCCGACTTGGGGCCGAGCACGTCCGGGTGGCAGGAGTAGTGCACCACTGCCGCGATCGGCCGACCCCCGGGCTCGTCGAAACGCACGACGCCGACGGTCGGGTCGGTGACCCCGTCCGGGTTCTCGCCCAGCAGGAGATTGCCGTCGGGGCCGACCTCGCGCCGGTTGACCCCGATGGTGACGCTGCCGGTACCGTGCCCGGCGACTGCGGGGCGGGCGTCGGCCAGGGCGGCGGTGCTGACGCGGACCGCCTCCTCGACGAGCGTGCGGAAGTACCGGTCGACCAGCTCCACCTGGTCGGCCTCGGTCTGCGGATCGAACTCCTGGGCCCTCGGTGTCGCCGGCGTGGCATGCGAGTGACTGACGTTGACGTAGATGGCGGCTGGCCCGGTCTGGTCGACGATGGCCGCCCGGAGCAGGGTGACCTCCTCTGGCGCCAGGTGGACGAGGTCGCAGGCGAGGATGATGACGGTGCTCCGGCCGTCCAGCAGGGCCAGTGCGGTGAGGGAGAGCGGCCGGTCGACCGCCGTCGAGCCGCCCTCGCGCAGGGTGCCGGTGAGGCGTAACCCCACCGGCGGGCTGATGTCGGTGCGGGCCACGCCCACCCGAAACGGTGCGGCGGTGTGGTCGTCCTGGACCGTCATGCTGATCCCTCCGGGTCTGTCAGCGGGGTGAGCGCGGCGAGCGCGGTGCCCAGGGCTTCGAGCTGGTCGGCTGCCGGGGCTACCAGGGGCAGGCCGACCCGGTCGGAGGCGATGACGCCCCAGTGGCACAGCACGGCCTTGATGGCGCAGATCGCGGTCGCGGTGCCGGACGTGGCCCGCACGTGGGCGGTGAGCGCCTCGCATCCGGAGATCGTCTTCACGTCTTCCCGTACCGTGCCGCTCTCGCCGAAGAAGGCCCGCCGGCAGGCGGCCGGTACCAGGTTGGCCATGGCCGGGACCACGCCGTGCGCGCCGACGTCGGCCGCCACGTCCACCAGGGTCCGGGTGCCCATCAGCATCGTGAACGGGTCGGGCCCGGTCGCCTCGCGGGTCCGGTCGGCGACCAGCCGGAACCACTGGAGGTTGGGCTGCGAGTCCTTCATGCCCTGCAACACCCCGTCCGCGGCCAACGCCACGATGCTCGCGGCGTCCAGTGGCGGCTGGACGTTCTGCGGGATGTGGTAAGCGAAGAGCGGAACGTCGCCGAGGGCGTCCTTCGTCGTCCGGTAGTGCCGGTCGATCTCGGCGGGACTGTGCGGGTGGTAGAAGGGCGGGGTCGCCGCCACACCGTCGGCGCCGGCGCGTACCGCGTCCCGGCCGGTCCGGATCGTGAGCGCCGTGCCCGGCTGACTGACGTTGACCACCACCGGAACCCGGCCGGCGACCTCGTCGCAGACCGCCTCGACCAGGCTGGCCCGCGCGCCGGCGTCGAGCGCGGCGAACTCGCCGGAGGTGCCGAGCAGCCACAACCCGTCCACCCCGGCGGAGAGCAGTACGCGGGTCAGGCGGCGGGCCGAGTCCTCGTCCACCGTCTCATCGGGACACATCGGGGTGATCATCGGCGCGATGACACCGCGCAACCGGAGGTTCGTCACAGGTACTCCCAGCATCGATGAGATAGGGCACCGGGCGGGTAGGAGGACGACCGTCGAGAACGGCCAGCACGTCGGTGACGACACCGACCGACATGCGACGGGCGGCCTCCTCGGTCAGCGCGGCGCTGTGTGGGGTGAGGACGGTGTGGGGGGCCGAGAGGATCGGCGCGTCCGGCGCGGGCGGCTCCTGCTCGAACACGTCGAGGGCGGCACCGGCGATCGTGCCGTCGGCCAGTGCCGCGGCCAGTGCCGCCTCGTCGACCACGGCGCCCCGGGAGACGTTGACCAGCAAGGCGTGCGGTCGCATCAGGCGCAGTTGTGCGGCGCCGATCAGGTGGCGGGTCGTCGGCGTCAGCGGGACGTGGACGGTGACGACGTCGCTGGTGCGTAACAGGTCGGCAAGGCTCGCCGGTGACCCGGGCACCCGGCCGGTGGTTTCGGGCCCGACGAACGGGTCGTGGTAGCGCACCCGCATGTCCAGGCCATAGCCGCAGATGGACGCCACAGCGCGGCCGATGGCGCCGAACCCGACGACGCCGATGCTCGCGCCGGCGAGTTCGACACCGCCGAGCACGTCGCGGACGGCCCAGTCGTGGCTCCGTACCGCGCGGTCCTGCGCGGGCAGCCGGCGGGCCAGCGAGAGCAGTACGGCGACGGTGTGTTCGGCGACGGAGCGGGCGTTGAGCCCGGCGGTGTTGACGACGGTGACCCCGTTCTCGGCCGCGGCCGCCAGGTCGATGTTGTCCACGCCCGCGCCGTACCGGCCGACCACCCTCAACCGCCGGGCACGGGTGAAGAACTCTCGACCGAGCCGGCCACGGGCGCGGAGGATCACCGCGTCGGCGTACCCGGCGTGCGCCAGCAGGGCGGTGGGATCGGCGGCGACCGTCACCGCCGCCCGTTCGTCCAGCAACCGACGTCCGTCGGGGTGGATGGGCTCGGAGAGCAGCACGACGGGCGTCATCCCGTCACGTCCGCTGGGCAGCCAGATCGGACGAACGCCCAGGCGTTGTCGAGCGCTGCGTCGACCGCCCGTCGGCGTACCTCGGCGGGGCCTGCGGCGACGTGCGGGCTGAGCACCACGTTGTCGAGACGCAACAGCGGGTGGTCGGCGGGTGGCGGCTCGGGTTCGAAGACGTCCAGCCCGGCGCCGGCGATCGTTCCAGCGGCCAGCGCCTCGGCAAGCGCGGCGTGGTCGACGAGGCCGCCTCGGGCGGTGTTGACCAGGATCGCCGAGGTCTTCATGGCGGCGAGCGCGAACCGGTCGATCGTGGGCGGCGCACCCCGGTCGTACCGGCGATGCAGGCTGACCACGTCGGCGCGGGCGAGCAGGTCCGCCAGGGAGGTGAGCTGTACCGCCTGGGTCTCGGTCGCCCACCGCACCGAGTCCTCCCGGTCGGCGGTGGCCAGCACCGGCATGCCGAACGCGGCACCGAGCCGGGCGACTCGCCGGCCGACGGCGCCGAGCCCGACGACGCCGAGTGTCCGGGACGCCAGCGTGGTGCCCCAGACGTCGGGTGGCGGTGCCGCCTGGCGGACGCGGCGGTCGGCCCGCAGCAGGCTTCGGCTGACCGTGAGGATGAGCGCGAAGGTGTGCTCGGCGATGGCGTCCGTGCCGTAGTCGGTGATGTTGCTGACCCGTATCCCGAGGGCGGCGGCGCGGTCGAGATCGACGAGGTCCCAGACGCCCGTGCCGGAGAAGGACAGCAGACATCCCGCCGGCACGAGCGCGAGCAGCCGGTCGTCGACGGGCTCGTCGACGCAGAGGGCCGACGGTGCCGCGACGGCGCCCGATTCCAGCAGCGCGGAGAGGGATGCGTAGGTGACCGTTGGTCCGTCCCGGTCGACGGCGGGCCAGCGCGTCGGTACGTACACGGTTCCCGGGCTCACCGTGCCACCCCCGCCTTGCCGGGACCGAGGGGTACGGATGCCGCCAGCGCGGCGGCCTCGTCGAGCACCCGCTCGACGCCGTCGGAGCTGAGCGGGGTCGCGATGCTCTCGTACCGGTTCCTGGCCATCTCCTCCGGCGGAGGCAGATAGCCCGGGTAGTCGTTGGCGTAGCCGGCGACCCGGAGCACGGCGTGCGGACCGCTGGCCTGGAGCCGAAGCGCGGTCTCGACGAACGGCTCACCGGGGATGCCCAGCAGGACCAGGGGGCCGAGCCGGAGCAGCGACACCTCGATCGACAGCCGCCGGGTGGCACGCCACCCGGCGGCCACGGCGGGACTGTGCGTGATGTGCCGCAGCAGCCGGTCGAGCTGATCGGCCGGTTTCAGCGGCGCCTCGACCGTCCTGATGCTCCCGCCGACGTCCTGTTCCGGCCGTAGCACACCGGTGGGCGTCACCGCGGCGGTGCGCAGCACCTCACCCGCGAGCGCGGTCGCGAAGCGCGCTGCGGCCGGAAACGAGCGAACCCGGGGTGCCTGGCTGTGCCGGCCGGCGAGGACGACGTTCTCGGCGGTGGTGTAGGGGAAGGCACGGGGGTTGATGTTGCCGGCCGCGCCGTTGAGGAACAGGGCCACCCGGGGCCCGCCCGGTACCGCCTCAAGCAGCGACGAGCACAGGCCGGGGAACTCGCCGGAGATCGACCGATTGTGCGCGCCGATGATGACCGGATGGCTCGCGAACCCGTAGACGAGCGCCAGGCAGGTGCCGTCGGCGCGGTCGAACCGCAGCACGGGCACGTCGGGATCGACCGGCCCTGCGGCATCCCGCCGGTTGATCGTGAGGTCGGGCAGGTGTCCGACATGGACCCCGGCGGTTGCCGGTTCGCGACTGCCCACCGCGGCGTCGACGGCCCGCACGACCGAGTCCACGACGGACGCCGGCACGTCGGGGTCGACCGGCGCCCAGTGGCCGGTGAAATCCGGGCCGGAGTGGTTGTGGGTCGCGACGAGCATCAGGTTGCGCTCCGGGATGCCGTGCGCGTCGCGGACCCGTCGCCGGACCTCTGCGGTGACCGCCGCGGTGACGAGGCACACGTCCAACGACACCAGCACGGCGGTGTGCGGGCCGGCCGTCACCGCCACCGCGCGGGCGAAGGTCGGATCGGCCACGTCGACGGAGTCGCTGCTACGACCGACGTAACCGGTGTGATCGGGCGGGCCGCCGTCGATCGGACGGATGATCGGGTAACCGGCCATGGGAACGGCCGAGCGGGGAGTGATGTCGATCCGCCCGACGCCTACCTGGAGGGAGCTCATCGCGTCAACCGTCCCTACCCGATGCGGAACTGGTTCTCCATGCGGCCGACGGCCGCATCGAAGATGTCCAGCGCCCGGTCGGCAAGGTCCCGGGTCATGACCAGTGGGGGAGTGATCCGCATGATCGGCGCGGCGCTGGCCACCAGGATGCCGTGGCTCACCAGGTCCCGGTACAGGAACTCGGCGGCCTCCTGGCTGATCCGCTCCTTCGTCTGGCGGTCGGTGACGAACTCGACCGCCATCAGCATGCCCCGGCCCCGGACGTCGCCCATCGACAGGTGTCTGGACTGTAGCTCTTCGAGACGACCCTTGATGTGGGCACCGACCACCGCGGCGTTCTCGATGAGGTTCTCGTTCACGATGGTGATCAACGTGGCCAGGCCGGCGGCGGCGGAAACCGGACTGCCGCCGTACGTGCTCGTGCCACCGTTGTGCTGAGCCCACGGCAACGACGACATGACCCGCTCCGACGAGGCGACGACGCCGAGCGGGAAACCAGAACCGATGCCCTTGCCCATGGTCATGATGTCGGGCTTGATGTCGTAATGCTCGGAGGCCCACATCTTGCCGGTACGGCCGGCCGAGGTGAGCACCTCGTCGATGAAGAGCAGGATGTCGTTGCGGCGGCAGAACTCCTGGATCTTCGCGAAGTACTCGGGTGGCGGCACGATGGCGCCGCCGGCGCCCTGGATCGCCTCGGCCACCACGGCGGCGACGTTTCCGGTGGTCTCCTGCTCGAAGACGTTCTCGATGAAGTCGGCGCACTTCGCGCCGCAGGTGTCGGGCTCCAGCATGAGCGGACACCGGTAGCAGTATGCGTTCGGCGTCTGGTAGAAGCCGCTGACGAGCGGTCCGAACCCCTTCTTGTAACCGCCGCCCATCAACGACATGGCACCCATCGTCTTGCCGTGGAAGGCACGGTAGAGCGAGATGAACTCCGTCCGGCCGGTGTGCGACTTGGCCAGCCGCAGACCGGCCTCCACGGTCTCGGCGCCGGAGGTGTACATCTGCACCTTGTCGAGCCCGTCCGGCAGCACCGACACCAGGTGATCCAGGAAGTCCGCGCGGGACGCCGAAGTGTAGTCGTAGATGTGGATGAACTTGTCGATCTCCGTCTTGATCGCCTCGACGACGCGGGGATGCGCGTGCCCGGTCACCGTGACCACGGTGCCGGAGCTGAAGTCGATGAAGACATTGCCGTCGACGTCCTCCACCAGGGCACCGAAGCCCTGGTGGACCGCGATGCCGGACAACGTCGACAGCGCTGACAGCCCCGGTGAGCTGTGGGCGCTCTCCCGGCCGGTCAGCTCCCGCGAGCGGGGGCCGGGGACCTCGGTCAGCAGCCGCGGCAGGTCGCTCGCGGCCAGGTCGCGCAGGTGCGTCGGTGACTCAGCGGTCATCGGTCCTCCAACGGTCGTCGATTTCCGGCGGGACGGGATCGGAGAACAGGTCAGGCGTTCCGGTTGCCGGACAGGATGTCGTTGACGTCCCACCTACCGCTCGCGCGGGTGCGTGGAGCCGGTTCGGTGTGCACGTCGAGTACGTATGGCCGGCCCGAGTCCAACGCTGCGCGCAGCGCCGGTTTGAGGTCGGCCGGGTCGGTGACGACGGCGCCCAGCGCGCCACAGGCCGCCGCGAGCGCGGCGAAGTCGGGGTTGTACGGCTGGCCGTCCGGCGTACGGAAGGTCGTCCCCAGCGCGCCGAGTCGGTGCTTGTGCTGGTATACCGAGATCGAGCTGTAGCCGAAGTTGTTCATCACGACCCAGACGACGGGGATGTCGTGCTCGACTGCGGTGATGACGGCGCTCAGAATCGAGGTGAAGGCGCCGTCGCCGACCTCCGCCACGACGGCCCGGTCCGGCGCGCCGACCTTGGCGCCCAGCGCCGCCGCGACGGAACCGCCCATCGTGCCCCAGCCGGAGGCCACATAGTGGTCGCGCGCTTCGTAGACGTCGAACTGCTGGGCCACCTGGTGGCGGATGCCGACGTCGGTCAGGAAGATCCCGTCGCGGGGCAGCACCTCACGGATGTCGCCCAGCAGGCGTTCGACCGCGATGGGCGTGGCGTCGCTGCGCCGAGCCTCGGCGATGTCGGCACGCCAGGCGCGGATCTCGTCGCGGATCGTGGCGAACCGTGCGGACGACTCCCAGTCGCGGCGCGGCGTGGCTGCCCGGACCTCACCGAGGAGTTGCTCGACGAACGCGCCGACCTCGGCGACCACGCCCACCGCCACCGGGTAGGCCCGGCCGATCTGGGTGGCGTCCAGGTCCACCTGGACGACCTGGGTGGGTGGAACCCGGAACGACACGTCGTGGTCGTACGAACTGGTCTCCATCTCACCGAACCGGGTACCGAGGGCGAGGACGACGTCCGCGCTGTTGACGAGCTGGTGGGCCAGCGGGGTGCCGACGGTCGCGGTGTAGCCGGCACAGAGCCGGTGGTCCTGGGGGATGGCGCCCTGCCCGGACATCGTCGTCACGACCGGCACGCCCAGGTGCTCGGCCAGCGCGACTAGCGAGTCACGTGCACCCGACCGGGCGGCGCCCCCGCCGGCGTAGACGACCGGGCGCTCGGCGTCGATCAGCATCCGGGCGACGCGGGACACCTGACCCTCGGCGGCGTAGCGTCGCCGATCGGCCGGCAGCCGCTGCGCGGCCACGTGGATCTCGTCGGAGAAGGTGGCGGAGAAGAAGTTCATCGGCACGTCGAGCAGCACCGGACCGGGCTGGTCGGCCAGGGCGACCTGGCACGCCCGGCCCGCGATGTCGGCGAGCCCTTCGCGGCTGGCCACCTTCCAGGCACGCTTCACCAGTGGACGCACCATCTCCACCTGCTGAGCCTCACCATGGAGGTCGAGTTCCTGGAAGCCGCCCCGCCCGGCCAGGTACGACGGCACGTCGCCGGCGACCACCACCATGCCGGCGCCGTCGAGGGCGGCGTCGCCGATCCCGGTGAGGGCGTTCGTCAGACCGGGACCGATGGTGGTCAGCACCGCCGCCAGCTCGCCGGTGGCCCGGAAGTAGCCGTCCGCGGCGTGCGCGGCCACCTGCTCGTGGCGGACCCCGATGAAGGTCAACGACGACTGTTCGATCGCGCCCAGCATCGCCAGGTTGGTATGGCCGCACATACCGAAGACGAACCGCACGCCGTACGCCTCAAGGGTCTCGACGATGGCCTGCGCGCCGGACCGGACCCGGCCCCGGTGGCCGTTCTCGTCGATCGCCTCGGGGAGCACACCACGTGCCCGCACTGCCTCAACCACCAGATCCTCCTGTCGTCGTTTCCTGCCGTCGTTCCTGGCCGGCGGCGGTCAGCGGACCGCGGGCGCCAGCTCGGCGCCGAGTTCGGTGACCGCCTTCGAAAGCAGACGCGTGGCGTCGTTGAGCTGCTCGCCGGCGAGCCGCCAACTCGGTCCGCTGATGCCCAGGGCACCCACGACGGCGCCGTTGCTGGCCCGTACCGGCGCGGCCACGCACGTCAGGCCCTCGTCCCATTCGCCGACGTCGACTGCGAACCCGTCGGCCCGGATCTGCGCGAGCTGGGCCACGAAGGTGTCGAGTTCCGTCACCGTGTGCCGGGTACGGGAGGCCATCCCGGCCCGCGTCAGGAGTCGTCGGAGGTCGCTCTCGTCCATCCAGGCGACGATCGCCTTGCCCATCGCGGTGGCGTTGATCGGACGGTGTGAGCCGATCGGCGACAGCGACTTGACCGGCTGGGGCGACTCGATCCGGTCGACGTAGAGGACCTGATGCATGTCGAGGACGCCCAGGTAGGACGACTCCCCGACGCGCAGTGTCAGATCTTCGAGATAGGGGCGGCTGGTGACGCGTAGGTGACTGTGGGCGAGGGCCTGCCCGCCGATGGAGAACAGCCGCATGCCCACCCGGTAACGGCGTAGGCCGTCCTGCTCGACGAAGCCGCGCACCTCGAGGTTGTGCAGCACCCGGGCCACGGTCGACTTCGGCAGACCGAGCCGGTCGGCGAGCTCAGTCAGTGTCTGACCGACCTCCGGTGCTTCGGCGCTGAGTGTTTCGAGCACATCCAACGCGCGCTGGATCGACTGCGACAGGACTGTCGCCTGCGCTGCTGCCGCGGCTCCCTGTTGGGTGGCCACCCTGCCTCCTGAACTGCCAACTGGACGGTTTTGGAACTTGGTTCCAGAACGCAGGCTAGGGGTAATTGGGCAGGTAGTCAATGCTCTGATCATGGGAAATCAATGCTTGACGGGATGCTAGAGCCGGTTTAGTTTGGCACCCGTTACCAGATTGGCGATGATCTGCCTGGTAGCCCCGTCCGCGCCTCGCCTTGGTAGTGCCCAGATGACCATCCGCCGCCGGCGAACCGCCGTGCAGGCGACGCGAAAGGACCGAACGCAGATGGACAAAGGAGTTCACACAGGGCTGCCCCGTGGCCTGTCGCGCCGATCGTTCCTCGGGGTCGGCGGTGCCGCGCTGGTGGCCACCGCGTTGTCAGCCTGTGGTCGCGGGTCCGGTGGCGGCTCCGCCGCGAGCCTGACCTACCACACGCCGTCGTTCGGCGTCGAGCAGATCACGCCCTACCTGGCAACCTTCACCCAGCAGTACGGCAGCTCGGTGACCACGTCCGCCGTGCCGAGGGACTACCACCCGACGACCGAGACGCGGCTGCGCGCCGGCACCGACCTCACCGTCGTCACCTGCGACGACGGCTACCCACAGAAGTGGTTGAAGGAGGGTTGGCTGGTCGCCGTCGAGGACGCGATGGACCTGTCGAAGATCAAGAACGACATGTACCCGTCGCTGCTCGAGTCGGTCACCGACGGCGGCAAGGTGGTGGCCCTGCCCGGCAACGGCCTGACCAAGGTCATGGTCTTCAACGAGAGTGTGCTGGGTGCCGGCGGCTTCGATCCGGCCGACGACTGGGAGGAGTTCTTCACCCAGCTCACCGCCCTCAAACGCGCGGGCGCCGCACAGTACCCGTTCGTGCCGATGTGGACGAAGGCGTACAGCCTCATCACGTACTTCGCGATCGGCGACAGCTATTCGCGGGGTGCGCAGGAGTGGTTTGATCCGCAGACGCTGAGCCCGCGTTACCAGGACGACCCGGCCGTCATCGAGACCATCGAGTTCTGGCGGCGCATGTGGGCCGCCGAGCTGGTGCCGCCGGACGTGCTGACGGCCGACCACAACGCCACCCTGGAGATCTTCGCGGCCGGCAACGCCGCCTACTTCCAGCACAACATCTCCCAGGTCCTGCCGGTGCTCAACCTCGACACGACGAAGTACGCGAACGTCGCCGGAAAGATCAAGCTGATGATGTATCCGGGCGCCACCCACGAGTGCCTGACCGGCTCGAACTGGGTCTGTCTGACCAGGTCCGGCGCCGAGGCGGAGAACGGCCCCGACCTGGCGCGCTTTCTCGGGGCGCTGGACCGGGACGACACGTACCTGATACCCACCCGCTACCGCGCGATCGACCTCGGCGTCGAACCGGGCTACGCCCCGGTGTTCGACGACCCGGATGTGACCGCCAAGTGGAGCACCTTCAGCGATCCCGCGCTGGTGGCCGAGCAGAAGTCGAAGTCACGGCTGCTGGGACCGGTGATCCAGCAGTCGTGGTTCACCGAGTGGCTCGACCGCACCGCGGCGGAGTTGCAGAACGCCCTGCTCGGCAGGACGAGCGTCAAGGAGGCTCTGGCCAACTCGGCGTCGTTCGCCCAGGAACAGCGATGACGGTTCGGTCCGCCCCGCGTGGGTGGTCGCCCGGTCCCGGGCGACCGCCCACGACAGCCACCCGGCGAGCCGCCCGACGGCGGCAGCGCCTCGGCGAGTTCGGGCTGATGGGCCCGGCCATCCTCGTCGTGCTGGGCGTGCTCTTCTATCCGCTGGTCTACTCGCTGTGGTTGAGCCTCACCGAGCGTAGCGATACCGGTCGCACCTTCGGCTTCGGCAACTACGCCGCCATGTTCGGCGATCCGATCCTGCCCACCGCCCTGCGGAACACGTTCCTGTTCGCGGTCATCGCGATCGCCGGCTCGATCATCCTCGGGCTGGCCATGGCGCTCCTGCTGAACATCCCGTCGCCGCTGCGCGGTGCCGCCCGAGTGGCCATGCTCATCCCCTGGTCGATGTCGCAGGTCGCGGTCGCCGTCATCTGGGGTTGGATCTACAACGGCTCGTACGGGGCACTGAACGGTCTGCTCTTCGACCTCGGCCTCATCGACGGGTATCGGGCCTGGCTCAACGACGGCACGACGGCATTCGTCCTGCTGGGCACGGCGTTCATCTGGAGCATCGCGCCGTACGCGACGTTGATCTTCCTGTCCGGGCTACAGGCGATCCCCAAGGAACAGTACGAGGCGGCGAAGATCGACCAGGCCAACGTCCTGCAACGCTTCCGGTACGTCACACTGCCGTGGCTGAGGAACAGCTTCGCCGTCGTGTTCGTCGTGGCCTCGCTGGAGGGCTTCCTTGCGTTCAGCCTCATCTACATGCTCACCAACGGTGGCCCCGGGTACGAGACGACGGTGCTCGCCTGGTGGGGCTACGCGACGATGTTCACCTACGGCGCGACCGAGAAGGGCGCCGCGATTCTCTACTTCCTGACGGCGATGGTGATGGCCGTCTCCCTTGTCTACATGCGGGCGCTGCGGCGTCCCGCCGTCTGAACCGGGAGCGGCGATGCAGGCGACTCCGACCCGTGCCGAGGAGGCCACCCCGAGCGCCGCCGCGCGGCGTAGGCCGCGCCGTCGGGGACGCTGGCGGATGGCCGGGGTGCTGGCCGGCGCAGTTCTGATCATTGTCTGGTCTGTCGCGCCGTTCCTCTGGCTCCTGCGCAGCAGTCTGTCCCCGTCGGGCGAGATGACCCGGGTACCCATCAGTTGGTGGCCCGAGACCGTGACGTTCGCCAGCTACGCCGACCTGCTGGCCGCGCTCTTCGCGCCCGGCGACGGTACGACGACCGCCCAGCTGATCGCCCTCGGCCTACAGAACAGCATGGTCGTCGGTGTCGTCGTCACCGTGATCAATGTCGTGCTGGGCTTCGCCGCGGCGTACGGCTTCTCCCGGGCCAGGGGCCGGGGGTGGTCGATGGCACTCAACGGGCTCATCATCTCCCGGATGGTGCCCATGTTCGCCATCATCATCCCGCTCTTCCTGCTGTTCAGCCGCGTGGGCATCTACGACACCTATCTTGCGCTCGTGCTCGCCGAGCTGGCGGTGACGCTGCCGTTCAGCATCTGGCTCATGAAGAGTTACCTCGACACGATCGATGTGGAGCTCGATGAACAGGCCCTGGTGGACGGCGCGACCAAGCCACAGATGCTTCGACTGATCATGCTGCCGGCGGCCCGCCCGGGTGTCGCCACCGCCGCCATCTTCACGTTCCTCACCAGCTGGAACTCCTTCATCTTTCCCCTGGTGCTGTCATCGAGCCCGACCGTGATGACAGTGCAGCCGCAGATCGCCGCCACCTACAGCGACATGCGCGCCGACTACGACGTGCTGTTCGCCAGCACCGTTCTCGCCTGCGTGCCCCCGATGATCCTCGCGTTCATCCTGCAGCGGCAGCTCACTCGGGGGCTGCTCTCCGGAGCGATAAAGGGCTGACCTGGGCCGGTCCAGTCCTTCCGCTCATGGTCCGCCACCTTCGTGATGGCACCGTCGAGGTATCGGACGCCATGCGTGGCCGTCGGTGCCGACCGCTGCCGGCCGACGCCGGGGGTCAGCACGCCAGGGTGGAGGTCGGTACGCCCGTCAGGCCGTCACTCCGGACGAAGCCGGTGACGCCGGTGCTGTTGTTCCTGACGTAGTACCAGCCCCACCCGTCGTCACCCACCGCGCCGCACCGCAGGGTCGCGCTCTGGCCCGCGTAGCCCAGGCCCAGCACGGTGCAGGTCGTCGACGGGCCGGTGCGCAGGCGGATCCGGTGCCCGAGAAGCCGACGCTGTACGGCTCGTATGCGCCGGGCAGCCAGCCGCAGCGCGGCGCCATCTCCGTGGCCGGGCCGGTGCCGGCTCGGTCGCCAGCGGAGATCCGCGCCGCCGGGGCGGTGCCATCCGTGCTACCGCCCGCACCCGGGGCGGTCGCGATCTGCGGGGCGGACTGCGCGGTCGCCGGGGCGGCGGCCACGACCGGCCCGACCAGCAGCGGTAGGCCGAGGGCCACGGCTTGCAGCGTGAACGGTGCGTCGACGCCCAACGCGAAGCAGTGCACGGAACCGGAGTGCGCATTCAGCCTCAGTGAGGGCCCCAGATAGGCCGCCTGTCCGAGCCAGATCCAGATCCTCGCCTGCTCGGCACAACACGTTTCTGGAAGCGGGACATCGGCCAGGGCGTTCGCAAGGTCGAGGTATGTCCGTTCTAGGTGAGTCCGAGTATTTGTAGGGATCGGTATGGATCTCGGCTGTTTCGGCGCAGGGTTGCTGCGATCGAGGTGGCGCCGTTGAGGCGGAGGAGGCTGATCGCGGTGTTGCGAAGGGTGGCCAGGGCGCGAGGCGCGTTGCCTGTGCGTAGCCGGCTGGCGTCCTCGCGGTAGGTGGTGTCGCGAATATGGTGAAGGACCTCGATGGCCCAGTGTCCGCGTAGCCAGTCGGCCAGGTCAGCGGGACCGGCCGCGGCTGCGGTCAGGCTGGTGATCGCGTACACGGTGACGGTGGACCAACGTCCGGTGGCCGGGTTGTGTCGGCGGCGCCGGATACGCAGGGCCTGGGCCGCGTGTGGGAAGTCCAGCGCGAGCGGCCCCAGACAGGTGACCGCCTGCAACTCCCGGATGTCGTAGCGGCCGTGCCCGCGCTCACGGGTGGCGTCCAGGGCGGGGATCTTCCCCCAGGGCAGGGCCTTGACCTGTCGGTAGAGCCGTGGCTGATTGCGCTTGACGACGAAGACGTATCCGGCGTGTTTGTCCTCGACCAGCCAGCGGGCATGCTCGCGCTGGGTGTGCAGCGCGTCCGCCGTGATGACCGCCCCGGCCAGGTCCAGACCGTCGAGCAACGGCTGGAACCGGCTGATCTCATTCGTCTTCCCATTAACGTCGATCTGCGCCAGGACGATCTGCTCGGCCTGGTCCAACGCGGCCAGCAGGTGCGCCTGAGACCCGGCCGGGCCGCTGCCACGCAGCGTCTTGCCGTCAACGGCGATCACCCGCCGACCCCGCCCGGTCACACCGGCCCGGCCGAGCAGCCAGCGACACACCGCGGCATCCAACGCGTCGGCGTCGATGCCGGCCAGCACCCGGCCCAGCGTGCCGTCATCAGGCACCCGCCGGGCCCCGGTCAAGGCGTCGCGGGCCGCGCCGAGACGGTCCCACACCGCGTCCGGCAGATCCGCAGCCCACTCGACGATCTCCACGACCCGGCTGGATCCCGAGAGCACCGCCGCGATCGCCATCGCGAGCAGCCCCGGCAGCGCATAGATCCGACCCCGGGCATCACGCGGGTCCGGCACCTCGGCAAGGACCTGCAGCAACCCCGGCGTGTCCCGCTCCGACAACGGCGACACGCCACCCAGGCGTGCGGACAACCCGCCGATCAACAATGATGCTTCCACGAGCGCGGTCTTCCTCGATCATCCAGTCTAGACACCTGAATGATCACCAGAAGGCCGCGCTCTCTCACGTACCCGCCGGAACCGGCGTGACTACCCCACAATCGGCAATCCGGTCATCTCACTACCTTGCGAACGCCCTGGGACATCGGCCACGTGGCCGATGATCGCACATGTGCTCATAACCGCAGAGGAACGGCCAACGCGCGTGCTGCGCCCGCCAGGACGAATCAGGCGGCGACTGGGGCAAGGGCTCCTTGTGGCGGCCGGATTGCTCAACGTGCTGCCCGGCGCTGGTGCCGTGTCGCCGGCCTGGGCCCGTTCGGCCTACGGCGTGGACGTCACGGGCGCGGACCTGGAGATACTCATGCGACATCGGGCGATCCTGCTCGCTCTGGTCGGCGTCACCGTGATCGTTTTGGCGTCCGGCCCCTGCGGGCGCCGCACGACGCCAGCGGTTCGAGGGCGCGAATGACGACAACGGTCATCATCGTCGGGATGTTCTTTTTCGGCATGGGTGTCTACGCGCTCGCCGCGCCTGCGGCACTTGCCCGTCCGTTCCGCATCGTCATCGAATCAGCAGAAAGCCGGTCCGAGATCCGTGCGGTCTACGGCGGGTTCGGCCTGGCGATCGCCGCCGTACTGGCTGCGGCGGCGCTCGACATCGGCGATGTCCGGCCCGGCGCGGTCATAACCGTCGCAGCGGCCCTTGCCGGAATGGCCCTCGGCCGGTTGTTCTCCCGGATCGCCGACAAGGCCACTGCGTTCTATCCGATCTGGTGGTATTTCTGGATCGAGACCATCGGTGCCGCCCTGCTGTTCGGCGTCGCCTGACCCTGATCTTGGCGAGCCGTATCGCAGGCAGGGAAGGCGCCGCCGATGGCTTGGCTCGGCGGCGTTGCGTTCTGGGTCATCAGCCGATCGGATGACCGAAGGTGATGATCGGCTATTTCCATGGGCGACGGACACCCCGCGACGTCTAGGAAGGAGGCATGACCAACGAGCGGACCGTTCCCCTGCTGCCATGCGCATCCATCGACGACATCGAAACCTTTTACGGAGTTCTCGGTTTCCGCACCACGTACAAGCAGCGCAAGCCCCACCCGTGTGTGGGGGTGCAGCGGGAAGACCTGCAACTACAGTTCTTCGAGATCCCCGGATTTGACCCGGAGCAGTCCTATGGCTCCTGTCTGGTACTCACGGCGGACATCGAGGGACTACACCGGGCATTCGTAGCCGGCATGCGCGCCGCGTACGGCAAGGTGCTGGTGTCCGGAACGCCGCGGATGACCCGGCCCAGGGCGCGGAAGAACGCCGACGGGTGGGGCGGGTTCAGCATCATCGACCCGGGCGGCAACTGGATCCGCGTCTTCCGGGACGCCGCCACCGCGCCCATGCCGGCCACCACGCCCGGCGGGCGGCTGGCCAAGGCCCTGGCCAATGCTGTCGTACAGGCCGATTCCCGGGGAAGCGTCGGACAGGCCGTCCGGATCCTCGACAGCGCGTTGGCTCGCCCACAAGCCGACGACGCCCCGGTCGAGCAGGTAGAGGTCCTGATCTACCGCGCCGAACTCGCGATGGTGCTGCACGATCCACAGACCGCGGCCGAGATGCTGGCCCGTGCCGAGTCCGTCACGCTCACGAAGGACGAAACCGAAAGGGCGGCACCCGCGTTCGACAACGCCGCCGACCTCGCAGCGGCACTGCGGTGACTCACCATACGAACGCCTCCCTCATCTCGGCCAGATGCGTGTGCCCGTGGCGTTTCAGCTGGGCCGCTGACGTGCCATAGCGATCTCGGCGGAGTGGTCGACCGCCCAGTCCGCCAGCGCCGAGAGCGGCTCCAGAAGGCTGACGCCGAGCGGTGTCAGCCGGTACTCGACGCTCGGCGGCACCGTGGGAAACACCTCACGTTCGACCAGACCGTTACTCTCCAGCGTCCGCAGCGTCCGCGTGAGCATGCGTGGGCTGATGGGTCTGGATGGTGAGTGCCTGCGGGGCGCGGCCTTCGTCGTGGAGCCGGTTGAGTAGCTGGCGCACGCGCTCCGGGCTGCCGTCGGTGAGTTCGCGGAGTGTGCTGCCATCGTCGAGGACGATCTCGACGGACTCCCCGCCGACCCGTTGTTTCAGGTCTGCCGCGGTGCCCTCGGCCACGATCGTCCCGCCGTCCAGCACCGCGATCCGGTCGGCCAAGACGTCGGCCTCGTCGAGATACTGCGTGGTAAGGAAGATCGTCTTGCCCTGGCTGGCGAGCCGTCTCACCACGTTCCACAGTGCGCTTCGACTGCGGGTGTCCATCCCCGTCGTCGGTTCGTCGAGGAAGATCAGCGGCGGCGACGAGACCAGGCTGGCCGCCAGGTCCAGGCGCCGCCGCATGCCTTCGGAGTACTGGCCCACTCGGCGTCTGGCCGCATCGGTCAGGTCGAACTCCGCGAGAAGCTCCTGTGCTCGTACACGGGCCGCAGCCTTTCGCAGGCACAGGAGTTGGCCGATCATCACGAGGTTCTCCAGCCCGGTCAGTTCCTCGTCGACCGATGCGTACTGGCCGGTCACGCTGATGAGCTTGCGGACGTGGGCGCTTTCCCGACTGAGGTCGTGACCGAGCACCCGCGCCGAACCCCCGTCGGCGGCGATCAGGGTGGTCAGGATGCGGATCAGGGTTGTCTTGCCGGCACCGTTGGGTCCCAGTAGCGCGAAGACCTGGCCGGCGGGAACGTCGAAGGTGACATCGCGCAGCACGTCATGCGTGCCGTAGCGCTTGCGGATGGCCCGGACGGACAGCGCTGGCGGGTCGCCGGGCAGGTTATATTGACGGTGGTCTGGGTGCACGGCAGGATTGCTGCGAGTCACCCGCGCGGGAACACCCGACCCTCTTGTAGCAGCTGGGGGCCTGGGCGACGGTTGGGCACCGTCGACCCGCCTAACCACGTTGAGCTGATCGCGCTCGCCGCATGCCGTGAGTCATGCGGCCGTGCCGAACCCGTAGACCGGGAGCGAGTTCGTCCAGTCAGCCAACCGTGCCGATCGATATGAAGTGGTGGGCCGCTGGCGACCTGGCGGGGCAGCGCCGCCTCCACTCAGCAGATCCGACGATGCCTGGAGGTAACAGCACATGAAGGAATATCAGGAGGCCCGGCTGCGGACGCGGTTGCGGCGGGCAGCCCGGACCCTCGCTGCGGCGGCGACGGCCGTCGTGGGGATCGCCGTGCTCGCGGTCGGCTTCACGGCGGGCGCGGCTACGGCGGGCAGCAGCCCCGCCGAGGGGGGTGCGTCGGGCGTCTCGGTCGCCGCCGCGGCGGTGTCCCAGGTCGCTACGGGTGATCTGCACACCTGTGTGGTCCGCACCGACGGGACGCTCTGGTGTTGGGGCAACAACTTCAACGGTCAGATCGGGGATGGGACCACCACGAGCCGGTCCGCGCCGGTCCAGGTCGGTGACGCCACCACCTGGGCGCGGGTCGACGCGGGCAGGAGCAACACCTGTGCGGTCCGTACGGACGGAACGCTGTGGTGCTGGGGCGGCAACAACCACGGGCAGCTCGGTGACGGGACGACCACGGCCCGGAACAGCCCCGTGCGGGTCGGTGACGCCACCACCTGGGCCAGCGTCAGCACCAGCAACAACCACACCTGCGCGGTCCGGACCACCGGCACCCTGTGGTGCTGGGGCCTGAACGGTCACGCCCAGCTCGGCACCGGCGCCACCCCCCTGATGTCGACCACCCCCTGCAGGTCGGCACGGCGACCACCTGGGCCAAAGTCGCCACCGGCTATGCGCACAGCTGCGCCGTCCGCACCGATGGGACCCTGTGGTGCTGGGGCAGCAGCTCCGACGGGCAGCTCGGTCTCGGCATCCTGAGCTACAGGGCGACCCCGACCCAGGTGGGCACCGCGTCCACGTGGTCCGGGGTGACGACCGGGTACGTCCACACCTGCGCGGTCCGCACCGACGGGACCCTGTGGTGCTGGGGCGAGAACGGGTACGGCCAGGTGGGTGGGGGCAGCGGCTACCAGACCACCCCGCTGCAGGTCGGTACCGCCACCACCTGGGCACGGGTCGAGGCGAGCATCGACTCGTCCTGCGCGGCCCGTACCAACGGCACCCTGTGGTGCTGGGGCAGGAACACCTACGGGCAGGTCGGCGACGGCAGCACCACCCACCGGTCGACCCCCGTCCAGGTCGGTAGCGCCACCACCTGGACGGGCGGTCTGGCCGTCTCCTATCACGCCTGCGCGGCGCGCACCGACGGCAGCCTGTGGTGCTGGGGCGACAACTTCCTCGGGCAGCTCGGCGACGGCACCACCACCGGCCGGACGACCCCGGGACAGGTGACCCTGCCTGCCTGACCGGGGCACCGACGGAAGAACCCGAGCCGCTGGTCCACGCTGCCCTCATTAATGGGAGTGCGAAACCCGTCCCCGCGCAGTGCCGAAGCCAACCTCGGCATTCCGGCAGCATGTGATCATCGGGGCGCCGACCTGAGCCGCCACGCCGGCCCAGGTCGGCGCCGTAGGCCCGAGGCGACCCTGGTCCGCGGGTGGCGTTCTACGCCCGGACGCCCTCAGCGAACCGCTTCACTGTTCGCTTGTGTTGTACTGTCGACCAACTGGTCCGTAGCGGAGTCGATGGTGAGTGGGTGTTCCAGTGGCGGAAGGACCGCGTTCACCGACGCGATCACCGTCACCGGCATCACCGGTGCAGTGATCATGGTCGTCGCCGCGATCTGGGCCCTCGTCACACTTCGAGGTGCGGCCGCGAACGAGGATCTCGCAGCGGAGCACGAGCACTGACCGACACCGTCCACCGCGACGCCGACGCACCGGGACAGTGGCGGGCCCTGTACGAGTGCCGGTCAGCTGACCATCGGATGCCCGACGAGGTGTGCGGCAGCAGGTAGCGGTGCGGGTTCACGCCAGATGCCACGGCCCTGGACCAGCAGGGCGTCGACGGCCGACAACTGCCCGTCGACCGCCGCCAGCCGGTCGCGGGCGTCCCGGGGCAGCGACACGGGTGAGTCGACAGCCAGCGGCAGCAGGTGCAGGGTCAGCTCGGCGTCGGCGCGCAGCCCGATGTCGGGCAGGTTGACAAGCCATTCGGCGCCGTCCCAGAAGCGGTCGGTGACCGGTCGGCCGTCGACCCGCAGTTGTCCGACGTCACCGGCCCAGCGGATCCGGAGGATCGCGTCGAGCCGTGGATCGGCGGCCCAGCGGGGCAGCGGAATCCGGTAGACGGCGGCCAGGTCGTCGAAGGTCTGCGGGGTGGGCGCGGACTGTCGCCGCTGGAACGTGCCGTAGCCGGCCGGTACCGGAGTCGCTGCCGGCCGGACGAGTTCGGGTGTTACCGGCTGTGCCGGGCCGGCGGTCCCGGCCGGGTGCGGGGCGACGGGCGTGGCGGTGCTGGGCAGGCCGCCCTCCAGCGGGAGGTCGACGAACGCGCGCTGCGCCGGCTCGTAGACCCGTGCCTGCGGCCCGTACGCCTCGATCCGGCCGTCCGGGCCCCAGCACAGCTCGTGCGGGCAGCGCAGCAGTCGGCGCGTCGGACCGTCCTCGCAGACCCAGATCTCGTCGCCCATGGTGGCAGGCAGGATCAGCAGGTCCAGCGCGCCACCGGCGGCGGTGCGCAGCCGGACCGGTGACAGACACGGCGTGGCCGTGGTGACGACGCCGTCGACCGAGTAGGTGGCCTCGATGCCGGGCTCGGCGACCAGCACCAGGGTGGGCACGTCGCCCGGAAGCAGGGTGAGTGCCGACGCGGTGCTCCAGTCCAGGCGTACCCCGCCGGCTTTCAGCGCCAGCGGCCAGCGGGCCAGGGTGCCGGGAGGGATGTCGATCGGCCGGGCGGGCATCACGATCTCCTCGTGGTCGAGGACGACCCGGAACTGGGCGTCGCGGTGGGACGCGAGTGGCAGGTGCGGCTGGTGCCAGGCGACGAAGAGGAAGCCGCTGGTGCCGTCGCTGCGCAGCGCGTACCGCAGGGTGTGCGCGTCGTCGACGCCCGACGGGCGGATCGCGGGCAGGCTGGAGGGCATCTCGGCGAGCGAGGCGCCGAAGGCGGCCAGGAAGGCGTGCTGCCGGCGTAGTACGGCGTGACTGCCGGCTGGCACACCGGCCTCGCCGATCGGAGCGTGGAAGTCGTAGCCGAGCGGGGGCAGGTCGTTGGGGTAGCCGGTGGCGTGGGACTCCTGCATGCCGTGCTCGCCGTGCGGGTTGGTGCCGCCCGCGTACATGTAGTAGCCCTGCCAGGCGGAGCCGTTGCCGATCTTGCAGTGCGCGATGGCGGCGATGTCCAGGGCGCGGGGACGCGGGCGGCGATGGTAAGCGGTGGCCATACCGCCGCCGAGTTCGCAGGTGGCCGGCGGGAAGTGTGTCGAGGGGGAGCGGGGGCGCGTGGCGTGGGCGTTGTCGGCGTGCAGGCGGCGTACGTCGGATCCGATGCCGGGATCGTCCCAGACGTGCGAGAAGAAGTAGTGGTCGCGGAAGGTCGGGTCCCAGGGTGCGTCTGCGTCGACCCAGAAGCCGTCGCCGTAGCCGCCGTAGAGCGGCAGTACCTCGTGCTGGGGAAGGGCGGCGCTGCCCCAGGCGGTGGCGGTCCACAGTGGTGCCGACATGCCGGCCTCGCGGGCCAGCCGCTTGAGGGTGATCAGGTGGTCGGGCTGGTCGTAGAGTTCGTTCTCCAGCTGGATGCCGAGCACCGGCCCGTCGGGGCCGCAGCGTCCGTCGAGGGCGGCGCCGAGCTGGCCGTACCACTCGCGGACCAGGTCGAGATAGGCCGGGTCGTCGGTGCGGTGCCGGGCGGGGGTCCGTTGCACCCAGTCCGGGAAGCCTCCGTTGCGGGTCTCGGCGTGGCACCACGGGCCGATCCGCAGGATGATGTCGAGTCCTTCGGTGGTCGCCAGGTCGACGAAGGCGGCGACGTCGAGGTTGTCGTCGAAGCGCGGGCGGCCACGGTGTTCGACGTGGTGCAGCCAGAAGACGTAGGTGCTGGCCACCGTGACGCCGCCGGCGCGTAGTTGGCGCAGCCGTCGCTGCCAGCGGTCGCGGGGCAGCCGGCTGTAGTGGATCTCGCCGGAGACCGGGACGACCGGCACGCCGCGGCGCAGCAGGTAGCGGTTGGTCAGTGCGATGCCCGGCCGCGTGTCCTCCGTGTTGCTCATCCGGGGCCGCCGCAGCGGCTCGGACCAGGGCTGGTGCCGGACGGCGAGCGGTTCGAAGGGCACGGTGACTCCTCTGCGACGAACGGTTCGCCCCGGGCCGCGGGTGACCTGGGCCTGCGCTGCGGTGCCGTGGACTGTAACCGGTCACAGGCTGCGAGCCCGCAGAATACCTCGGCTTAACCTGCGTGACGCGAAACCTTGACAAGGGCGTTGAGGAGTATCACTGTAACCGGTCACAGGCTCAATGTGGTGACGCGCATCGTTTCCGGCGGTGGCCGGGTCCGGCGCCACCCGCGATCCGCCGAATCGAGGAGGAGCGATGAGAAAGGCAGTTCTGCCGCTCGCCGGAGTGCTGGCCGCGGCGCTACTCGTGACCACCGCCTGCGGTGGGTCCGACGACGCGGGCGACAACCCCGGCGGGAAGGTCGCCCTCACCTACTGGAGTTGGGCACCGAACATGGACCAGGTCGTCGAGGCGTGGAACGCCGCCCATCCCGACATCCAGGTCACCGTGTACAAGCAGGACGGCGGCGACCCGGCCGTCACGAAGCTGCTCACCGCCATCCAGGCCGGCAGCGGCGCCCCCGACGTCATGCAGGCCGAGTACCAGAAGATCCCGACTCTGGTCGCCGCAGACGCAGTCGCCGACATCTCCGCCGATGTCGGCGACCTCAAAACGAAGTTCCCCGACTCGGCATGGAACGCAGTCACCCTCGGCACCGAAGCCGTCTACGGCCTACCGCAGGACTCCGGGCCGATGATGTTCTACTACCGCGCCGACATCTTCGACTCCCTCGGCCTCCAAGCCCCGACCACCTGGGACGACTACGCCTCCGCCGCCCGCGCCATCCACACGGCCAACGACAAGCAGTACCTCGGCACCTTCTCGGCCAACGACCCGGGCTGGTTCGCCGGACTCGCCCAACAGGCCGGTGCCTCCTGGTGGGGTATACGGGACAACACCTGGTCCGTCGCGGTCGACGACGCCGACACCCAGCGGGTCGCACGCTACTGGGGCGCGCTGGTGCAGGAAGGAAGCATCGACAACAAGCCGATGTACACCCCGGAGTGGAACGCGGCACTCAACGACGGCACCCAGGTCGGCTGGATCGGCGCGGTCTGGAGCCCCGGCGTACTCGAAGGCAACGCGGCCTCGACCAAGGGCAAGTGGAAGGCCGCACTGCTGCCCCAGTGGGACGCCACCACCCCGGCCAACGGCAACTGGGGCGGCTCGGCCACCAGCGTCACCAGCCAGAGCAAGCACAAGAAGCAGGCCGCCCAGTTCGTCGCCTGGCTGAACACCGACCCCGCCGCGATCAAGGCACTGGCCTCCACCGCCAACGTCTATCCCGCATCGGTGGACGCCGCCGCGACCGCGCTGACCACACCACCGGCCTTCTTCGCCGACCAGCCCGACTTCTACACCATCGCCGCCGAAGCCAGCCGGATCACCACGCCGTTCACCTACGGCCCGAACGTCAACGTCGCCTACAGCGCCTACAACGATGCCTTCGGCAAAGCCGCCCAGTCCAAACAGGCCGCCGCCTTCACCGAGGCACTGACCACCATGCAGCGAACCACCACCGACGACATGCGCAACGCCGGCTTCACACTCGCCGACTGACCCCGCCGCCCGGCCACCACGCAGGCAACCCTCCGCGTCACGGCCGGGGCCGACCACAGCACCGACGGAAGGTGACGGCCGTGACGGCGTTCCCCACCACCACCCGCACGCCCCGCACGGCAACCCGACGCAGCGCCGGCGTACCGTACTCGTTCCTCGCGCCGGCCCTGCTCCTGTTCGCCGCGTTCCTCGCCGCACCGATCGCCTACACCACGTACCTCAGCCTGCGCCGCACCCAGGTCACCGGGCTCGGCCTGGGCGCCGGCTCACGCACCGAGGTCTGGGCCGGCCTGGAGAACTACACCCGGTCACTCACCGACCCCGACTTCCTGCCCAGCGTCTACCGGGTCGGGGCGTACGGGCTCATCGTTGTCCCGACCATGCTCGGACTGGCCCTGCTCATGGCGCTGCTGTTGGACGCCGGCCGGACCCGCGTGGGCACCTTCGCCCGCACCGCGATCTTCCTGCCGTACGCGGTGCCGGCGGTGGTCGCCTCGCTGCTCTGGGGCTTTCTCTACCTACCCCGGGTAAGCCCCTTCGCCGACCTGCTCCACGCCCTCGGCATCACCCCGCCTGACGTGCTCGCCGGCTCCGGGGTGCTCTGGGCGGTGGCCAACATCGCGATCTGGGGCGGCACCGGCTTCAACATGATCGTGCTCTACACGGCGCTCCGGGCCGTCCCCCGCGACCTCTACGAAGCAGCCCGACTCGACGGGGCCTCGGACGTGCAGATCGCCTGGCGGATCAAGATCCCAATCGTGACCCCGGCACTGATCATGACCTCCGTCTTCTCGATCATCGCCACGGTGCAGGTCTTCGCCGAACCGATGACGCTACGCCCATTGAGCAACACCATCTCCACCACCTGGACACCGCTGATGAAGGTGTACCGCGACGCCTTCACCCGCAACGACGTCTACTCGGCGGCGGCCACCTCGGTGGTCATCGCGCTGGCGACCTTCCTCGTCTCCTTCGGCCTCCTCAAACTCGTCGGCTCGCGCGCCTTCCACCAGGAGGACCGGACATGATCGCGAGCCGCGGCCGGATCAGCCCCGCCGCCACCGCCCTGCTGCTGCTCGGCGCGCTGTACTGCCTGTTCCCCGTCGCCTGGGTGCTCATCGCCTCGACCAAGAGCGCCGAGGAACTCTTCGCCACCTTCACCCTCGCACCCAGCACCCACCTGCTCGACAACATCGTCACGCTCAGCGAATACCGTGGCGGCCTCTACTGGCGCTGGATGGCCAACACCGCCCTGTACGCCGGGGTCGGTGGCGCGGCCTCCACACTGGTCTCCGCGATGGCCGGTTTCGCCCTCGCGAAGTACGCCTTCCCCGGCAAGTCCCTCGTGTTCAACATCATCCTGGCCGGCGTACTCGTCCCCGGAGTCATCCTGGCCATCCCGCAGTACCTCCTGCTGGCCAAGGTCGGACTCACCAACACCTACTGGTCGGTGCTGCTACCGAGCATCATCAGCCCGTACGGGATCTATCTCTGCCGGATCTTCGCGGCGGCGGCCGTACCGACCGACGTGATCGAGGCCGCCCGCATCGACGGTGCCAGCGACTGGGGCGCCTTCGGCCGGGTCGCCCTGCCGATGATGCGCGCCGGCTTGGTGACCGTCTTCCTGTTCCAGTTCGTCGCGATCTGGAACAACTTCATGCTGCCCTTCATCATGCTCGGCGACGACCGTCTCTACCCGGTCACCGTCGGCCTGAACGGACTCCTCAACCAGGGCGCGTCCCAACCCGCCATGTACACCTCGGTGGTCACCGGGGCGCTGCTGTCGATCGTCCCGCTCGTTGCCCTCTTCCTCGCCCTGCAGCGCTACTGGCGGGTCGACCTGGGCGCCGGCGCGGTCAAGGAGTGACGACCAGATGACAGAGACTATGATCCCCACCGTGCCGACCTCGCCCGCAACGGGGCGCAAGCGGCCCACCATCCGCGACGTGGCGCGCGAGGCCGGGGTCTCTTACGCGACCGTCTCCCGCGTCCTCAACGGCCGGGAATGGGTCAGCCCAGAAGCGGTCCGGGCCGTCCGGGAAGCCATCGCCCGCACCGGCTACACCGCCAACCCGCACGCCCGCTCCCTGGCCACCGGCCGCTCCGGCTCGATCGCCTTCCTGCTCACCGAGCCACAGCACCTGCTCTTCGAAGACCCCAACTTCTCGGTCCTGCTGCGCGGGGTGGCCCAGGCTGTCTCCGACCGACAGATGACGCTGCTGCTGATGATCGCCTCGACCCCGGAGGAACGCACCCGCACGGTGGCCTACCTCTCCGGCGGTCACGTTGACGGAGTCCTGCTGGTCTCACCGCACTCCGGCGACCCACTCCTGAACAACCTCGTACGGGCCGAGGTGCCGATCGTGGCGTGTGGCCGGGTACTCGGCTACGAACAGGTGATCAGCTCGGTAGCGGCCGACGACCGCTCTGGTGCCCGGTCAGCGGTGGAACACCTCGTCGCGGCCGGCTGCCGACGGATCGCCACGATCACCGGCCCGCAGGACACCTCCGGCGGGGTCGACCGCCTGCAGGGCTACACCGACGCGCTGACCGCACACGGCCTCACCGTCGAGCCGACCCGCATCCAGCACGGCGACTGGAGCAGGGAGAGCGGCGCAGCGGCCATGCGGACACTGCTGCAGCAGACCCCCGACCTGGACGCGGTCTTCGCCGCCTCCGACATGATGGCCGCCGCCACCCTGCCGGTGCTCCGCGAGGCCGGCCGCGACGTGCCCGGCGACGTACGGGTGGTCGGCTTCGACGACTCGGGCCTGGCCGCCACACTCGACCCACCCCTCACCACGGTCCGCCAGCCCCTCGACCGCATCAGCGAAGAAATGACCCGGCTGCTCACCGACGTGATCGCCGGACGCACCCCGATCTCCGTCACCGTGCCGACAAGCCTGGTCGTCCGCGCCTCCTCATCCGCTCCGGCCTGAGACACCCGCGCCCGCCCGGACCACCGTCGGTCGGCGCACCCACCACCACCTCACCTGGTCCCCGAACCGTCCGGCAGCCCGCCGGACGCGCCCGCTCCCGGGCGGGCAACGCATCCTCCACGTGAAGGAGCGCCATGAAACCGTCCCTCCGGGCCTTCCTGGCGGTGGTCGTCCTCGCGGCCCCGCTGGCCCTGACCGCCCCCGCGCAGGCGGCCAACACCCTCACCATGCGCGGCGCCGACGTCTCGTCGCTGCAACGCAGCCTGGACCTCGGCGCGCGCTACTACAACGCCTCCGGCACGCAGGCCGACCCCTACGACATCCTCGCCGCCAAGGGCGTCAACTACCTGCGGCTGCGCATCTGGAACAACCCGGTGAGCGGCTACAACAACAAGGCGAAGGTGCTCCAGCAGGCCAGAACGATCAAGGCGAAGGGGTTCAAGCTCCTGATCGACTTCCACTACTCGGACACCTGGGCCGACCCGGGCAAGCAGTACCCGCCCGCGGCCTGGGCCAACCACTCACTGAGCCAGCTGCAGACCGACGTCTACACCTACACCCACGACGTGTGCAGCGCACTCAAGGCACAGGGCACCACCCCGGACGCGGTGCAGATCGGCAACGAGATCAACGTGGGCATGCTGTGGCCGACCGGACGGGTCGTCAACAACAACTTCGCTCCGCTGGCGAGTCTGCTCAAGCAGGGCTACAACGCCACCAAGGCATGCAACAGCGGCACCCAGGTGTGGATCCACACCGCCAACGCCGACAGCAACGCCAACGCCCGCTGGTTCTACGACGGGATCAGGGCACAGGGCGTGACCTGGGACGTCACCGCCCTGTCCTACTACTGCATGTGGCACGGCTCGCTCGCGAACCTGTACAACGTGATCGCCGACGTGAAATCCCGCTACGGCAAGCCGGTGGTGCTCGCCGAGACCGCGTACCAGTTCACCGCCGCCGACGCCGACCACGAGCGGAACTCGATCCCCGGCACCGTGCTGTGCGACAACATCCCGGCCACCTGGGCCGGACAGGCACAACAGTTCAGCTGGGTCCAGAACACCGTGCGCAACGCCGGCGGCGTGGGCGTCTTCTACTGGGAGCCGACCTGGTACGCGATCCGGGGCAACGGCTGGGCTCCGGAAGACATCAACGGCACCGGCAACGGTTGGGACAACATGGCCGTCTTCGACTGGACCGGACGCGTCAACCCGCACGTGGTCTGGACTCCGTAACCCGCCACCCCCTCCCTGTCACGCTGATGTGAGACAGCCCGTCTACCAGGGGATACTCTTCCTGGACGGCCCTGAGGAGAGCACATCAGCATGACGTCGAGGCCCCATGAGAGTCTGGATCCGGACGCCCGGCCCCAGCGGCGGACATTCACCGCGGAGTTCAAGGCGAGGATTCTGGACGAGTACGAGTCGGCGCCGGATGCGGCGGCTCGCGGGGCGATTCTGCGCCGGGAACGGCTGTACGGTTCACACCTTCTCGACTGGCGCAAGGCGCGGGATGCCGGAGCCGCGGCCGGCCTGACGGACCGGCGGCAATCGGCTGCGCGGGCGGCGAAGAAGGCCGAGAACGCTGAACTTTCCCGTCTTCAGCGGGAGAACGCCCGCCTGCAGGCCGAGTTGAACAAGACCCAGACCGCGTTGTCGATCATGGGAAAAGCTCACGCGCTCTTGGAACTGCTCTCCGAGAGCGCGGATGCCGTGGCGATGCCGAACTCGTCCTCGCCGAGGCGCAGGCGGCGCTGACGCCGTTGTGGGGCATCGCGCCCGCGTGCCGGCTGACCGGCCTGTCGAGGGCGACGCTGTATCGCCGTAGTGCCCCGCCGCTGGTCTCCCGGCCACGGGCGCCGCGTAAGCCGCCGCCGTCCGCGCTGACCGAGCCTGAACGCCGGCAGGTCCTGGACCTGCTCAACAGCCCGCCATACGTGGATCTGGCCCCGGCGCAGGTGTGGGCCCGCGAACTCGACGAGGGCCGCTGGTGGTGCTCGGAGTCCACGATGTACCGGATTCTGCGGGCCGCCGGGCAGACCGGCGAACGCCGCAGCCAGGCCACCCATCCGGCCCGGACCAAACCCGAACTGGTCGCCGACGCCGCGAATCAGGTGTGGTCGTGGGACATCACGAAGCTGCGCGGCCCGGTCAAGGGCGTCTGGTTCCACCTTTACACGGTGATCGACATCTGGTCCCGCTACGTCGTCGGGCACATGGTCGCCGCCCACGAGGACGGCCAACTCGCCGAAGCGCTGATCGCCGACGCCGCCGCCCGCGAACGCGTGAACCCCGATCAGCTGACCGTGCACGCCGACCGCGGCGCCGCGATGACCAGCAAGACCGTCACCCAGCTGCTGACCGATCTCAAAATCGGCCGCAGCCACAGCCGGCCCAAGACCTCCAACGACAACCCGTACATCGAGGCCAGCTTCAAGACACTCAAGTACGACCCCACGTTCCCAGAGCGGTTCGGATCGATCCAGCACGCCCGACAGCACTGCGAAGCGTTCTACAGCTACTACAACCACGAACACCGGCACTCCGGGATCGGCCTGCACACCCCGGCATCGGTCCACCACGGCACCGCCGGACAGATCCGTGAACAGCGGCAACGCACCCTCGACGCCGCCTGGGCCGCACATCCCGAACGGTTCGGACGCCGCCGTCCCCAACCACCCCGGCTACCGGACCGGGCATGGATCAACAAACCCGACAACAGCCACCCGGAACAGGCCGTGACCTCGGCCGGAGCCCCTCTTCCACCAGCACAAAGCTAAACAAAATCAAGAAATTGTCTCAGTTGACTTGACAGGTTCCGGGGGTGTATGGCAGGGCAGGCACGAGCTTCGTGATCATTGTGGTGTCTAAGCCCGATGATCATGAGGTGGCTCGTGCCTGCCGTTGCATCTTCTCCTGTTCCTGCGGTGCTGGTGAAACTGGGTCCGCTGGGCCCAACTCACCCTGACAGACAGGGGATCGCTGACCTGCGCCCCTATCTCGACCTGGCGCCGGGTCCGCGTTCGCGG
The DNA here is from genome assembly GCF_014764405.1 of Micromonospora craniellae. Classification (NCBI taxonomy): domain Bacteria; kingdom Bacillati; phylum Actinomycetota; class Actinomycetes; order Micromonosporales; family Micromonosporaceae; genus Micromonospora; species Micromonospora craniellae. The sequence goes on along the minus strand of NZ_CP061725.1, from coordinate 49,606 downwards.
TGGGGCCGGTGGCACTCGCTGACTGCGGTCCTGCTGGTGTGTGCCTGCGCGGCTGTCTCGGGTGCGAGGAGATCGACGAACTCGCCGAGTGGGGTCAGCGGGCCTCGACCGCGCTGTTGACAGTGATCGGGATCCGCGTTCATCGGCTCCGGTGGCGACGTGCTCCGTCGTCGGCCACGATCGGCCGTGTGCTGGGGGCTGTTGACGGTGACGCCGTGGACCGGGCGGTCGGCGCTTACCTGGCCCACCGGCATCGCGCCGCTACCGAACCTGCTCAGACGCCGTCGATGTCCGCACCCCGCCAACGGCGGGCGATCGCTGTCGACGGCAAAGCACTCAAGGGATCAGCCCGTCTCACCACGGCCCGCCGGCATCTGCTCTCCGCGGTCACGCACGGCGCCGTCGTGACCCTCGCCCCAGTGGAGGTCGGCGCGAAGACGAACGAGACCACCCACTTCCAGCCGCTGCTGGCCCCGCTGGACCTGGCCGGCACGGTTGTCACCTTCGACGCCCTGCACTCGGTCAAAGCGAACGTCTCCTGGCTGGTCGAGACCAAGAACGTTCACTACATCGCCTGCTGGCCTTTTGGATCGTCGCGGTCGTCGGGGGTCGGCCTGGCGCTGATCGACGTACGATCCCGACGCCTACCCCATCGCCTCGCCGGGATGCTGTGGGCATCGTCCGGCTTCTGCTTCGTCGTCTCGGCTCATGCCATCGAGGGCGCTGGGCCACTGGGTACGAGCGTGTGCCGTCGGGGCCAACGTGGCGGCAATGATGCTCGCGATCGCCCTGGCCCTGCCTGGGCAGCTTGGCCTCGGTGACGCTGTGTTCGAGGCCCCCAGCACATTCAACGTCGGCTGGCTGAGCTTGTAGGTGGCGGCGACCGCCTCCTCGTTCAAGCCGTCCTCACAGTCGTGGGACGACTGCGACGGTCCGACGACTATCGGGCCAGCCCTCGTCGCTGGTTGGCTGGGGGCAGTGCTCGGCTTGTAGGGTCAGCGTCGGTGCCCGGGCCCCACAAGGCGCACGGTTCTGGTACCTCCCTCGCCAGACGGATATGTTGCGTCAGGCGGGTGTCAGTTTTTCGGCGAGGCGGCGTACTAAAGATCGCCGTTGTACCCGATAAACCAGATGGCTCGGTTACAGAATTTGGCGGAGGTCCGTCAAAGCGCGGCGGATGACGTCGCGAGCTTCATGGTCGTACACGGCGTCCGCCTGAAGGCGATCCATCGTACGTATTCAGCTTGATATTGCCGGTTCCGGTAGCCATGGTCCGGTGGTGAAGAGTTGTTCGAGCACGTCGAGGGCGTCTTTGCCGTGTTTGGTGGCGGTGGACAGGTAGGACCGTAGGGTGGCGAAGTCGGCCAGGCCTTGCAGGGTGCGCCAGGTCGCGGAGATCTTCTGTTGGAGTTTGACCGGGCGGAGATCGCGTTCGGCCTGGTTGTTGGTGAAGGGCACGGCCAGATCGACGGTGAACCGTAGGATCATGTCGCGGTGGGCGGTGAAGCGTTCGACCAGCGTGCCGGCTCGTGACGGCTTGCCGTCACGATCGGGCGGGTTCTGCTGGCGGCCGTAAGCGAGGGCCCCGGCGTAACAGGCACGGATGTGACTGATCTCGTCGGCTGACAGTGCGTCCCGGCCCGCGGTGACGGCCTGCTCGGTCATCTTCTTGGCCATCAGCAGGGTTTGCGCCATCACCTCGGCCCACTGCTGGCCGGCCGGGTCGGACTCGTGCACGCCGCGCAGATCGCGGATCAGATGTGCTCCGCACCAGGCGTGATCGGCGTCGGCCAGGTGGCGGTAGGCGGCGTAGCCGTCACGCACGAGGGTGCCGGTGAACCCGGGCAGGACCTTCCCGGCGTCGATGTCGGCCTTGCTGCGGCCGCCGACGTGGAACAAGGTCAGCTCAGGGGTGCAGGCCACGTGCACGTACTTGAAGCCGCCGTCGACCCTTGCCGGGGTCTCATCGGCGTGCAGCACCTGCTGGACGTGCAGCAACGCGGCCGTGCGGGACACGAACGGCCCGAGCCTGCGGGCCGCCTCACCGACCACCTGGTGCACGAACCCGGTCGACACCCGCACCCCGAGCAGATCACCCAACAGCGCGGCGGCCCGGGCGAAGGGCAGGAACTGGACGGCCCGCGCGTAGACGACGGCGGCCTTGACACCGACGCCGTACTGCACCCGCCCGGACACCCCGCCGGGTGCCACCGGCTCGCTGACCTGCCCGCACCCGCCGCACTCAACCGCGACCAGTTGGTGCTCAACGACCACCGACCGCCGCTCGGGCAGCTCGATCACCTGCCGGCGCTGCCGCCCGTACTCACGCCCATCACCCAGCGGAGCCCCACAACCCGGATGGCCACACCGCTGTGGCCGGTGCTCGATGACCTCATCCGGATCCGCGACCAGTTCGAGGGTCCATCCCGGCGCTCCCGGCTGCTTGCCCCGCCGCCGCCCACTGCCTTTACCCGGCTGCCGGGCCGGACGGCCCGGACCGTCCGACGAGGGAGGCTTCGACGAGTTCGAGGAGTTCATCCCCAACCGGCGTTTCAGTTCAGCGTTCTCGGCTTCCAACCGATCAACCCGTTCCCGCAGCTCAACCAGCATCGCGACCAGATCCTCGTACGAGAGCGGGACCTGCGGGACGGACGACACCCCATGATCATGTCAGCCGATCGACCAGAGTGGACAACCGGCCCCCCACTCACCTCAAGCTGAATACGTACGATCCATCGTGGTCGAGTACGCGGATGCCTCGTCGCCGTGGAACATGTATTCCCCGATGAACGTCTCCACGATGGCGAGATCGTTGCCCAGCAGAAGGAACGAGTTCTGCGGCGCGGTAGCCAACTGCCGGCCAAACGGAATAATCCCAAGCGTGATGTGAGGCATGTCAGTGATGTTGAGGTACGTATTCAGCTTGATATTGCCGGTTCCGGTAGCCATGGTCCGGTGGTGAAGAGTTGTTCGAGCACGTCGAGGGCGTCTTTGCCGTGTTTGGTGGCGGTGGACAGGTAGGACCGTAGGGTGGCGAAGTCGGCCAGGCCTTGCAGGGTGCGCCAGGTCGCGGAGATCTTCTGTTGGAGTTTGACCGGGCGGAGATCGCGTTCGGCCTGGTTGTTGGTGAAGGGCACGGCCAGATCGACGGTGAACCGTAGGATCATGTCGCGGTGGGCGGTGAAGCGTTCGACCAGCGTGCCGGCTCGTGACGGCTTGCCGTCACGATCGGGCGGGTTCTGCTGGCGGCCGTAAGCGAGGGCCCCGGCGTAACAGGCACGGATGTGACTGATCTCGTCGGCTGACAGTGCGTCCCGGCCCGCGGTGACGGCCTGCTCGGTCATCTTCTTGGCCATCAGCAGGGTTTGCGCCATCACCTCGGCCCACTGCTGGCCGGCCGGGTCGGACTCGTGCACGCCGCGCAGATCGCGGATCAGATGTGCTCCGCACCAGGCGTGATCGGCGTCGGCCAGGTGGCGGTAGGCGGCGTAGCCGTCACGCACGAGGGTGCCGGTGAACCCGGGCAGGACCTTCCCGGCGTCGATGTCGGCCTTGCTGCGGCCGCCGACGTGGAACAAGGTCAGCTCAGGGGTGCAGGCCACGTGCACGTACTTGAAGCCGCCGTCGACCCTTGCCGGGGTCTCATCGGCGTGCAGCACCTGCTGGACGTGCAGCAACGCGGCCGTGCGGGACACGAACGGCCCGAGCCTGCGGGCCGCCTCACCGACCACCTGGTGCACGAACCCGGTCGACACCCGCACCCCGAGCAGATCACCCAACAGCGCGGCGGCCCGGGCGAAGGGCAGGAACTGGACGGCCCGCGCGTAGACGACGGCGGCCTTGACACCGACGCCGTACTGCACCCGCCCGGACACCCCGCCGGGTGCCACCGGCTCGCTGACCTGCCCGCACCCGCCGCACTCAACCGCGACCAGTTGGTGCTCAACGACCACCGACCGCCGCTCGGGCAGCTCGATCACCTGCCGGCGCTGCCGCCCGTACTCACGCCCATCACCCAGCGGAGCCCCACAACCCGGATGGCCACACCGCTGTGGCCGGTGCTCGATGACCTCATCCGGATCCGCGACCAGTTCGAGGGTCCATCCCGGCGCTCCCGGCTGCTTGCCCCGCCGCCGCCCACTGCCTTTACCCGGCTGCCGGGCCGGACGGCCCGGACCGTCCGACGAGGGAGGCTTCGACGAGTTCGAGGAGTTCATCCCCAACCGGCGTTTCAGTTCAGCGTTCTCGGCTTCCAACCGATCAACCCGTTCCCGCAGCTCAACCAGCATCGCGACCAGATCCTCGTACGAGAGCGGGACCTGCGGGACGGACGACACCCCATGATCATGTCAGCCGATCGACCAGAGTGGACAACCGGCCCCCCACTCACCTCAAGCTGAATACGTACATGTTGAGGAGCCGATTGAGTTGCGCAAGCATGTCCCGTGGCGAACACAACAGGAGCCGGAGAGACGCCTCTGTGATGACGAACTCAAACGTCTTCGAAGGGTCGCACAACACTTGCTGTCGAGACATTCGACGAGCCGTGGCCGACTCCACCTCAGCGGGATCGGCGCCGTGAAGTCGTACACCTTCCTCGATCCTACTGCGAGCGTACGGTGGTGTCTGTAGAAGACCCGGAATGGTGACTGATCAGGTGCTGTTCGGCGGGTTGGCTTGACCTGGGCCGTTCCGGATGGATCATGGTGGGGTGTCCGGGACGCTGTCCATCGTGGAGCTGCTTGAGTGGCTTGCCCGGCTGGAGGCCCGGATCGTTGAGTTGGAGCGGGACAACGCCGAGTTGCGGCGGGAGAACGCGGTGCTGCGGGCGGAGAATGCGGATCTGCGGGCCCGGTTGGGGATGGACTCGTCGAACTCGTCACGGCCGCCGTCGTCAGACGGGCTGGCCAAACCGGCGCCGAAGTCGTTGCGGACACGGTCGGGTCGGCGGGCTGGCGGGCAGCCTGGCCATCAGGGGCGCACGTTGCGGCAGGTGGATGACCCGCATGAGCGGGTGGAGCACGAACCGGCCGGTTGTGGCGGGTGTGGTGAGGATCTGACCGGTGCCGCGGTGGCCGGGGTCGCCGTGCGGCAGGTGTTCGACCTGCCGGACATCGGTGTGCGGGTGATCGAGCATCGGCTCGTGTCGCGCCGGTGCGGGTGCGGGCATGTCACCGCTGGTCAGGCCCCGGACGGGGTGGACGCCCCGGTGCAGTACGGGCCGAGGGCTCAGGCCGCGGCGGTGTATCTGCAGCAGGCGTTGTTCGGGGCGCAGGCGCGGACCGCGCAGGCGATGGCCGATCTGTTCGGGGCGCCGATGTCGGCCGGCGCGGTCGCCGCGCACGCACGCGCCGGGGATGCTCTGACCGATTCGGAGTTCGTGGATCAGGTCCGTGACGCGTTGACGGTCTCGCCGGTGGTGCATGTCGACGAGTCCGGGCTGCGTGTCGCCGGCAAACTGCACTGGGCGCATGTGGCCACCACCGGGAAGCACACCCTCGTCGGGGCGCACCCGAAACGCGGCCGGGCCGGGATCGACGCTGGGCAGGTGATGGCCTCGATGACCGGGGTCGCCGTGCATGACGCCTGGGCCCCGTACGACACCTACACCCCGACCGCCCACCAGTTGTGCTGCGCGCATCTGCTGCGGGAACTGACCGCGGCCGCCGAGCTGGCACCCCAGCAAGTGTGGCCCGGTCAGGCAGCCGACGCGCTCCTGCGCCTCAAGACCGCCGCGGACACCGCCCGCGCCCGCGCGGCGCCCGGCATCAACCCGGACCTGCTGGCCGAGCAGACCGGCCTGTTCCGCCAGGCCGCCCTGGCCGCGGTCAAGGACCACCAGCATGAGAAGTCCAAGACCGGCCGGAAACTGACCGCCCTCGGCCGCCGGATGCGCGACCGCATCGACGACTACCTGCGGTTCGCAGTCGACCTGCGGTCCCCGTTCGACAACAACACCGCCGAACAGCAGATCCGCATGGTCAAAATCCGGCAGAAAGTATCCGGGAGCTTACGCACCCTCGACGGAGCCCAGCAATTCGCGCTGATCCGCTCCTACCTCGCCACCGCCACCGCGCACGGCCGCAACATCATGAGCGCCCTTACCGAACTCGTCACCGGCCGCCCCTGGCTACCCACCGCCACAGCGACCACCTGACTAGTCACTTCACCGCTTCCATGGCCTTCACCGTGAACCGCCCGGCTCGGCTCTCCCTCAATGTCTAACGACGCGGCAGGCTTCGCTCTCCGCTACGGACCGCTGATTTGCTCCCCCAACAGGGCCTTCGACGCTGGGCTCCGACCCGACCCGTTTCCAGACCAAGCCGCCAGCCTGCTACCGGGCCTCCTGGCAGCGTAACTGGATAGGTGCCTTAAACCGTTGTGCGGATACCAGCACCACGCCGCCGCGCCCCTGGAACCGCTGGTACTCGGTCCCGAACGCGATCAAGGATGGTGCCTGGTCAAACGCGATCTGCGCGTCAATCGCGGACGCCCACCGAACGTGAACGATGGCGCCGGCCGCGAAGTCACTCAGAGTGCCCGGCGGCGCGTCCGGGTCCGGGTGAGCCAGGTCCCGGCCCAGCCCTTCGGCCAGCTTGCGGCACCGCTGTTCAATCGCGCGCCAACGTCTGGGGTCAGGCACAGCCCGTCCCGCCCTGGATGCCTGCTGCCCAGCGACACGCCGCGTCACCCTCACAGCTTGACATCCCAACCCCACCCGCCGCACCTCGGCCCCCTCCGATCCTCCGAAGGGTGTCGTGGCGGCACGCGCATCGCGCGATTGGCACCGTTCTCACGAGATGGAAGATTCATCAAAACATGTCAAAATCCATAGAGCCGGTGGCGTTGACGGGGTGTGGGCGAATTGTCACCCAAGGCGGACATTCTTATCGATCATCTTTACGGTGAGTCAAGTCCGACCAATCCGTCCACGCCTCCCGTCTCATATAGGGAGACAGCGGAGGAGCGGGGACAGCGAGGGTTGGCCGACTCTGACTACATTCACATCAGTCATATTCCCGCCGCCACGGCCCTCGGGACCGTTGTGGCAGGCAGGCACAACGAAAGGGGAATTCAGTGCGATTAGTCCAGAAGCGGCTCAAATGGAAACATGGGCTATTGAAGTTATCTCAACAAGATTCGGATAGGTATTTGTATTCGAAGTGGGTCAGGTGTAATGCGGCGGCGACGATGTCGCCGATTCGGCGTGGGCTGATGTTCGTGTGGCGGAGCGTCTTCCAGCGTCCGATCAGGATGGCGAAGCCGCGTTCGCCTTGCCATCGCAGGCCGCGGAGCAGCTGGTTGTAGGCGCGGTTGTCGGGTGCGAGGCGGCTGCCGTCGGTGGGCTGCTTGATCGGGGTCTTGATGCCGTGGCCTGTGCTTTCGTAGCCGGAGTCGGCCAGGGCGGGCAGGTCGAGTTCGGCGGCGGACCAGTTCAGGGCGGCGGTGACGCCGAGTTCGCGGGCGCAGCTGGTGTCGTGTAGATGCCCGGGCATCGCCGCCGATGTCCAGATCGGTAGCCCGTCCGGGCGCATGACGGCTTGGATGTTCGCGCCGAAGTCGCGGTGCTTTCCCGAATACCAGGCGTCGATGGTCTCGCCCTTGACGGACAGGGTGGTCTCGGTGAGCCGGTCGCAGTCGAACAGTTTGCCGTCGAGGATCACGTACGGCCAGCCGTCGGCGGCGGCCCGACGCAGAGCGGTGTGCAGGTCGGTCGCCTGGGCGGCGAGTACGGCTACGCCCTCGTCGCGGTAGCGGTAGGCGGTGGCCCGGGAGATCCCGAATCCGGCGGCCAGCAGGGTCAGGTCCTCGGCTTTGCGGAACCAGATGAGCACGAGAAGTGCCTGGTGGAAGCAGGTCAGGGCGCGGGTGTCACGCCGGGTTCCGCGGGCTCGGCGTTCGGCGGCCAGCAGCCGGCCGAGGTACTGCACGAGTTCCCTGGGGACATCGATCATGGCACGATAGGCGATCACGCGGAGTCCTCATGGTGTAGGTGATCTTGTGGTGAGAACTACCTACCGAGGACTCCGCGTCCTCTTCCAGCACCGTCCGATCTCAACAGTTTCGCCCGTGTCGCACCAATCAACACATTCGCGTCGCTGAGATCAGCTCTTGTGAACACGAACGTGGAAAGCGAGGCAAAGATTGATGACGGTCTCGTGGACTGCGGTGCTGTATGGGAGATGGAGGTTGTTTGGCCCTCCGGAGCCGGCTTGCGGAAGCAGGCTTCAAACCACCACGAGGGGCGTTGGCTGAAGACCGTCGTCCTGAGCGTCGTTGGAGAAGGCGTGACTGTGATCGCGTCAGGTATGGACCGGGAAGATGAGCGATGAACGTCGAGTTCTCTGTCGTTGACGTGTCGAAACTCAGTCAGACGACATCAGAACCGAGGCCGGAGGTGAGTCTCGGGATGAGCCTGGGGGATATCCGCTTACTGCCCAGGTGGTGTCCGGCATATAGGCAGCATGAGCCCGGTCCAGGCTCTCATACGGAACGTGTGAAGGCGGACCCCGATACTGTCCGTCGGTTGACCGGCGGCGAGAGGGAGGACTCCAAGCGGAGGAGACCGCGAGGAGCAGAGTACCGATGCGGGGCCGCTGGCGGACTCGCCCGTAGTAGCTGTGAACCGCCTGCGTATCGCAGTGGGTTGGGGAGCGAAGGGGCGGGGTCGTTCAGGCTGGTTTGTGCGGTCAACCGTGAGGGAGGAACCGCGTGAGTCAGCCAGGGTTGACAGGCAAGTCGCACGATATCCCAAAGCGGCTGATCTGGGCCGCGTGGTTGAAGGTGAAAGGTAATGGCGGAGCGGCCGGGGCCGACGGAGTGACGATCGAACAGTTCGAAACGAGGTTGGCTGACAACCTCTACCGGCTGTGGAACCGTATGTCGTCGGGCAGCTATTTCCCCGGCCCGGTCCGGGCGGTGGAGATCCCGAAGAAGGGTGGGGTCAGGATTCTGGGCATTCCCAATGTGGTCGACCGGGTGGCGCAGACGGTGGCGGTGCTGGTGTTGGAGCCGGAGGTGGAGAAGGTGTTCCACGACGACTCCTACGGATATCGTCCCGGACGGTCCCCGATTGATGCGATTCGGGTGTGTCGGCAGCGGTGTTTCAAGAAGGACTGGGTCGTCGATTTGGACGTCAAGGCCTTTTTCGACTCCGTGCGGTGGGATTTGATGCTCAAGGCGGTACGTATTCAGCTTGATATTGCCGGTTCCGGTAGCCATGGTCCGGTGGTGAAGAGTTGTTCGAGCACGTCGAGGGCGTCTTTGCCGTGTTTGGTGGCGGTGGACAGGTAGGACCGTAGGGTGGCGAAGTCGGCCAGGCCTTGCAGGGTGCGCCAGGTCGCGGAGATCTTCTGTTGGAGTTTGACCGGGCGGAGATCGCGTTCGGCCTGGTTGTTGGTGAAGGGCACGGCCAGATCGACGGTGAACCGTAGGATCATGTCGCGGTGGGCGGTGAAGCGTTCGACCAGCGTGCCGGCTCGTGACGGCTTGCCGTCACGATCGGGCGGGTTCTGCTGGCGGCCGTAAGCGAGGGCCCCGGCGTAACAGGCACGGATGTGACTGATCTCGTCGGCTGACAGTGCGTCCCGGCCCGCGGTGACGGCCTGCTCGGTCATCTTCTTGGCCATCAGCAGGGTTTGCGCCATCACCTCGGCCCACTGCTGGCCGGCCGGGTCGGACTCGTGCACGCCGCGCAGATCGCGGATCAGATGTGCTCCGCACCAGGCGTGATCGGCGTCGGCCAGGTGGCGGTAGGCGGCGTAGCCGTCACGCACGAGGGTGCCGGTGAACCCGGGCAGGACCTTCCCGGCGTCGATGTCGGCCTTGCTGCGGCCGCCGACGTGGAACAAGGTCAGCTCAGGGGTGCAGGCCACGTGCACGTACTTGAAGCCGCCGTCGACCCTTGCCGGGGTCTCATCGGCGTGCAGCACCTGCTGGACGTGCAGCAACGCGGCCGTGCGGGACACGAACGGCCCGAGCCTGCGGGCCGCCTCACCGACCACCTGGTGCACGAACCCGGTCGACACCCGCACCCCGAGCAGATCACCCAACAGCGCGGCGGCCCGGGCGAAGGGCAGGAACTGGACGGCCCGCGCGTAGACGACGGCGGCCTTGACACCGACGCCGTACTGCACCCGCCCGGACACCCCGCCGGGTGCCACCGGCTCGCTGACCTGCCCGCACCCGCCGCACTCAACCGCGACCAGTTGGTGCTCAACGACCACCGACCGCCGCTCGGGCAGCTCGATCACCTGCCGGCGCTGCCGCCCGTACTCACGCCCATCACCCAGCGGAGCCCCACAACCCGGATGGCCACACCGCTGTGGCCGGTGCTCGATGACCTCATCCGGATCCGCGACCAGTTCGAGGGTCCATCCCGGCGCTCCCGGCTGCTTGCCCCGCCGCCGCCCACTGCCTTTACCCGGCTGCCGGGCCGGACGGCCCGGACCGTCCGACGAGGGAGGCTTCGACGAGTTCGAGGAGTTCATCCCCAACCGGCGTTTCAGTTCAGCGTTCTCGGCTTCCAACCGATCAACCCGTTCCCGCAGCTCAACCAGCATCGCGACCAGATCCTCGTACGAGAGCGGGACCTGCGGGACGGACGACACCCCATGATCATGTCAGCCGATCGACCAGAGTGGACAACCGGCCCCCCACTCACCTCAAGCTGAATACGTACTCAAGGCGGTGGCGCGTCACACGACTCACCCGTGGGTCATGCTGTATGTGGAGCGCTGGTTGAGAGCGCCGATTCTGATGCCCGACGGGACCCTGACCCATCGGAACAAGGGGACACCGCAGGGTGGTCCGATCTCCCCGTTGATCGCCAACATTTTTCTGCACTACGGCTTCGACACCTGGATGGGCCGTGAGTTTCCCGGGGTCGGGTTCGAGCGGTTCGCAGACGATGTGGTGGTCCACTGCGTGACCGAACGTCAGGCGCAACAGGTGCGTCAGGCGATCGATCGTCGGTTCGCGGACATCGGGTTGCAGTTGCACCCCGACAAGACGCGCATCGTGTACTGCAAAGACGACCGGCGCCGTCTCGACTACGAGCTGGTGACGTTCACGTTCTGCGGGTACGCGTTTCGTCCCCGGAAGGCATGGGACAAGATCCGCGGAAGGGCCCGGACCGGGTTCCTACCCGCGGTTGCCCCGGGGAAGCTGACCGATATGAGCCGCAAGGTCGCGTCCTGGCGGCTACATCGACGCACGACCGGCAACCTGGCAGACCTCGCCGTAGAGGTCAACCCTGTCCTTCGGGGCTGGTTGAACTACTTCACCGTGTTTTACCCGAGCGCGGTCTACCCGATCGGCAAGCGCATCGATCGTCATCTGATGCGCTGGGCGAAGTGGAAGTACAAGCGACTCAAACGCAGCGACGACAGAGCTCGAGTATGGCTACGAGACGTCCGGCAACGGTCGCCCGACCTGTTCGCGCACTGGGCGATGCGGTACACGACCTGACAACCGAACGGCACGAGCCGGATGAGTCGAGAGGTTCACGTCCGGATCTGTGGGGGACGGCGGGTGAAACTCCCGCCGTCTACCCGGCAGCCTCGATCCACCGACGCGGTTCGTGATGGTCGCGTTTGAATAGCTCTGATATCGGGTGGTTTTGGGGTACGGCGGAATTGCCGATTACGTGGTCGGCTTGCTCTGGGCAGGTTGTGCTGGAGTGGGGTGGGGTTCGTGGCTTGTGGTCGGGCCGCCTGGTTCCGGTCGGTATGCGGCGGTCAGTCGGGTGCGGTACGGATGGCGGTGAACAGATTCTCGAACGCGGGTTGCCAGGGCCAGTGCTCGGGTAGGTGCAGGTGGATGGTGCGGGCCCGGTGCGCGAGGCGGGCGGCGACGGTGACGATCCGGGTCCGGATCGTGGTGGTCCGGGCGGTCGTCCAGGCGCCGGCGGCGAGGTGACCGGCGGCCCGGGTGAGGTTGTGGGCGATGCCGGCGCAGGTCAGCCAGGCGGCGTTGGCGTTGAACCGGCCGGACGGCAGGTGCGTGAGAGGGCCGGCGATCAGGTCGGCGTTGATCTGCTCGATGACCGCGTGCTGCCGGTGCTGGGCTTCGGCCTGCACGAGGGTGAACGGGCTGTCGGTGAACACCGCGTGATATCGGTAGTTCGGTAGGAGTTCTTCCTGGCCCGGGGCCTGGGTAGGGTCGTCGCGGCGGATGCGGCGCACGATCAGCCGGGCGGTGACGGCGTGCCGGGTGCCGGCGAAGGCGGTGTAGGTGGTCTCGGCGATCTGCGCGTCGGAGATCCACCGCTGCTCGTCGTCGTCCCAGACGGCCTGCGGGTAACGGATGTTGATCCACTGGTCATCGCCGATGCTGTCGCAGGCGGCGCGGATCTTGGTGTCGATGCGGGTGGTGACCGAGAACCGCACCTGGTGGCGCCGGCAGGTGCCGATGACCGCCTTGGCGTAGAACGCGGAGTCGGCCCGCACCACGATCTCGCCGGTCGCGCCGCAGGCACGGGCGGTGGTGATCGTCTCGGCGATCATGCTGGCAGCGCCCTTGCTGGAGCCGGTGTTACCCGAACGCAGCCTCGTGGTAGCGACGACCGGCGCCGTCAGCGGGGTGGACAACGTCGCCACGAGGGGGTTGTAGCCGCGCAACCAGACGTTGTAGCCGCCGACCTTGGCGTGACCGAACCCGATGCCCTGCTTCTGTTTGCCGTAGACACGGCGCAGCATCGAGTCGATGTCCACAAAGCACAGCGTGTCCGCGCCGGCCAGTAGCGGTGTCCGGGCGGCGAGGCCGACCAGAGTGTCGCGGGCGGCGGCCTGTAACTGCCGCACATGCCCGTGGGTGAACGTGCGCAGGAACGAACCGAGCGTCGAGGGCGCGTACACGCTGGTGAACAGTGACCGCATCCCGCCGTGCCGGGCCACGTCAAGGTCATCGATGCTGTCCGCGCCCGCGAGCATCCCGGCCACGATCGTGGCGACCTTCCCGGCCGGATTCGCGCCCTTGTCCGTCGGCAGACTCACCCGGTCGGCGACCGCATCGTGCAGACCGGCCTGCTCGGCCAGACGCATCACCGGAACAAGGCCGGCACACGACACCAGATTTGGATCGTCGAACGTCGCGCGCACCACCGGCGCGTCATAGCGTAATCTCACCTGCGAAGTGCCCTCTCGAACCGACCGATAGAAGCGTCAACACTCCTATCCTTCCAGTTCAGGGGGCACTTTCTATACCCGGGCTCCCGCCGGTTCGACCTTCATCGGTGGATCGAGGCTCAGTGGGTTGGGGAGCGAAGGGGCGGGGTCGTTCAGGCTGGTTTGTGCGGTCAACCGTGAGGGAGGAACCGCGTGAGTCAGCCAGGGTTGACAGGCAAGTCGCACGATATCCCAAAGCGGCTGATCTGGGCCGCGTGGTTGAAGGTGAAAGGTAATGGCGGAGCGGCCGGGGCCGACGGAGTGACGATCGAACAGTTCGAAACGAGGTTGGCTGACAACCTCTACCGACTGTGGAACCGTATGTCGTCGGGCAGCTATTTCCCAGGCCCGGTCCGGGCGGTGGAGATCCCGAAGAAGGGTGGGGTCAGGATTCTGGGCATTCCCAATGTGGTCGACCGGGTGGCGCAGACGGTGGCGGTGCTGGTGTTGGAGCCGGAGGTGGAGAAGGTGTTCCACGACGACTCCTACGGATATCGTCCCGGACGGTCCCCGATTGATGCGATTCGGGTGTGTCGGCAGCGGTGTTTCAAGAAGGACTGGGTCGTCGATTTGGACGTCAAGGCCTTTTTCGACTCCGTGCGGTGGGATTTGATGCTCAAGGCGGTGGCGCGTCACACGACTCACCCGTGGGTCATGCTGTATGTGGAGCGCTGGTTGAGAGCGCCGATTCTGATGCCCGACGGGACCCTGACCCATCGGAACAAGGGGACACCGCAGGGTGGTCCGATCTCCCCGTTGATCGCCAACATTTTTCTGCACTACGGCTTCGACACCTGGATGGGCCGTGAGTTTCCCGGGGTCGGGTTCGAGCGGTTCGCAGACGATGTGGTGGTCCACTGCGTGACCGAACGTCAGGCGCAACAGGTGCGTCAGGCGATCGATCGTCGGTTCGCGGACATCGGGTTGCAGTTGCACCCCGACAAGACGCGCATCGTGTACTGCAAAGACGACCGGCGCCGTCTCGACTACGAGCTGGTGACGTTCACGTTCTGCGGGTACGCGTTTCGTCCCCGGAAGGCATGGGACAAGATCCGCGGAAGGGCCCGGACCGGGTTCCTACCCGCGGTTGCCCCGGGGAAGCTGACCGATATGAGCCGCAAGGTCGCGTCCTGGCGGCTACATCGACGCACGACCGGCAACCTGGCAGACCTCGCCGTAGAGGTCAACCCTGTCCTTCGGGGCTGGTTGAACTACTTCACCGTGTTTTACCCGAGCGCGGTCTACCCGATCGGCAAGCGCATCGATCGTCATCTGATGCGCTGGGCGAAGTGGAAGTACAAGCGACTCAAACGCAGCGACGACAGAGCTCGAGTATGGCTACGAGACGTCCGGCAACGGTCGCCCGACCTGTTCGCGCACTGGGCGATGCGGTACACGACCTGACAACCGAACGGCACGAGCCGGATGAGTCGAGAGGTTCACGTCCGGATCTGTGGGGGACGGCGGGTGAAACTCCCGCCGTCTACCCGGCACTGGATATGGATTGAACAGGGCTTGGTCAAGGAGGGCGAGGTAGCAACCGTACCGCGCTCCAACCCGATGGGTCTTGTCGCGGAGTCTGCCGTGCACATTGACCTTGCAACTTCGGTCGAACCGACACGTATACAGATACTCGCCTACCGAACCATCGAAGGGAACGGCCTGCCTACAGGGACACCGGAAGAAGCGTCGTGTGAACCCACGGCGACTCCTGCCAGATGCACGTACACTGTCGACGATCGGATCCGCATCTCGACAGTGTCAAGCGACGAAACCCGGTTGATCATTGTCAACGCCGCTTGGTACGTTCCCGCACGGATGCGTGAGCAGGATGGCCGACTTCCCGCCGAGGTGTCAGCGTCCTGGGCATTCATTACCGAGACAACCAGACGCGGGTGAACGACCTGTGGAAGGCAGTATGAACGAGATTCTGGGACCCCTGCTGGTCGCCATGACAACGGCCGACGCCCGTCATCCCCGCCTTGCCATCGAACTCGTCAGCTCCTACGACGAGCGGTACCTCGCCGAGGTCGTCGCCCCGGCGTTGGGACAATCCGTGTCTCCGCTGACCACGCCGGGGCGCCGGTCGCTCGGCGGGTTGCTGATACGGAGTCGGCCGGAGGCTCCCACGCCACCAAACTTGGTCCGCTGCCGCCTACAGGTAGACAAGCCTGATCGGTGGCGTTACGAAGACCTCGGCGAGGAAGGCGCCGTCTTACGTGCCCACGGTTCGGACGGTGTCACCCGCTGGGCATATGTAGACGCCACAGTCAGAGCATGGCGTCCCGATCCTTCGGCCGACGTTCGGCAACTGGCGCCGACTGCCTGGCAGCAGGCCCCGAGCCCCGCCCTCCGCGAGGTCATTGACCCATCCCTTGTCCTACCGGCGCTATCGATCACGCACGCCGAGCCTTTCGAGTCCGAGTTTGGCGCGGCAGTCCGGCTGCAAGGATCCCCTCGATCCGCCGACCTTGTCGAGTCCGCACTTGTAAGCCCCTGGGCTGACCAGTGTGACGTTGACGTGCATTTCGCGACGGGTATCGTGCTGACCGCGAACAACATGTCGGCCAGTGGGCGAACTCTCGTGCAGCATTCACTTGTCACGCTGGACATCTCAAGCCCATTCGGAGACGAAACATTCGCTGTACCAGAGCGTGAAAGCTTCGCCCCTTAACTCTCCTGCCCACTTGCAAGCCGCTGTCTTAGCTTGTCGTTTAACCTGCCGCCGGGTTCGCCGAGGTGCCCCAGGGTGATCATGAGGGCAGCCCTTGCGTGATCATGGTTCTTGCGAAGGAGCCATGAGACACAACAAGGGCTGCGGTGATCAGTGTGAACGATGCCGGTCGGAGTGCTGCGTTCGGGGAGTTGTCGGAGTTCCGGCAGGACTTCTACGCCTCGCTGCGTTGGCGGGCGGATGCGTTGTTCGAGCTTGCCGACGCGGTGTTGTGCGTCGATGGGCCGGTCACCAGCCTGGTCGGGTTGTCTTTGGCGGCGGAGCATCGTCGTGGTCATGGTGCGTTGTACGACGCGGTGAACAGCGGGATGGTCGAGGTGGACCGGTTGCGGCGGGCGCTGGCCGGGTTGCCGTTGCCGCGTGGCCGTGACGGCCGGATCGTGTTGACGGTCGATGTCAGTCCGTGGTTGCGGCCGGACGCCGCGACTGCGGAGCAGCGCTCGTTCTGCCATGTGTACGGCCGTGGGCGTGGTGCTGCGCAGATGATCCCGGGGTGGGCGTACTCGTTCGTCGCTGTGTTGGAGACCGGGCGTTCGTCTTGGACCGCGGTGCTGGACGCGGTGCGGATCGGGCCGCTCGAGGATGCCACCGAGGTGACCGCCGGGCAGGCGCGGGAGGTCGTCGACCGGCTTCGTGAGCACGGCAGGTGGTGTGACGGCGACCCGCGGATGATGATTGTGTTCGACGCTGGCTACGACGTGACCAGGCTGGCGTGGCTGCTACACGATCTGCCGGTGGATCTTGTGGGGCGGCTGCGTTCGGACCGGGTCCTGTACTTACCCGCCCCGCCCCGGGCGCCGGGACAGCTCGGACGCCCGGCCCGGCACGGCGGGGTCTTCGACCTCGACGAACCGGCCAGGCATCCGGCCCCTGCCGTCGCCACGGTCACGGAGACCACCCGTTACGGTGCGGCGTTCGCCGACGCGTGGGACCGGGCCCATCCGAGGCTGGCTCGGCGCGGCGGGTGGGCTGAGCATGTGGGGCCGTTGCCGATCATCGAGGGCACCGTCATCCGGCTACGGGTGGGCCGGCTGCCCGGTGATCGGAATCCGAAACCGGTGTGGTTGTGGGTCTCGGCGACCGGGCTGACCGCGTCCGAGGTGGACCGGATCTGGCAGGCGTATCTGCGTCGTTTCGATGTGGAGCACACGTTCCGGCTGTTCAAGCAGACCCTCGGCTGGACCCGCCCGCGGCTGCGGGATCCGAAGGCCGCTGACCGGTGGACCTGGCTGATCATCGCCGTGCACACCCAGCTACGGTTGGCCCGCGATCTGGCCACCGACCTGCGACGCCCCTGGGAGCGTCCGCCGGCGAAACCCGGACGGCTGACCCCGGCCCGCGTCCGGCGAGGGTTTCGCAACCTCCAGCCGAAACTGGCCCAGCCGGCGAGTGCACCGAAACCCACCCGACCAGGCCCGGGACGCCCGCCCGGCTCCCGGAACAAGCACGTCAGAGCACACCCGCCGGTCGGCAAGCCCCAACACCAGAACGCAACAACCAGCCACAACAAGCCACAAAAGGTTAAATCACAAGCTCAGCCTTGAGGTGACCCGAGAACTCCGGACACGTCCCCAAGTAGGGTGACGAGGAGTCCGGGAGGAACAGTACGTGAGCAAGAAACCTGCGAAGTATTCGCCTGAGTTGCGGGCAGAAGCGGTGCGTTCGGTGGTCGAGGGTCGGCGTACCTATGCTGAGGTTGCGCGTGATTTCGGTCTGGTCGCCGAGACAGTCCGGAACTGGGTGATCGCCGAGAAGAAGCGTAATCCTGGGGTAACTGGATAGGTGCTGGAACATCGGGTATGCGTGTACGCCGATTTGCTCAGGTGGTGGCGGGGATCCAGGGGTTTCCGGTGACGGCTTGGATCAGGGCGTCGAGCATGTTGTTGCCTTGGCGGATGGCGGTGGCGGTGTAGCTGCGGATGGCGGCGAAGTGTTCGGCGCCGGTCATGGTGCGCATGCTTCCGGAGACCTTGATCCGTAGTTTCGGCATACGGATGGTCTGTTCGGCGGCGTTGTTGTCGAAGGGGACGGCCGGGTCGGTGACGAATCGTAGGTAGTCGTCGCGGCGGTCGCGGAGCCGGACGAACAGGGCGTGGTGTTTGCGCTGGAGTTTGCCGTCGCGGCCGGCGGTGGCCTGCGCGCCGAGCACGACGGCGGAGCGCAGCAGGTACTGCTGCTCGCGTAGGGCGTCCGGGTTCGCTGTGTCCTGCCCGGTGTGGGCGTCGTCGGCCAGGCGGTTGAGCCGGCGCAGCGCGTTGATGGCTTGGGTGGCGAGGTCGGCGGTGGGGCCGGTGGCGGTGTCGGTGACGTAGACCAGTTCACGCAGCACGTGGGCGTTGCACAGGGCGTGGTTGGCGCTGGTGTAGGTGTCGTATGGCGCCCACGCGTCGTGCACGGCGACACCGGTGAAGCCGGGCAGGACACCGGCGTCGTCAATGGCGGCGGCGCCGCGTCTGCGGTGCGCCGTGAGGAGCACGTCGGTGCCGGTGGACGCGGAGTGCAGCCAGGCCAGACGGCCTTCGACGCGCATCCCGGTCTCGTCGAAGTGCACGACCGGCGCCTGCCGGATCCGGTCGCGGATCACCGGCAGCACCTGCTCGATGATGCCGAGGGCGGTGCGTTTGACCCAGGCGGTGACCGTGGCCGCCGCGACCGGCAGGCCGAACAGGTCCCGCAGCGCGTCGGCGGTACGGCCGATCGACAGGAACTGCCCGTGCAACAGGTAGACCCCGATCGCGGCGATCCGCGGCCCGTACACGGCAGGCGCGGTGGCCTCGGCGGGCCCGATGCCGGTGGTGCGATGTCCACACGGGCAGGCGAGGGTGACGATCTGATGCTCGGTCACCACGACCGTCGGTTCCGGAATGTCGAACACCTGCCGCCGGGTCACGGACACTTCGGCCGCGCCGGCCAGATCGTTGTCGCAGCCCGCGCACACCTCGGGGGTGTGCCGCACGATGACGTCGGGGTCGGCGACCTGCTCCAGAGTGGCGCCGGGCTGCCCGGCCGGGCGCCCCGGCCCCCGCCCGGACCTACCGCGCAAAGATTTGGGTGCCGGCTTGGCCAGCCCGTCCGTCGACGGCGGTTTCGAGGAGTTCTTCGACGACTGCTTCAGCTGGGCTTCCAGATCAGCGATCCGGCACTTCGCCGTACTGAGGTCAGCCTCCAGCTCCGCGATCCGCCCGAGCGCCTGATCCAACCGGGCGAACAGGTCCGCGTTCAGCGCAAGCAGCTGCTCATACGACGGCTGCGAAGGATCGGCGGGCACGAACGGTCAACCTCCCCGAGTCAGAGGCGATTTGACTGATCGAGGGCGATAAACGAAAGGTGCTCCTGACCTGCAAGGATTTGGGTGTCGAGTCCATGTCCACAGCAGAAGCGGGTGCACCTTTCTGGTGAGTAAGGGTAGCGGGTGGGATCAGCGGCTGGTCGTCGGCGCGGGCGGGAAGGGTCTGGTCGGTCACGCGGGTGCGGTCCTGCTGCGCAAATGCGCAGATCGGACCGGTCTGACCAGCGGTTTGAACAAGGTGCTACCGCGCGGCAAGGGCCCTGGGTGGTGGGATCGCGGCACGGTCCTGGTCTCACTCGCGGTCGCGATCGTGCTCGGCGCCACGAGCATGTCCGACATCGCGGTCCTCGCCCATCAGGGATTGGTCTTCGGTGATCGGCCGTCGGAGCCAACCGTCCGGCGAGCGTTGGCCGGTCTCGACGAGACCGCGCTGAAACGGATCGGCAAAGCGCGGGCGAAGGTCCGCGCTCACGTATGGGCCCTGCTCGCCCGCCGCCCGCAAGGGTTCCCGTGGCTGACGGTGGCGGGCAAGCTGCTGTCCGGGTGGGTGGTCATCGATCTGGACGCCACCCTGATCACCGCTCACTCACCGAAGCAGGGTGCGGCGGCCACGTTCAAGAAGGGTTTCGGGTTCCATCCGCTCGGTGCGTGGTGTGCGAACACCGCGGAATGCCTGGCCATGCTGCTGCGGCCCGGCAGTGCCGGCTCGAATACGGTCGCCGATCACATCCGGGTTCTCGGTGAGGCGATCGCTCAGTTGCCGGTCGCCTACCGGCGCAAGATTCTGATCAGGGTCGATGGGGCCGGTGCCACCCACGACCTGCTCGAGCACATCGAGGCGATGAACCGGCTGTGGCGCAGCGTGAAGTTCACCGTCGGCTGGACGATCACCGACGCCGACGAGATCGCGATCGAGCAACTGCCTGCTGAAGCGTGGACCGACGGCCTCGCCCAGGACGGCACGGCCGTCGACACCGCGCATGTCGCGGAACTGACCGGCCTCAACCAGCGCCTGGAGAACTGGAACGGCCGGCTACGGCTGCTCGTGCGGCGCACGAAGCCGTCGGCCCGGCACGCGAAGAATCTCACCGCGCTGGAGAAGCGGACCGGCTGGCGGTACGCGATCGTCGCCACCAACATCAGCCGGATCGCCGGGGTGCCGGGCTCGCACCAGCCGCAATGGATCGACGCTTTGCATCGTTCGCACGCAGGAGTGGAAGACAAGGTGCGCACGAACAAGGCCATGGGCCTGCGGAACCTGCCGTCGAAGGCCTGGACCGTCAACCGCGGCTGGGTCCTCGCCGCCAACATCGCCGCGGACATCACTTCCTGGACCCGGTTGCTCGGCCTGCACGACCAGGACGACCTCGCCCACGCCGAACCCGCAACACTGCGTTACCGGCTGCTGCACCTGCCCGCGAAACTGGCCGCCCACGCCCGCCGGCGTGTCCTGTCCATCCCCGAGACCTGGCCGTGGGCCGACGCGTTCACCCTCTGCTGGCAGCGCCTCACCCTGCTACCACTGACAACCTGACCCTGGACCCCTGTACCTACCAGTAGAAAGACCGTGACCGAGGGCCCGGAGAACTCGCGCTTCCACAGCGACACGTGGCGATATCACACCCAAACCGGGTGGACAAAACGGTCAAGCCGAAACGGTCAGGCAGGGAGCAAGACCCTCTGACGGATCGAGGTCAACGACCCACCCCGGCCAAACACCTCTGAAAGATCAACGACACCTATCCAGTTACATCCTGGGCAGACCGACGAGACGCGGGATGCGATCGATCGGGCGAGGGTCGCGGAGATGGAACGGCGTATCCGTGAGCTGGAGCAGGAGAACGCTTTCTTGAAAAAAGCTGCGGCCTTCTTCGCGAGAGAACAACGATAAGCGAGCGTTACGCGCTTGTCGCTGCGGAGAAGGCTGCCTTCGACGTGACGATGATGTGCCGCCTGGTCGGTGTTTCCCGGTCCGCGGTTTCTACGAATGGCTGGATCGGCCGCCGTCGGCCGGAGAGCGACGTCGTGTGGAGTTGACCGCGATGATCGAAGCCGTGTTTATCGGCTCGGGCCGCACGTACGGGTATCGGCGTGTGCACGCCGAGCTCGTCCGCGGTGGGGTCGAGGTCGACGATGACCTGGTGCGGCGGCTGATGGGAGCGAAGGGGCTGGTGCCGGTGCAGGTGAAGCGGCGGCGAGGGCTGACCGTGCCGGACCGTGCTGCGGGGCCGATCCCGGACCTGGTCGGCCGGGACTTCACCGCGACGGTGCCGGGCGTGAAGATGGTCGGCGACATCACCCAGATCGATACCGGCGAGGGGCCGTTGTATCTGGCTTCGGTTATCGATTGCTATTCGAAGAGTGTTATCGGGTGGGCGGTCGACGAGCGTTACCCGGCTTCTTTGGTGTGCGCTGCCGTGGACATGGCAGCGCGGCGTGTTCCGCTGCCGGACGGGGCTGTTTTTCATTCCGATCGCGGCAGCCAGTACACGTCCGGCGACTTCGCGGCCACGCTTGCCCGACACGAGAATCGGCAATCAGTCGGGCGGACCGGCATCTGTTTCGATAATGCCATGGCCGAGTCGTTCTTCGGGAAACTGAAGACCGAGTGGGTACATCATCGTGTGTTCGCTACCCGGGCTGACGCACGCCGCGAGATCATCCGGTTCATCGAGGGCTTCTACAACCGGCGTCGGTTGCATTCCGGCCTTGGCTATAGACCGCCGGCCGAAGTTCTCGATGAATGGTTTGCTAATCGTCAAGTCGCATGATAGATTGCATTTGGTTCGAGTCCGGATTTTTCGGATCACGTCACCTCGATCCGTGGACGTAGTTCGAGTTGGTCTCGTGATCCGCTGTGTCGGTCCTGTTCGGCTGTGGACGCGGTTGGTTCGCTGGTCTGCCCAGCGTGCTCGGTTTCTGTGATCGTCGGGTGAGCGCGGGTGCGTGTGCTGGTGGGGGTGTTGCGTGCGTGGGGTGGTGTGTTCAGGTGACGAAGATGGTCCGCCAGAGGGTGGACCAGGCGTCGGCGCGGGGCCAGCCTCGATCCGTCAGAGGGTCTTGCTCCCTGCCTGACCGTTTCGGCTTGACCGTTTTGTCCACCCGGTTTGGGTGTGATATCGCCACGTGTCGCTGTGGAAGCGCGAGTTCTCCGGGCCCTCGGTCACGGTCTTTCTACTGGTAGGTACAGGGGTCCAGGGTCAGGTTGTCAGTGGTAGCAGGGTGAGGCGCTGCCAGCAGAGGGTGAACGCGTCGGCCCACGGCCAGGTCTCGGGGATGGACAGGACACGCCGGCGGGCGTGGGCGGCCAGTTTCGCGGGCAGGTGCAGCAGCCGGTAACGCAGTGTTGCGGGTTCGGCGTGGGCGAGGTCGTCCTGGTCGTGCAGGCCGAGCAACCGGGTCCAGGAAGTGATGTCCGCGGCGATGTTGGCGGCGAGGACCCAGCCGCGGTTGACGGTCCAGGCCTTCGACGGCAGGTTCCGCAGGCCCATGGCCTTGTTCGTGCGCACCTTGTCTTCCACTCCTGCGTGCGAACGATGCAAAGCGTCGATCCATTGCGGCTGGTGCGAGCCCGGCACCCCGGCGATCCGGCTGATGTTGGTGGCGACGATCGCGTACCGCCAGCCGGTCCGCTTCTCCAGCGCGGTGAGATTCTTCGCGTGCCGGGCCGACGGCTTCGTGCGCCGCACGAGCAGCCGTAGCCGGCCGTTCCAGTTCTCCAGGCGCTGGTTGAGGCCGGTCAGTTCCGCGACATGCGCGGTGTCGACGGCCGTGCCGTCCTGGGCGAGGCCGTCGGTCCACGCTTCAGCAGGCAGTTGCTCGATCGCGATCTCGTCGGCGTCGGTGATCGTCCAGCCGACGGTGAACTTCACGCTGCGCCACAGCCGGTTCATCGCCTCGATGTGCTCGAGCAGGTCGTGGGTGGCACCGGCCCCATCGACCCTGATCAGAATCTTGCGCCGGTAGGCGACCGGCAACTGAGCGATCGCCTCACCGAGAACCCGGATGTGATCGGCGACCGTATTCGAGCCGGCACTGCCGGGCCGCAGCAGCATGGCCAGGCATTCCGCGGTGTTCGCACACCACGCACCGAGCGGATGGAACCCGAAACCCTTCTTGAACGTGGCCGCCGCACCCTGCTTCGGTGAGTGAGCGGTGATCAGGGTGGCGTCCAGATCGATGACCACCCACCCGGACAGCAGCTTGCCCGCCACCGTCAGCCACGGGAACCCTTGCGGGCGGCGGGCGAGCAGGGCCCATACGTGAGCGCGGACCTTCGCCCGCGCTTTGCCGATCCGTTTCAGCGCGGTCTCGTCGAGACCGGCCAACGCTCGCCGGACGGTTGGCTCCGACGGCCGATCACCGAAGACCAATCCCTGATGGGCGAGGACCGCGATGTCGGACATGCTCGTGGCGCCGAGCACGATCGCGACCGCGAGTGAGACCAGGACCGTGCCGCGATCCCACCACCCAGGGCCCTTGCCGCGCGGTAGCACCTTGTTCAAACCGCTGGTCAGACCGGTCCGATCTGCGCATTTGCGCAGCAGGACCGCACCCGCGTGACCGACCAGACCCTTCCCGCCCGCGCCGACGACCAGCCGCTGATCCCACCCGCTACCCTTACTCACCAGAAAGGTGCACCCGCTTCTGCTGTGGACATGGACTCGACACCCAAATCCTTGCAGGTCAGGAGCACCTTTCGTTTATCGCCCTCGATCAGTCAAATCGCCTCTGACTCGGGGAGGCCAGTGTGTGGGTAGGTGCAGGATGGGTCGGCGTTGGGGGCGGGCGAGGCGGGCCGGGATGTTGATCAGGTGGGTGCGCAGGGTCGCGCCGCGGGCCACGGTATAGCGGGTGATGCCGGTGAGGGTGCCGGCGGCGCGCAGCAGGTTGTGGCAGATCGCGGCGAGGATGCTCCAGGCGGCGTTAGCGCCGGACAGGCCGGATGGCTGGTGGGCCCAGGGTCCGTCGATGAGGTCGGACCAGACGGTTTCGCAGATGGCGTGGCGTCGGTGGGTGATGTCGGCGTCGGCGACGGGCTCGGGGTTGTTGGTGAAGAACGGGTGGTAGCGCCAGACCGGGAACAGGGGGTCCTGGGTGTTGGCGTCGAGGATGCGGCGCACGACGAGCCGGCCGGTGATCTCGTAGCGGGTGCCGGCGAACGCGGCGTGTTCCACTTCGGATACTTGCGCGTCGGAGATCAGCTCACCGGTGTCGGGGTCGACGACCGCGCCGGGGTAGTGCACCGGCGTGTACGCCTCGTCGGGAATGCTGCCGATCGCGGCGTCGACGGCCGGGTTACGGGCGATGGCGAAGGAGAACCTCGCCCCGGCTTTGACCACTGCGGCGACGACCTTGCCGGCGCAGTACGCGGAATCGCCGCGCACGAGGATGTTCTGCGCCCGTGCGCCGACGTCGGTGGCGGTGTTGATCGCCTCGGTGATCATGCTCGCCGCCCCCCGCGACGAGCCGGCACGCCCGGCCCGCAACCGCACCCCGGCCAGCACCGGCGCCGCGGTCTCGGTGCAGATCGTGACGGCCAGGGGTGACAGACCCCGCCGCAGAATGGTCTTGCCCGCGATCTTCGTGTGCCCGAACGAGGCGCCCTGCTTGGCGTGCCCGTACACCGGACGCAGCAGCGAGTCGATATCGACGAAGGCGCGCTCGTCGATGCCGTCGAGCACCGGTGTTCGTTCGGCGAGCGCGACAAGGTGCCGGCGTAGCACCGCCGACAGTTGCCGGCTGTGACCGTGAGTGAACTCCCGCAGGAAGATCCCCAGCGTCGCGGCCGCGTACACCCCGCCGAACAGCTTCTTCATCCCACCGGACCGGATGACGTCCAGATCATCGATGCTGTCCGCGCCGGCGGCCATCCCGGCGATGATCGAGGTCAGCTTCGGCGTCGAGTTCGCGGCCCCGGACCTGACCCGCTCATCGACGAACCGGACGTGCTCGTCCAGCAACCGGGACAACCCGGCCTGCTCGGCCAACTCCAGCAGCGGCACCAGCCCCGCATGCGACACGAGGTTGTCCTCGTCGAACACCGCGCCATCCGACCGCCAGGCATGAGATCCTTGCACCGAGAGTGCCCTTCCGAACTGGTGTGATTCGTGTTCTGGACAAACCCGATCATCCCAGCCCAGAGGGCACTCTCATCGCATTTCCACGGTGTGCCAGCCACAGTGGACCAGTCCCGTCCACGGATCGAGGCTTAGACCGCATCTCATTAGGGGTTGTTGAGTACCAACATCATTCGTTGTACGGGTGTGAGTGATGTGGAGAAGTACTGCCCGGATTCGTTGTGGCACCTCGTGCAGCCGTTGCTGCCCGCTCATCCGGAAAGGCATCAGGGTGGCGGGCGGCGGCGCATCGATGACCGTGTCGCGGTCGCGGCGATTGCGTACGTGTTGCAGACCGGCTGCCCGTGGGAGGCGTTGCCGGAATCGTTCCCGATCTTGCGGGCGACCGCGCATCGCCGGTTCACCGAGCGGGTGAAACAGGGCGTCATGCAGGCGTTTCATGAGGCGACGCTGGACGTGCTCGGCGCTGCCGGGCAGATCGACTGGTCACGGGCGAGCGTGGACGCTATGCACGTGCGGGCACTCAAAGGGGGGACCTGACCGGGCGCAGCCCGGTAGACCGGGGCAAGCCCGGCTCCAAGATCCATGCGGTCAGCGACCGTGACGGACTGCCGCTGACGGTGCTGGTGACCGCTGCCAACGTCAACGACCACACCGTGCTCGAGGATGTGCTCGACAACCTGCGCGCGATCCGGCAACCGCTCGGCCGGCCGCGGCGGTGGCCGGCCAAGCTGCACGGCGACAAAGGTCACGACTACCGGTCCTGCCGCGAGCTGGTCCGCCGGCGCGGCATGATCGCCCGGATCGCCCGCAAGGGCATCGAATCGGCCGCTCATCTGGGCCGGCACCGCTACGTCATCGAGCGCTGCCTGGAATGGGTCAGCCGGTTTCGGCGCCTGGCCCGCCGCTACGACCGTAAGGCTTCTCACTTCATCGGATTCCTGCGCCTGGCCTGCGCTTTGATCTGTTACCGCCGCGCCGCCCGCCTCAACCTGCTGACCAGCAACAACCCCTAATGAGATGCGGTCTTAGAGACTGTCGGGTAACCGGTGGGGTGCGGAATGTTACGGCGAGACACGTCGATGACGGATGCTCGACAAATGGATCATCCCCGCCATGATCTTGATGTGTGTGCAACGAAGATCGCGGCGGGGATGACGCCCGCTCATGCTATCCGTCGAGTCTGACCGATGCGATGTGGGCGGTCCTCGCGCCGCTGCTACCGGCGCGTGACCTGCGTAAAGGCGGCCGGCCTCGGGTCTACGGCGATCGGCTGGTCCTGGACTCGATCTTCTACGTGCTGCGGTCGGGCTGCCCGTGGCGGATGATGCCGCGTGATCTGGCGCCCGCGGACGCGGCGCATCGCTGGTTCACGACGTGGCGGAAGAACGGGACATGGGACCGGGTTCACGATGAGCTTCGACGGCGGGTGCGAGTCGCGGCCGGCCGGGAGGCGGAGCCGACCGCCGCCGTGCTGGACGCCCAGTCGATCAAGTCCAGTGAAGGCGGCGAGTCTCGTGGTTTCGACATGGGCAAGAAGACCACCGGCCGCAAGCGGCGCCTGGTCGTCGACACGATGGGGCTGATTCTGGTCGTGGTGGTCACCTCCGCCTCCGTCAACGACCGTCCCGGTGGCCGGCGGATCCTCGCGCGGCTGGCTGAGGCGTTCACCACCATCGCCCTCGTGTGGGCCGACGGCGGCTACGCCAACAGCATCGACTCCAGCCTGTTGAGCTGGGCCAAGACCAAACTCGGCATCCTGCTGGAGATCGTCAAACGCACCGACGACATCAAGGGCTTCAAGGTCCTGCCACGCCGATGGGTGGTAGAGAGGACGCTCGGATGGCTGGTCCGCAACCGGCGCCTGGCCCGCGACTACGAACGACTGACCGCCAACTCGGAGGCCATGATCAAGGTTGCGATGATTCGACTCATGACGATACGCCTGGCCGATCGGCCGATCCGGTGGAGCAACGCAACCGACCGCGAAGCCGCCCGACGCATCAACGCCGAGCAACTTATCACGACGTAGCCATCCAGTTGCCCGACAGTCTCTAAATGAGTCCGTTCAGGTCGGGGGGCCGACGGTGACCGTCGCTGAGGCGGACAGGCAGGAGGCCCCGTTGCTGGTCGCGGTGATGCGAGTGATGGCACCGATGCTGCCGGGTGCGGCCGATACGGTGACCCAGTTCTCCCGGCTACCCGGTGGGAAGGCGGACGGTGTGACGCTGATACCGGCGTCACCGGTCACTGTCAGGGTCAGCCCCGGGGTGGTGGCGCAGGCTGTCGTCACGAAGGACGTGGTCGTCGAGCCACCCTCGGGCACCCGGATCCCCGACGGGCAGGCGATCACCATCAGTGCCGGCGGTGGCGGCACCAGGCTGAGTTTGACCGTCGGCGAGTCGGCGGTGGCAGCCGGTGCGACGGTGACGACCCGGGCTACCGCCCGGTGTCGGGGCATGCCAGAGCCGTCGCCGTTGCGGAACGCGGGGTGTCCCGGAGGCACGTCCAACTCGTAAGGTGCGCTGGTGTCGCTGCCGACGAACACGTCGTTGACGTGGAATTCGACCCGGTCCACGATGCCGATTCGGGCTCTCGCGTCAGCGGTTAGCCGGACCGAGCATACCGACACCACGCTGCTGTTGTTCGTCGGGCTGGTCAGCGTCACCTCCGGCGCAAGGCCGGGCCCGGCGGTCGCCGGCGCGGCGGTCACGGACACGCCGGTGGCGGCCAGGACGAGAGCGGCCATGGAGCTGCCCGCCGCCCACCACCAGCGGCGGTGGCGCCCGGGTTGGTTCGCGATACGGGGCGACACCTGGATCCGTGACAGTGGCATTGGCCGACCTCCTTCGATGACGCGGGGACCATCGACCCGCAACGGCTTCCATCAACCACAACCGATCCAGGATATTTGATGGGAAGTTGCTTATCCAGATCGAATCCCGCGCCAGCTTGAGTTTCACCCGGCGCGTGGTCATTTGACGCTGCCCATCGTCATTCCGGTCACGATGTGCCGCTGCGCGGCGAGGGTGAGGACGAAGACGGGCAGCATGATGATCGAGGCGTAGGCGATCGTGGTGACTATGGAGCGCCGTCCACCACTGGAACGCGGCGCGGTGTTCGTGAATTCACCGTCATCTGCAGAGAGGGTACGGAAGTCTGCGTGGCAGGGCAGACGGTAAGGGGGGGGCGGTGTGCTGGCGGCGGACCGGAGGCTGGTTGGGTTGGTGCTGTTGACTGCGGTGTCTCCAACCATCGAAGCCGCCGTTCTGGTCTCGATGGGGTTCGTCGCAGCACGGGGTCTGGCGCCGCAGACGGCGGCGGTGTGGCCGTACGACACCTACCACGACCTGCGATGGCTATACGTCTACCACGACTCCTGGCCCTCGTTCGTGTTCTGGCTCAGCCTGCTGGTGGTGGCCCGAGGTCTTTTCCACACGCTGCTGGTGGTGTTGGCGTGGCCGGGTGAGGTGCCGCGGTCGTCGGTGCGGTGGCTGCTGCGACGCAACCTCGGGCTTGCCGCGCTGGTGGCGGTCTTCGTCGCGCCGTGGGCGCTGATCTCGGTGGCCGCGTCGGTGGTGGCCCTGTCCTGGGTGTTACTGGCCTCCCTGATGCCGATGTTCCTGCTGGCGCCATTCCTGCAACGGGCCGCAGTAGTGACGCCATGGTGGCGCGGACTGCCGTCGATCTCACTGGTGGGCTGGTCGCTGCTGAACTTCGTGGTGCTGACCATGGCCGGCGCGTTGTGTTGGAGTCTGCCGGGTTGGTGGACGGTGCCGGTGGCCACCGTGGCGGGAGTGGTCAACGGACTGCTGTGGAACCGAACGGTCCGCTGCGCGCTAGGCCGTGTGTCATAAGTGCCCGTGGCCCTGCTGTGAGGTGATCGGCTGGGTGTGTCGGTGATCGATATGCGGTGAGGTCTCCGGTAGATGGGTTATCGACCAAGACAACCATCTGCACGGAGACCTCGTGGCCAGCGTAGCGGTGACGAGGCGGCACGACCTGACCGACGCGCAGTGGGCGGTGCTGGAGCCGTTGCTGCCCGGGCGGAAGAAGCCGGGTCGGCCGCCGAAGTGGAGCAAGCGGCAGCTCATTGACGGGATCAGGTGGCGGGTCCGTACGGGTGCGCCGTGGCGGGACGTGCCGGACTGCTATGGGCACTGGCGCACGGTGTACGGGCTGTACCGGCGCTGGCAGCGGGCGGGGGTGTGGGCGGGGATCCTGGCCGGGTTGCAGGGTAGGGCCGACGCGCTCGGGTTGATCTCCTGGGACGTGAGTGTGGACTCCACGATCGTGCGGGCGCATCAGCACGCCGCCGGCGCCCGCGGGGCAGTCACACGCAGGTCGAGCCGCCGGGCGGCAGCAGCGCCGCCGAGCCGGCGGATCACGCGCTGGGCCGGTCCCGGGGCGGTCTGACGACCAAGCTGCACCTGGCCTGCGAGCAGGGCCGCATGGTGCTGGCGTTCGTCATCACCGGTGGGCAGCGCGGCGACAGCCCGCAGTTCACCACTGTGCTGGACCGCATCCGGGTGCCTCGTCTCGGTGTCGGGCGGCCCCGGTGTCGGCCGCAGCGGGTCCTGGCGGACAAGGCGTACAGCAGCAAGGCCAACCGCGGCTACCTGCGGCGCCGTGGTATCGGCTGTGTCATCCCGGTCAAGGCCGACCAGGCCGCGAACCGTCGTAAGAAGGGCTCGGCGGGTGGCCGGCCACCCGCCTTCGACCCCAGCGCATACCGGCAGCGTCACGCCGTGGAGTGCGGCATCAGCCTGCTCAAACAGCACCGTGCCGTGGCTACCCGCTACGACAAACTCGCAGTGCGCTACGAAGCCACCGCCACCATCAGCATGATCGACAACTGGCTCCGGCGCCTCGAACGGCACTTATGACACACGACCTAATCGAACCCTCGTCGACACGGTGGGCGATGGTGCCGGCGACCCCTGTCGCGGCCATTCTCGCCCTCGCGGTACCGCTACTCATCCCGCCGCTCGTGGACACCGTGCCCGGCGACGACCTGCGAGCCGAGGCCGTCGTGCTTGACCGCCCGCTGCCCACCGACGTGCCACAAGCTGTCATCGTCCTCGCCGGGTATCGCTCCTCCTACGCCGGCACGGCCCCGGCCGACGACCGTGTCGAGCGGTTCTCTTACCGAGGGTTGGGCCCGGATGGCACACCCCTGCCCTACCGGCCACAGGACACCACGATCTCAGTAGCGGACAGTGTGCGGCTGCTCGACGAACAGGTGAAACGGCTGCACCGGCGTACCGGTCGGCCGATCGCGTTGATCGGCGAAAGCGAGGGGGCCATGGTCGCCCGCTCCTACCTTGAGCAGGGGGCACACCCGGCTGTCGACACGCTGGCCATGTTCAGCCCCCTGATCAACGCCGGACGCGCCTACTATCCGCCGCCGCACGAGGATCGAGGCTGGGGCCTGGTCACCGGATGGCAGCTACGGCTCGTCTTCGGCGTGATACGCCTCGTCGGCGGTCCGGACACCGGCCCGGACGAACCGTTCATCCGGTCCCTGGTCGACGACGCGCCGTTCTACCGCAACCAACTCATGTGCCCGGTGCCCGGCATCCGCATGCTGGCCTTCATTCCCACCACCACGGCCGCCGAAGCACCGCCCGGTGAGTACAGCCGAATCCCCTTCTTCCAGATGCCCGGCGTACACGGCGGCCTACTCAACCGCACCCTGGTCGCAGACCGGCTGATCGCCTTCCTCACCGGAGAGCCGATCCAGCAGGAACGCGACGAGTACCCGCTCCTCCAGCGCCTCAGCGCCGCCTGGCAAGCCCCGCCCCTGCCCATCGGGGCCAATCCGGCCTGGTCCCAATTCCGTCAACCAGACCCCGCCTTCACCGGAAAGGTCTGCCAACCAGCCGACTGACCACCCCTCAATCCACCTCTGTCCGATCGGATGTGCCCGGTCTATGCCGGCTCTTCGAACTTGAGCGGGGTTCGCGACTGAGTGCGGCCCGAGCGTGAGGGCTCGCAGCTCATCAGTGATCATCTGAGTGTCTGGTCGGATAGTCACAAGTGAAGAGCTGCGAGCATGGTCAACGATACGACCCGGCTGCTGGGCCTGGACGGCCTGGTGGCCGATCGGGTCGAGCTGCACCCGGACGGTTCCCCCGTAGTTCACCTGTCCACCGGTGATGAGCAGGCACGATGCTGCCCGCAGTGCGGGTTCCGGGCCGTGCGGGTGAAGCAGTGGACCACGACCCGGCCACGAGATCTGCCGATGGCGGGGCGGACGGCCCGGCTGCGGTGGCGTAAACGACGCCCTCACCAAAGCCCTCGCCGACATCGACGCCGAACCCCACGACGACACCATCAGCCTGCCCACCCGACTCCGCAGCCAGCGAGACGAGCTGTAGGCCCGCACAAGTGCGCCGACCTGGCAGGCGCAAGTCAGCTTCGCGCTCAGCGAGGATGTGTAGCACAGCTATGCCAGCGAGCTGCTCGGCTTGGGTCAGGGCCGGGCCATCGGCTATCTACTCAAGGACCGCGTCGCCGACGTCGCGGAGTTCGCGGAGATGCTGCGGCGCGTGGCCGGGGGTGGCACGGTCGTCGACCCCGAGGTGGTGCGCCAGCTGATGCTGCGCGGTCGCGACCCACTCGGCCACCTGTCGCCTCGCGAACGCGAGGTGTTGGCGTTGGTCGCTGAGGGCCACTCGAACGCCGCGATCGCCCGGATCCTCGTGCTGACCGAGGCGGCTGTAGGCAAGCACATCGGCAGCGTCCTCGCCAAGTTGCACCTGCCGGTTAGCGACGACACGAACCGGCGGGTCCTCGCCGTTCTCACCCACCTGCGGAGCCAGCATTGATTGAGGGTCGGAGGACCGCGTACGGCCGTGGTGCCAGGTGTCGGGGTACGCGTTGGAGTGCAGAGCTGGGTACAGCTGATCTTGCACAGGTCGCTGCTCAAGATCGCGGATGCGGCGCACGCAGTCCTGCCCGTCGCAGCCGCTTGGCCCAGAAAGGCCCTACCGCGCGGCTTCCCCTCCTCGCCGCTGCGCGGCTGCGGTGCGGGTCGGCTTGGTCCCGATTCGCCGCAGCACGCTCACCGGCACTCGGGCGGATCAGGCGAGCCTGTCCACGAGGACACGCTCCGCGCCGCAGCTGGACTGCGTGGGGCAGGGCCAGCGGCCACGCTGATGGACGTCGATGGCCTGAATCATCTTATGGGATCCGGGCTGGTACGGCGAGCTCTGCACATTCAGCCGTACGCGCCTGTGCACTTGAACCTGTACGCCGACACCGTCCACCGACCGGAACTGCGGTGAGCGGCGGATCCAGCGAGACGCAGAGCTGTTCGTGACCACCCTGTGCAGCGGCCTGGACCGACACACCGGGACGGCGAGGTGGCGTACCGGAGCGGGATCACCCGGCTGCGGTCCCCGTCGTCCAGTGCACGCGTCCGGACGACTGGTTGACGAGGAGCAGGTTGCCGTCGGCGCGGACTGCCAAGGCGTCGACGGAGCCATCACAACACGTCCGCGAGGCCCAGAGCACCCTACCGTCCGGAGCGTAGACGACGAGGTTGCCGTCGGGTTGGAAGCGAAGGTAGGCACCGGGGTTCCCGCCGGTGCCGGTGCGCCAAGCGGCACAGGCTGATCCGGCCGCCAGATGCTGCGGGCTGCGGTACAGAAGGAGGTCGCCGCTGGCCTCCATGACGAGATAGGCGTGACCGATCCGGATGTACCCGTTGCCGCGGATGCTGCGGCGATCGAGTTGCGACGACGGCCGGACGAGCAGCACCTCGTGCCCCTCGTGGGAACCGCGGCGCACCTCGGCGGGGCTTGAGCCGGGGTAGGAGGTCAGGCTCCCGTAGCCGGCGCTCCACGTCGGACCGATGGCGGCGCACGTCTGCCCGGTCAGATTGTCGGCCGCTGGCGCGGGTGTGCCCGACGCCGTCGACGCCGGCCGCGCCGGCGCCGACGCGGCCGGTGCCGACGCCGTCGACGGCGGCGCGTTCGTCGGCGACGCGGTCGACGCCAACGACGCGCCGTCCCGCTGGCCGCCGGTCCCGCTGCCGTCCCACCAGACGACACCGGCCATCAGGCCCAGCACCGTGAGGACACTCAGCGAGGCGACCAGCGTTCGGCGGGTGACCCGGAACCGGCCGGCCCGCGACGTCGCGAGCCGCGCGGCATGTTGCCACGCCGGCCCCCGCACCGACGGGCGCGGTGCCTCTGCAGGATCGGGGTCGGTGCACGCGGCGCTGGAGCCGTGCTCCTGAAACGCGCGGTAGGCAAGCATCGCGGCACCGAGGGCGACCACGTGTTTGGGGTGGCCGACCGAGAGCACCGGGCGGCCGAACTCCTCCGACAGCCGCGTCAGCACCAGCGGCACGCGTGACGAGCCGCCACTGAGCAGGATCGCGTCCAGGTCGGTGGCCTCCAGCCCGGCCGAGTCGAGCGCCCGTCGCACCGCGTCGATGGTCGGTGCCAGCAGCGGTGCGATCCGGTGCTCGAACTCCGGCCGGGTCAGGCGGACCTCGTGCGGTCCGTCGGTGAGGAAGAACGCCATCACCACCGCTGACTCGCTGGACAGCGACTCCTTGGCCCGTACGGCGTCCGTCCGCAGTCGGGCCAGCACCGCCGCCTCTGCGGGATCGCTCCCGACGAGCCGGCTCACCGCGCCGTCCAACTGCTCGTCGACCATGGCGAGCACCACTTGGTCGAGATCCATCCCGCCGGTGCCGTCGACCCCTTCGGCGTTGCCGAGAAGCTCGGCGCGGTCGTCATGGGACCGGATCACGGCGGTGTCGAAGGTGCCGCCACCGAGGTCGTAGACCGCCAACAGCGCGTCCGGCGGTGTCGCGTTGCTCGACAGGTAGAACGTCGCGGCCGCCTCGGGTTCGGTCACCACCCGCGACACGTCGAGACTGGCCATGGTGGCGACCTCGGTGAACTGCTCCAGCCGGTACGGCCCCCAGATCGCCGGGCAGGTCAGCACGACCGCCCCGGGCTGCTCGCCGGTAGCCGCGCGGGCCTTGTCCACCACGTCCCGGACCACGGCGGCGATCAGCTCGGTGGGGGCGTACCCGCGCTCGCCGAGCACGATGGGGGTCGGGTCACCGAGCCGCCGCTTGAACTCGTGGATGGCGCGGCCGGGCTCAGCCTCGGCGGCGCGGACCGCGACGTCGCCCGTCAGCAGCCGCCCGTCGCGGCCGGCGAACACCACCGAGGGGGCGACGAGCGCCGTGTCGCCCAGTGTGAGCATCTCGGCGTGGGTGTCGTATGCGAGCGCGGCGGCGGTGAAGGTCGTCCCGACGTCGATTCCGAGGCCGTAGGCCATCACACCTCCACTGAGCACGGGCTGGGCCGGCACCGGCGGGCACGGTCAGCCCTCCGATGAAGCACGCTGTCACGGCTGCCGTGGTTCAGCCGGGGTGGTACAGAGGTTACCGACGGGACGATAATCTCCAGGCAACGGGCGCATCCAACCAGACGGAGGCAGCATGGGCAACCCACCGTCGACGATGGACACACTGCTCGGTGCCGTCGCCCAGACGGATGCGGAGCTCGGCGATGCGTTCACCGGGATCCTGAACGCCATCGTCGGCCGGCGTCCCGCGTCGGTCTGGTCGCGGCGGACCGACGGTTGGCTGCATCGGGTGGCCGACAACGGTGACGGCGCGATCGGCCCGGATCGCGTGCTGGGAGTCGACGCCCTACACAGCATGGCCGATGTCGCTGCGGTGGTCCCGGCGCTCGATGGTGAGGTGGAGCGCGGTGCGGTCGTGCTGTTCCACCTGCCGGGCCGCGAGCCGTTGAGCGCGTGGCAACGGGTCAGTGCCCGCGACGCGGCCACCTTCGTCGCACTGCTGCTGCGCGGCCCGCAACTGCGCGACCACCTACGCCGCCGGATCGACGAGACGAACCAGGTGGCCGCGGCGCTCGCGGCCTCGCACGAGCGACTGACCTACGCCGCTGATATGGAGAGCCGACGGATCGTCGCCGAGATCGTCTCGTTCGGCGGCGACGACCTGGCCGGTCTCGGCGACCAGGTGCGCCGGATGCGGCAGGACCGCCGAGGACGCGCCCCGGGGACGAGTGCCACCCCCGACGAACAGGCCGCCTTGGCCGAGGTGCGTGGTGCGCTGGACGACCTGATCGAGCGGCTACGCACCACGGTGCGTGGCATCCATCCGCACGTGTTGTACGACCGGGGGATGCTGGCCGCGCTCGTCGAACTCGCGGCCTCGCTGCCACGGGCGGTGCAGGTGCACGGTGACCCGGGCGGGGGCATGGCCCGGGAGGTGGAGACGAGCCTGTACTGGGCCGCCGCTGAGGTCCTGCGGGCACTGGCGGATGAGGCGGCACCCGGAAGGCCGGTCACGGTGCGGTTGCAGGTGCCGGACGGGGAAGCTGTCGTGACCGTGGCCGACCCTGGCGCCGCCACCCTGGACAAGCTGCGCAGCGTGCTGCCGGCGGCATATGACCGGCTGACCGCGCTCGGCGGCTCGCTGGCGCACCGCACCGGGCCGGACGGCGTCACGGTGTACCTGCGGTTGCCGACGCATCTCGCGCCGAGCGCGCCGCCGAGGGTCGTGACCGGCTGCCGGACGGCGGTCAAGTCGGGCCACACCGGAACCCCGGTCGACCTGGTCAGCCGGGTGCGAGGTCTGGTGCACGCCGCCGTCGAGGTCGTCGAGGAGGACGAGCGACGCCGGCTCGGCCAGGTGCTGAGGCTCATCGAGGGGACGGGAGCGGTGGCTGAGCCGGCACCGGCGCCGCCCCTCGCGGGTGTCGCCGAGGCCTTCGCCGTCCTCGACGCGGTTACCCGGCGCGACCCGGAGGGATGGCTGCGGTACGAGTACGAGCGGGTGCGCGCCAGCGCTCACGAGGTGAACGAGCAGATGCTGGCGCACGAGATCAGGTCGGGAACGCTGAGCATGGACGCGCCCACCGCCGTGGACGCGTTACGGCTGCTCGGTGAGAACGGGACCGCCATTCCGACGCGGTTGGGCCTGGCGGAGGCGGCTACATCGGACGAACAGCGGGTGGCCGCGCTGAGGCAGGTCGCCCGCTGGCGCGGGTGGGCGTCCTCTCCCGCCTCGGGGCCGCGTGCGCAAGCGGCCGGCCGGCTGCTGGCAAGGTCCGCCGAAGGACTGGTCGCGCGACTGGGGCAGCTCTCCCGATCCCCGTGACACGAACTGGTGCCACTGTACCGACCGCGTCGACCAGCCACCATCCAGAGTGGATGAACGCTGCTCCGATCTGCGGGCCCGCAACGTGTGGCTCAGGACCCGGTAGGGCGATCCGTGCGCAGGTATACGGTTGGTTGATTGCGTGCCGGCTGGGCGATCGGGTGGGTGGACAGGGCAATGCGGGTAGCCGTCGTCGAGGATTCGGCCTTGTTCCGGGAGGGCCTGATCATGCTGCTGCGCGCGGCCGGATTCGACGTGGTGGGGTGGGCGACGAACGGCGAGGACGCCCTCGACCTGTTGGACGGGGCACGGGCCGACGTGGCGATCCTGGACATCCGGATGTCACCGGAGCCTGAGGGAGGACTCGCCACGGCCGCGACAGTGCGGCAGCGCCATCCGGACGTGGGCGTTCTGCTGCTGTCCAACTACGCCGAGTCGCACTATCTGATGCGGATGCTCAAGATCGGGACGGAGCGGATCGGGTACCGGCTGAAGGACCGCATCGTGAACGTCGAGGCTCTCGGTGACACCCTGCGTCGGGTCGCCGAGGGCGAGGTGGTGATCGAGCCGGAGATTGCGCAACAGCTGGTGAACCAGCTGCCGGGAGCCGGTGCCGGTGACGGTGACGGTCTTCGCCGGCTGACCAGCCGCGAGATGGACGTACTCCGCCTGATGGCGGAGGGGCGGTCCAACGCCGGAATCGCGGACGCTCTCTTTCTGTCGACGAAGACGGTGGAGAAGCACGCGGCGTCGATCTTCGCGAAGCTGGGGCTTTCCGCTGACATCGCGGCCTACCACCGACGGGTACTCGCGGTGATCTCTTACCTCCGTGCGCGGCAGATCGAGGGGTGACATGGCGAGCGAACCTTCGTGGGACCGCGACGCCGTGATCCGCCGGATCGTGGCCGCCAGCCAGGTCGTGGCCGGGCCATCGGCAGCGCCTGACCTGACCGCCGTGGCACGCGAGATCGGCGACGGAGCGGGGTTACGCGACTGCCGGATCGCCCCCGCCGCACGTGGGCCGGCGCGTCAGGACGTCGGCGACCCCTTCCGAGACGCGATCCGCTGGTCCGGGTGGAGCGCCGAGACCGCCGGCGCGGGGGACTGGCTACCACCGCCCGGCATGCGCATCCACGAGGTGCGCTTCGCCGGGGAACTCGTGGGCTGGTGGGCGTTCTCCGCGCCGCTGATCATGCCGGTCGGTCCCCGGCGGCGGATTCTCAAGGACATTCTGGTCGTGCTGGGACCGATCCTGGACGCGGCCGGCCTGGCGGCCACGCTTCGACGTGAGCTGGACGCGGTGCTCGGGTACGTCGAGGAGACCGCGTCGGCACGCAGGCGTACGGTGGCGCGGATGGACGAGCAGCGTCGCGTGCTCGAGCGCAACCTGCACGACGGCGCGCAGCACCATCTTGTCAACCTCCGGCTCACCGTCGGCCTGATCGAGCACCAGATGGCCGTGGGTAACGTGGAGGCCGTCGCCCGGCAACTCGGCACGCTCGCCGAGCAGATCGCCCAGGCCGAGGGGGTCCTCTACGACGCGGCGAGCGGCATCCTGCCGGTCAGCCTGCTGTCCGGCGGGCTCTGCCACGCGCTGGAGTCCGAGATCGGGGGGCAGGAGGGGATCACCCTGCGACTGCCCGAAGGGCCGGCGCGACGCTATCCACGCGTGGTGGAGACGGCGGTTTTCTACGCCTGCCTGGAGGCCGTGACGAACGCCCGCAAGCATGCCCCGGGAGCCGGCGTCACGGTGACGCTCAGCGACACCTACCAGGGGCTGCGGTTCTCCGTGCGCGACGACGGACCCGGCTTCGACCCCGCCACACGGCCTCCGGATTCGGGGCTCGGCCGGCTCAGCGACCGCGTCGGCGCGGTCGGTGGGGCGGTCACCGTGTACTCGACCCCGGGTATGGGCACCGAGGTGGAGGGCGTGGTGCCGATCTGAGAGGGCGTTCGATAGGGATTCATGTTTCCGGTTTGCAATGTTTTGTCGCTCGATCGGCGACGTGCCCTCGCTGGCTCCACGTCCACGCGGGGCTGGAAAGTGCCGAGGTGTCGGCGAAGATCGCCGCGTCGAACCCAGGAATCTCGCCCTGGGCTGCCAACAGCAGAAGCGTCGAACTCTGCACCCCTGCGCTTCTCTCGGGTGTTCGTGACTGCCGGGTAGACGGCGGGAGTTTCACCCGCCGTCCCCCACAGATCCGGACGTGAACCTCTCGACTCATCCGGCTCGTGCCGTTCGGTTGTCAGGTCGTGTACCGCATCGCCCAGTGCGCGAACAGGTCGGGCGACCGTTGCCGGACGTCTCGTAGCCATACTCGAGCTCTGTCGTCGCTGCGTTTGAGTCGCTTGTACTTCCACTTCGCCCAGCGCATCAGATGACGATCGATGCGCTTGCCGATCGGGTAGACCGCGCTCGGGTAAAACACGGTGAAGTAGTTCAACCAGCCCCGAAGGACAGGGTTGACCTCTACGGCGAGGTCTGCCAGGTTGCCGGTCGTGCGTCGATGTAGCCGCCAGGACGCGACCTTGCGGCTCATATCGGTCAGCTTCCCCGGGGCAACCGCGGGTAGGAACCCGGTCCGGGCCCTTCCGCGGATCTTGTCCCATGCCTTCCGGGGACGAAACGCGTACCCGCAGAACGTGAACGTCACCAGCTCGTAGTCGAGACGGCGCCGGTCGTCTTTGCAGTACACGATGCGCGTCTTGTCGGGGTGCAACTGCAACCCGATGTCCGCGAACCGACGATCGATCGCCTGACGCACCTGTTGCGCCTGACGTTCGGTCACGCAGTGGACCACCACATCGTCTGCGAACCGCTCGAACCCGACCCCGGGAAACTCACGGCCCATCCAGGTGTCGAAGCCGTAGTGCAGAAAAATGTTGGCGATCAACGGGGAGATCGGACGTAAGCATTCAGGGCCACTCCATGACGTAGCCGTTGGTGGCAGTGTGTGATGGGTGGTGGCGGTCGTTGCTCGTGGTGGGTTAGCCGGGTGCCCAGGCGGGTGGTGTCCAGGGTCGGCCGAGGATGGCGTCGCGGATGGCGGTCATGACATCCGCGCCGTGTTTGGTCACTGTGGAGACGTAACCGCGGATGGCGTAGCGGTGTTCGGTGACCTTCTCGCTGGTGAGCCGTCCGGAGATCTTCTGCTGGGTCTTCGCGGGCCGTAGGTCGCGTTCGGCCTGGTTCGACGTGGGTGGGATGCGCAGGTCGGTGGTGAATCGCAGGATGTCGGCTTCTCGGTCGTGGAGGTCTTCCAGCAGTGCCCGGTGTTTCGGCTGTTTACGGCCGTCCACCCGGGCGACCTCCTTGAGCCCGATCCGCACGCCGTGCCGGTAGGCGTCGATCAGCGGGCCGGCGATGTGTTCGCCGATCGCGGGCAGGTTCTGTGCGCGGGCGAGGTTCGCGGCGTGGACGAGTCCCTGTAGCGCCTGGCGGATCTGGATCGGCCAGTGCGCGTCGGGGTAGGTCTCGGCGGCGTCCTGACAGTCGCGGATCAGGTGGGCTACGCAGAGTTGGTGGACCAGGTGGGCGAAGATCTTCGCGTCGTAGTTCTGGTAACGGTCGTGCACGACCACCCCGGTCAGGTCCGGCAGGACGAACACCTTGAACGTGTCGAGGCTGCGGTCACCGAGCAGGTACCAGGTGTAGAGGCGGGTGCAGGCGACCAGAAGGTACTTCTTGACCTTGCGGGCACCGACCCGGATCGGGGTCTCGTCGCAGGAGACCACATGCGCGAGGGCGATCAGCGTGCGGATGATCCGGTTCGACTCGGCCACCCCCGCCGCGGCCCGGCCGATCAACGCGTGGACGAACCCGTCCGACGGACGCGAGCCGGTCAACGCGGCGACCAGGTCAGCGCACCGGGCCACCGGAATCGCGTGCACCACCATCAGATAGACGCACCACGCCTGAAGATTCGGCCCGTACGAGACGCCTGCGTCCGGCACCCCCTCGGGGCGGGCCGCCACGTGCATCGCCCCGCACCCGCAGCGCACCGCGTGCCGATCATGCTGGGTGACCGTCGCCGTCATCGCCGGCACATCGACCTGCTGATGCGAGGCGTAAACCCCCAGATCAGCCGCCGATGCCAGATCCGATCCGCATCCACACGGCCCGCCCGGAAAATGATCCACAATGCCGTCCGGAAACGGTGACCAGGACAGCTGCGCACCCGGCGCACCCCGCTGCTTACCCCGCGACCGCTTACCAGCACCGGCTGCCGGCACCGGCGTGGACACCTCCGCCGGCGGCGTCCGTCCCGGATCATCATCCTTCGACGGCGGCATCCCCGAGTTCCCACTGTTACGCGACACCAGGCGTTCCAACCGCGCGACCCGATCAGTCAACTCCCGGTTCGCCTGGGTCAACTGTTCCACCTGAACGATCAGCCGTCGCGTGAGTCCGATCAACTCCTCGCGCGACAACTCCTCCAAGCCCGGCACCCACCGATCACAACACATCGATCGCACCCGGCCGCGCATCGACACACCGTCAAGATCGACCCAGCCCGTCAATCACAGACAGCCACTCACGGCCACCACCCGGAGTGGCCCTGAATGTTTACGTTTCAAGAAGGACTGGGTCGTCGATTTGGACGTCAAGGCCTTTTTCGACTCCGTGCGGTGGGATTTGATGCTCAACCTCGATCCGTCAGAGGGTCTTGCTCCCTGCCTGACCGTTTCGGCTTGACCGTTTTGTCCACCCGGTTTGGGTGTGATATCGCCACGTGTCGCTGTGGAAGCGCGAGTTCTCCGGGCTCGGTCACGGTCTTTCTACTGGTAGGTACAGGGGTCCAGGGTCAGGTTGTCAGTGGTAGCAGGGTGAGGCGCTGCCAGCAGAGGGTGAACGCGTCGGCCCACGGCCAGGTCTCGGGGATGGACAGGACACGCCGGCGGGCGTGGGCGGCCAGTTTCGCGGGCAGGTGCAGCAGCCGGTAACGCAGTGTTGCGGGTTCGGCGTGGGCGAGGTCGTCCTGTCGTGCAGGCCGAGCAACCGGGTCCAGGAAGTGATGTCCGCGGCGATGTTGGCGGCGAGGACCCAGCCGCGGTTGACGGTCCAGGCCTTCGACGGCAGGTTCCGCAGGCCCATGGCCTTGTTCGTGCGCACCTTGTCTTCCACTCCTGCGTGCGAACGATGCAAAGCGTCGATCCATTGCGGCTGGTGCGAGCCCGGCACCCCGGCGATCCGGCTGATGTTGGTGGCGACGATCGCGTACCGCCAGCCGGTCCGCTTCTCCAGCGCGGTGAGATTCTTCGCGTGCCGGGCCGACGGCTTCGTGCGCCGCACGAGCAGCCGTAGCCGGCCGTTCCAGTTCTCCAGGCGCTGGTTGAGGCCGGTCAGTTCCGCGACATGCGCGGTGTCGACGGCCGTGCCGTCCTGGGCGAGGCCGTCGGTCCACGCTTCAGCAGGCAGTTGCTCGATCGCGATCTCGTCGGCGTCGGTGATCGTCCAGCCGACGGTGAACTTCACGCTGCGCCACAGCCGGTTCATCGCCTCGATGTGCTCGAGCAGGTCGTGGGTGGCACCGGCCCCATCGACCCTGATCAGAATCTTGCGCCGGTAGGCGACCGGCAACTGAGCGATCGCCTCACCGA
This sequence comes from Micromonospora craniellae, assembly GCF_014764405.1. NCBI lineage: Bacteria > Bacillati > Actinomycetota > Actinomycetes > Micromonosporales > Micromonosporaceae > Micromonospora > Micromonospora craniellae. Next base: position 7,575 of record NZ_CP061725.1, on the reverse strand, counting down.
GAACCCGGATGTGATCGGCGACCGTATTCGAGCCGGCACTGCCGGGCCGCAGCAGCATGGCCAGGCATTCCGCGGTGTTCGCACACCACGCACCGAGCGGATGGAACCCGAAACCCTTCTTGAACGTGGCCGCCGCACCCTGCTTCGGTGAGTGAGCGGTGATCAGGGTGGCGTCCAGATCGATGACCACCCACCCGGACAGCAGCTTGCCCGCCACCGTCAGCCACGGGAACCCTTGCGGGCGGCGGGCGAGCAGGGCCCATACGTGAGCGCGGACCTTCGCCCGCGCTTTGCCGATCCGTTTCAGCGCGGTCTCGTCGAGACCGGCCAACGCTCGCCGGACGGTTGGCTCCGACGGCCGATCACCGAAGACCAATCCCTGATGGGCGAGGACCGCGATGTCGGACATGCTCGTGGCGCCGAGCACGATCGCGACCGCGAGTGAGACCAGGACCGTGCCGCGATCCCACCACCCAGGGCCCTTGCCGCGCGGTAGCACCTTGTTCAAACCGCTGGTCAGACCGGTCCGATCTGCGCATTTGCGCAGCAGGACCGCACCCGCGTGACCGACCAGACCCTTCCCGCCCGCGCCGACGACCAGCCGCTGATCCCACCCGCTACCCTTACTCACCAGAAAGGTGCACCCGCTTCTGCTGTGGACATGGACTCGACACCCAAATCCTTGCAGGTCAGGAGCACCTTTCGTTTATCGCCCTCGATCAGTCAAATCGCCTCTGACTCGGGGAGGTCAAGGCGGTGGCGCGTCACACGACTCACCCGTGGGTCATGCTGTATGTGGAGCGCTGGTTGAGAGCGCCGATTCTGATGCCCGACGGGACCCTGACCCATCGGAACAAGGGGACACCGCAGGGTGGTCCGATCTCCCCGTTGATCGCCAACATTTTTCTGCACTACGGCTTCGACACCTGGATGGGCCGTGAGTTTTCCGGGGTCGGGTTCGAGCGGTTCGCAGACGATGTGGTGGTCCACTGCGTGACCGAACGTCAGGCGCAACAGGTGCGTCAGGCGATCGATCGTCGGTTCGCGGACATCGGGTTGCAGTTGCACCCCGACAAGACGCGCATCGTGTACTGCAAAGACGACCGGCGCCGTCTCGACTACGAGCTGGTGACGTTCACGTTCTGCGGGTACGCGTTTCGTCCCCGGAAGGCATGGGACAAGATCCGCGGAAGGGCCCGGACCGGGTTCCTACCCGCGGTTGCCCCGGGGAAGCTGACCGATATGAGCCGCAAGGTCGCGTCCTGGCGGCTACATCGACGCACGACCGGCAACCTGGCAGACCTCGCCGTAGAGGTCAACCCTGTCCTTCGGGGCTGGTTGAACTACTTCACCGTGTTTTACCCGAGCGCGGTCTACCCGATCGGCAAGCGCATCGATCGTCATCTGATGCGCTGGGCGAAGTGGAAGTACAAGCGACTCAAACGCAGCGACGACAGAGCTCGAGTATGGCTACGAGACGTCCGGCAACGGTCGCCCGACCTGTTCGCGCACTGGGCGATGCGGTACACGACCTGACAACCGAACGGCACGAGCCGGATGAGTCGAGAGGTTCACGTCCGGATCTGTGGGGGACGGCGGGTGAAACTCCCGCCGTCTACCCGGCAGTACGCGCAGTGGACGGTCAGGCGTGGGACAGCCGCATAGCCCAGGTCGCCCTGAATGTGGAATACGTCGTCGCGGTGCCATTTCTGCCCGCCAACCGGGCGAGGACTGTCCGTCGACGTAGTCATCGGGTCGTCGGGCTCCTGCGGATCATAGGTAATCAAATGGCTGGACAGCATCCGGATGTCTGGGCTCAACAGAGCCGCGATGGTCGGTAGGACCCGCGGGTTGGCGACCAGTGGCAGAAATTCCTGGTCGTGCGATACGAGGGTGCGGAAACCAAGCTTGCCGTTTCCTCGGTAGCTGCAGCGGACCGGCGCGGCGGCCCGAAGTCGTAGTGCGGCTTTGTGTAACGGCTCGATAAGTTCCCCGGCAGCGCATCACGCAGAACCACAAAGCCGTCACGGTCGAATGCGGCAAGATCGTCGGCGGTCGGCAAGCGGAGATTCTCGTCGTTAGACATACCATGCCATGGGGGATTGGACCTACTGGTCAAGGGATGCTGGGTCGAGGCGTCGATCAGGCCCGCGCGGGCGAAGGACTCATGGGTTTCGGGATCCTCGAGTACGCCTTCGGCTCGTAGGTATCGAACTGTCGCATCGGCCGAGGCCCTGAGGTAGCGTTGGACTGCCGGCCGCGGGAAGGACTCGAGGAGGACCTGCTCGGCCTCGTGCCCGGAGAGCCCGGAATCTATCAGGGCGACGGCCGTGGCCGGATAGTCGGGTTCCAGGAATGCAAATATCATGTCCGGGAGAGCTGGTCCGATTATTCTCCGTTGCCGAGCGTCGAGCGCGGGCCAGACAATCTGGAGGAGACTGCGGAAGTATGAATGATGGCGGCCCTCGTCGTACGTATTCAGCTTGAGGTGAGTGGGGGGCCGGTTGTCCACTCTGGTCGATCGGCTGACATGATCATGGGGTGTCGTCCGTCCCGCAGGTCCCGCTCTCGTACGAGGATCTGGTCGCGATGCTGGTTGAGCTGCGGGAACGGGTTGATCGGTTGGAAGCCGAGAACGCTGAACTGAAACGCCGGTTGGGGATGAACTCCTCGAACTCGTCGAAGCCTCCCTCGTCGGACGGTCCGGGCCGTCCGGCCCGGCAGCCGGGTAAAGGCAGTGGGCGGCGGCGGGGCAAGCAGCCGGGAGCGCCGGGATGGACCCTCGAACTGGTCGCGGATCCGGATGAGGTCATCGAGCACCGGCCACAGCGGTGTGGCCATCCGGGTTGTGGGGCTCCGCTGGGTGATGGGCGTGAGTACGGGCGGCAGCGCCGGCAGGTGATCGAGCTGCCCGAGCGGCGGTCGGTGGTCGTTGAGCACCAACTGGTCGCGGTTGAGTGCGGCGGGTGCGGGCAGGTCAGCGAGCCGGTGGCACCCGGCGGGGTGTCCGGGCGGGTGCAGTACGGCGTCGGTGTCAAGGCCGCCGTCGTCTACGCGCGGGCCGTCCAGTTCCTGCCCTTCGCCCGGGCCGCCGCGCTGTTGGGTGATCTGCTCGGGGTGCGGGTGTCGACCGGGTTCGTGCACCAGGTGGTCGGTGAGGCGGCCCGCAGGCTCGGGCCGTTCGTGTCCCGCACGGCCGCGTTGCTGCACGTCCAGCAGGTGCTGCACGCCGATGAGACCCCGGCAAGGGTCGACGGCGGCTTCAAGTACGTGCACGTGGCCTGCACCCCTGAGCTGACCTTGTTCCACGTCGGCGGCCGCAGCAAGGCCGACATCGACGCCGGGAAGGTCCTGCCCGGGTTCACCGGCACCCTCGTGCGTGACGGCTACGCCGCCTACCGCCACCTGGCCGACGCCGATCACGCCTGGTGCGGAGCACATCTGATCCGCGATCTGCGCGGCGTGCACGAGTCCGACCCGGCCGGCCAGCAGTGGGCCGAGGTGATGGCGCAAACCCTGCTGATGGCCAAGAAGATGACCGAGCAGGCCGTCACCGCGGGCCGGGACGCACTGTCAGCCGACGAGATCAGTCACATCCGTGCCTGTTACGCCGGGGCCCTCGCTTACGGCCGCCAGCAGAACCCGCCCGATCGTGACGGCAAGCCGTCACGAGCCGGCACGCTGGTCGAACGCTTCACCGCCCACCGCGACATGATCCTACGGTTCACCGTCGATCTGGCCGTGCCCTTCACCAACAACCAGGCCGAACGCGATCTCCGCCCGGTCAAACTCCAACAGAAGATCTCCGCGACCTGGCGCACCCTGCAAGGCCTGGCCGACTTCGCCACCCTACGGTCCTACCTGTCCACCGCCACCAAACACGGCAAAGACGCCCTCGACGTGCTCGAACAACTCTTCACCACCGGACCATGGCTACCGGAACCGGCAATATCAAGCTGAATACGTACGCTGGATTGGCCGTACGAGGCGGTCGCCATCTGCAACATGCTGAATTCCCCGGATAGGGGTCTCGAAGATTTTTCCGGCCTCTGGCTCAGCTTGCCCGCAAGCGTCGGAGCTGGGCTCAAGCAAGCAGCCCAACAGCGCGTCGATGACACCGACGAACGGCAGTTCCTTGCCACCTGGTTCGTGAGCGAACTCGACGTCCCCGACCTGCCGGGGGACGGTAGCGACATCGATTGGGCTCGGCTGTTTCCCGTCGCGCAGTGTCCTGCCGATGGGTGCGACGACTGCGACGGCTGTCCACCTCACGCTGAACTTCGAGGCGATGACGCCGGCAACAACCAGTGTGGCCCCGGCGGATCGTGCCGCTGCCTGACGCAGAGACTAGACGAGGAAGACGACCCTTGCCCATGCGGATTCTGGGGTGTCGGCCCCCGCTGGGCCGCCGCGCTCTACCAGTCGTTGAGTGGAACAGCGGAGGTCCTTCTCGATCAGGCGGAAGGCCTCATGTGGGGGAACCAAGGTCCCGCAGTCGGTTTTCCGCCTTCGTTGATCGCGCAGCCGCCAGATTTCTTTGTTCGGCTCGCGCAGACCTGCATCGACCTGTGCGCCCTGCTGGCCCGGGGGGTGACGCCGGTGCCGCATACCATCGCTGAGCTGCTGATGCTCGACGAGGCTGCCCGCTCTCACCTCGAGGGCCATATGACGCGCACCGGCCTCGACGTCAACGCTAGGAAGCAGGAGTTCGAGCACCTTCCCGAGGGGTACGGTGACTTCGAGATGGACGCCCTGTGGATGTTCCAGTTCACCGACTCCGACTGGGACAAGATCGCCGAGTCCGAGACGACGTACGAGCCCTACTCCATGGACCGCATCTTCGACACGCTCCTGAGGCTGCGGAATCCCTGCTGCGGATGGCCTCGGAACGCGGACGGCAGGTGAGGCAGGTCTAGACGATCGTGCGCTGGGTCGGTCCGCAAGCCGGGCCGACCCTGCGGGCCGCCGCTGCCTTGACGGGGCGGGGTAGGTGGCCCGTGGGGGCCGGAACACGTGCCGCCACCGCAGTATCTCCGCGATGAGTAGAGCTGGGCAGTGCCGCCTGCCGGCGTGTGGCGCGATTAATCTCCGGAGCGGTCAAACATGGTGCCGCCGAAGACTGTGAGGGCGGCTTCTGGGGCTTCGGCGGCGTTGCCGGTGTTGCCACAGCCGAGCCTGCCGGTCGAAGTCGACGCGGACGGTCCGGTGTTGGGGATGCGCCTGCCGGCCGCGGGTCCGGCAGATTCGGCCACGCGCCGGCGCTGTCCCGCTCGCCGTCGGGGTTACTACGGGCTGATCGCGGTGCAGGACCAGACATGGTCGATGGCGCGGGGCGTTGCGGGGCTCGCCAGCGGGGGAGGCGATAGGCTGCATCCGGTTATGCCTTGGGGTTCGGAGGTGAGGTGCGCGGTGGGTACCGGCTACGAACCGATGAGCCTGGTGGTGTTGGCGACCCATCTGGCGGCTGCGGACAGCGATCGGATCCGTTGGAAGCTGGTGTGGGAGTTCCTGGAGGAGTATCGGTGGGAGCCAGCCGACGCCAGGGTAGGTCTGTTGCAGGATGAGCCCGGGCCCACCGGGGACGTGCGGTGGGATGCGCTGTTGGCAGCGCTCGCGGAGCATCTGCTCGCGCAGGCGGATCTTGCTCCGCCGGCGTGGGTCGAGACTCGGGTGCTGCGTCGGGCCTGGTTCCCGGCCGAGCTGGCCATTCACCGCGCTGATGCTTTGGCATGGGCGCCGGCGGCGTTTCGGAAACATGGTGTGTATGTGTCGGTGCATGATTTGGCGGCGGCGTGAGCGGGGTCGGACGGCGTCCTGATGGGGCGCGCGGAACTTGAGCGTGCGTTCACCCGTTTGGGCGAGCGGCTCGTCCGCCGTGGCGTCGTGGCTGACATCTTCGTGGTGGGTGGTGCCGCGATGGCGCTGGCCTATGACGCGAAGCGGGTGACCCGAGATGTCGATGCGATGTTCGTCCCGCACGGCGTCGTTGTCGACGAGGCCCGTGCGGTGGCCGACGACCTGGGACTGCCGCCCTGGTGGCTCAATGAGCAAGCCAGCGTCTACGTCTCCGGCAAGACCGATCCGGGCCGACGGCGGGTCTTCGACCATCCCGGGCTGCGCGTCATGGCGGCTTCGCCGGAGCACATCTTCGCGATGAAAGCACTCGCGGCGCGGGCCCGCGACGTGGACGATCTCCGTACCTTGGCGGCGCTGGCCGGCGTCGAGTCGGTGGACGACGCCGTACGCCTGTGCAGTGACTTCTACCCAGACGAGGTGATTTCACCACGGGCCATGGGAGTCATCCGCGAACTCTTCGAATGAGCCTGCGGTAGCCGCCCCAGCCTCTGATTGACCGCCTGGGCGTTGGACTCTACTGTGCAACGCATGAACACCTGTTTCCGGCAGGTGTGCTGGGTGTCTGTGGCCGAATCCCCCCTCGGACACCAACCATTTCCCCATGAAAGTCCGCTACAGGCTGTGCCTGTACGCGGACTTTCTGTTTTCCGGGGTCGTAGGTCAGGCGTAGCCCGATCTGCCGGTACACCTCGGCGCGGTCGGTGGGGTCGGCCTCTCGTAGCACGGTGACGATGTCGCCCAGCGCGGTGACAAGGTCGCTTATCTGCTGTCGTGTCAGGTGGTGGTGCGCCTGCTGAGGTCGGGCTCGGTTGAGCACGGCCAGGATGGAGCGGCGTTCGGTTTCGACCTCGGCGATCCATCGTGTGACGACGGTGGGGTCGGCTCCGGCTTCGAGGGCTGCCTTGTGGCGGGTGAGTTTGGTGTCGCATTCGGCGAGTTGGGTGCGGGCGCGGTCGGCCTCGTGGTCGATGTCGGGGGCTTTCTGGTGCTCGGCCAGTGCGGTGATGGTGTCGGCGATGCGATGTGGGGCGAACGCTTGGGCGAGTGCGGCGTCGAGCGGCCCGATGAGGTCACGTTCGCGGAGGTAGACGTTGCGCGGGTGGTTGATCTTGTTGGCGAGGGCGTATTCCTGGGCGTAGCGGCATCGGTAGTACGCCTCGCCGTTGGATCGCTGGCCCTGCATCTTCCGGTTGCATAGGGCGCAGTACAGGGTGCCCTTGAGTAGGTAGATGTGGCGGGCGCGGTGCTTCTTGTGTTCACCGCCGGGACCACGACCTCGGCGGCGCAGGAGCGCCTGCGCGGCGTCGAAGGTCTCGGGGTCGATGATCGCGGGGTGGGCTTCGTCGTTGGACGTGACCCACTGCTGTTGTGGGTTCCAGCGCATGACGCTGGTGTGGCCCATGGCGACGTCGTTGACGTCGAGCAGGATCTCGTCGGTGCGTTGCCGGTTCCAGACCTGTCGGCCGGTGTAGCGGGGGTTGGTGAGGATGACTCGGATGGCGCTTTTGGACCAGGCGATGCCGGAGCGGTGTGGGTTGCGTGCCCGGTCGTAGGCCGAGGGGCAGGGGATGCCGTCGGCGGTGAGTCCTTCTGCGATGACGTAGAGGCCGTTGCCGGCGAGGAACTCGGCGAAGATCCGGACGACGACCGGGGCGGTGTTGTCGTCCAGAGCGAGCCCGTGTAGCCGCTTGCCGTCGGCTGCCTTGCCGGGGTTGGGGT